>JAISBF010000069.1 GCA_031266335.1 Verrucomicrobiales bacterium
CTCAAGCGCATGGGCGAATTGCGCTATGGAGCGCGGGCGTCCCGCCCGCTGGCGGACAAGGATGTCCGCGTTCCATACAACAGCCTCATCGAAAATATCTGGCTCAGAAGCTACGGCCAGCAGCTAAACATCGGCAGCCAAGTCGCCGGCAAAGCCTACGAACAACTCATCTACGGCGTCGATCTCGGCACGGATCACAAGTTCACCATCAGCGCTGATAGTGACTTATATCTTGGAGTATATGCCGGCTACGGCCGCAGCGACCTCGACTACCGCACTCCCGGCGCTGACGGTGAGATCAACAGCTACTACGGCGGCCTCTACGCCACCTGGCTACACAGCAGCGGCTTCTACATCGATGCCACCGTCAAAGCCGCCAGTGTTGATAACAACCTAAAAGCCCCCCACGGCGACACCCAACTCAAAGCCAACTACAGCGACATCAACCTCGGCGGCAGCCTCGAAATCGGGAATAAGTTCACCTTCGCTGATGATTGGTTTATCGAGCCTCAGTTCCAAGTCAACTACCTCCACATCCTCGCTGAGGATTATCAAGCCGGCCCGCTGACCATCAGCGCCCAAGACCTCGACGCCCTGCAACTCCGCCTCGGCAGCCTCTTCGGCAGAACCATCAACCTCACCAACAGCGGCATACTCCAGCCCTACCTCAAAATCAGCGGCGTCGAAACCATCAGCAGCGGTGGCGCCATCAGAAACGGCTACCAACACACCCGCGCCAACACCGACGGCGCCAGAGCCGAGTTAGGCGTCGGCCTCATCTGGCAACTCGACACCAACAACCAACTCCACCTCGACTACGAAGCCTCCTTCGGCGACAAGTACGACAAACCCTGGGGCCTGACCGCCGGCTATCGTCATCAGTTCTAAAAAAACTTGCACCACCAAGACACCAAGGCACGAAGGTTTGTTAAAAAAAACAGCCTTCGTGCCTTTGTGTCTTAGTGGTTAAAATTCCTCCGTGTCTCCGCGGTTAATTTTTGTTTGAGAAACACTTTGAGCCCCGGCATAGTCAGTGGCTGATTATGAACCAACCTACTTTGGTAATTTTAGCGGCCGGCATGGGCAGCCGTTACGGCGGACTGAAACAACTGGACCCGATGGGGCCGCACGGCGAGACGGTGCTGGACTACTCGGTGTACGACGCCCGGCGCGCCGGCTTTGGCGCGGTCACGTTCATCATCCGCCCCGATTTCGCGGAATTGTTCAAACAACAGGTGGCGAAAAAATTCGCGCACAAAATCGAAACGCGCTTCGCCTACCAGGAATTGCACAAACTGCCGGCGGGATTCAGCGTCCCGGCGGGCCGGGAAAAACCCTGGGGCACCGGCCATGCGGTGCTGTGCGCCAGAGACCAGGTGCAAGGCAATTTCGCGGTGATCAACGCCGACGATTTCTACGGCGCCAACAGCTATGAGCAACTGGCCCGCTTCCTGGCCACCCCGCGCGACGAGTCGCGCCGGGCGCAATTCTGCATGGTGGGTTTTCAACTCGACAAAACCTTGTCGGCGCACGGCTCGGTGGCGCGCGGCATCTGCGTCAAGGACGCTGCTGACAATCTGCTCAGTGTCAATGAAATGACCGCGATTGTCAAAACCGCCGACGGCGCCGAGAATCAGGAGCCTGGCAACGAGGCCCAACTGACCGGACGGGAGTCGGTGTCCATGAACATGTGGGGCTTCACTCCGCGATATTTCGCCAACCTGGAAACCGCCTTCGTTGAATTCCTCAAGACCCAGGGGCACGAACTCAAAGCGGAATTTTTCATCCCCAAGCATGTGGATCGCATGGTAAAAGCCGGCTTGGCCGATTGCAAAGTCCTGCCCACCGACAGCGCGTGGTTTGGCGTCACCTATCGCGAAGACCGCCCGGTGGTAATCGAGAACATACGCCGGCTCATCGAAGCCGGCCGCTATCCGGAAAAACTCTGGAACTGAACACTCCTCATTTACCCAAACTTCCGCAACGAGGTCATGGCGGACTTGGAGCGCGCCTTGCGAGTGTTTTGCCTTGTGTTTTCGGCGGTTTTTGTCAAGTTCACCGGATGTTTCCATTGACGGCCTGCTGCTTGATGGTGGGAGCCGTGGTGGCTCAACCCCAACCCCTGTCGGAAAACAACATGACTGACCAATGCCTGCTGCGCAACGTCTTCACCAAATGCCTGGAGCAAAAAAAACTGCGCATCAGCGTGATCGGCAATTCCGTCACGTATGGCGCCGCCTTTGACGGCCAGAAAATTGACAGTTTCTACGTCCGCCTGGCGCCGTGGTTCAAGCGACATTTCCCCGACGCTGAGATTGAGGTGCGCACCGGCATCATCTTCGCCATGGGGCCGGAAGTGCAGCTGTTCCGCATGGAGGAAAAACTGCTGGCGTTCAACCCCGACCTGGTCGTCGCCGAATTCAGCGCTGCCAATGCCGCGTGGGGCGCCAAGGGCCGGGGCGTCACCGATCCGGCCACCGAGGGCTACGTCCGCCGCCTCCGGCTGTTGCGTCCCGACACGGATATGCTGCTGAACCTCGGCTTGTTCATCGCCGAGATGGACGATTATCGCGCCGGGCGGCGACCGCCGACAGTGGAGTATCTTTACGCCGTCGCCGACCGCTACGGCTGCGTGCTCACTGATGCCGGCGAGGCGTTGGCGCGGCGCATTCTCGCCGGGGAAAAGTGGGAGACATTCATGAACGACGGCATTCATCCCGGCCCCGCCGGGTATGCCGTGCACGGCGAAGTGATCGAGCGGGAACTTGACCGTCAGTGGGCGCTGTATCAGCAATTGCCGCCGGCGCAACGGGTCGTGACCGCGCGCGCCTTGCCGTCCGCCACCGTCACGCCCGCGCCCTGGGTCTGGCCGCGCCTCGTGCCCGCGTGGTTCGCGGAAAACTTGCGGGACTTCACTCCCGGCGAGCATGGACGGGTGAAGTACCTTGAGGGCTGGCCTGGCGCCACCGGCAGCTACAGCGCCGGACGGGGACGCATCGTCGGGATTTTGCATCATCTCGGCGGCGCGAATCCCGAACCGCGCGCCAACGTGGAAGTGCGTTTCGACGGGGCGGGAGACTGGACCGAATTGAATCTCAAACATGAGCCGGGCTTCCCCGAGGACGACGACCGCGACAACCTGTTCAAACGCCAGTTCTTCGGCGGTTACGGCCTGCCCGCCGCGGGCTGTCACACGCTGGAGTTCCGGGTGGTCCCCAACGCTGACCATGCTCCCGCGCGTTTAGCCGGCTTCTTCGTGATTGAACAGGACGGGGATTTGGGCTTTCAACGGAAATAATTTGCCGGCCAGTCATTTTACCGCAAATTCCGTTTTTAACCGCAGAGACGCGGAGGCGCGGAGATTTTTTTATTGATGAACCACCAAGACACCAAGACACGAAGGCTATTTTTCAAATAAACCTTCGTGCCTTGGTGTCTTCGTGGTTCGAATTGTTTTTAGAACTGGTGGCGGTAGCCGGCAGTTAGGCCCCAGGGTTTGTCGTACTTGTCGCCGAAGGAGGCTTCGTAGTCGAGGTGGAGTTGGTTGTTGGTGTCGAGTTGCCAGATGAGGCCGGCGCCGAGTTCGGCGCGGGCACCGTCGGTGTTGGCGCGGGTGTGTTGGTAGCCGTTTCTGA
>JAISBF010000100.1 GCA_031266335.1 Verrucomicrobiales bacterium
TGCTGATGGTTTCGACGCCGCTGATCTTCACGTAGGGCTGGAGTGCGCCGCCGTTGGTGAGTTTTATACTGCGACCGAAGAGGCTGCCGATGCGGAGTTGCAGGGCGTCGAGGTCTTGGGTGCTGATGGTCATGGGGCCGGCGGTGTAATCTTCGGCGAGGATGTGCAGGTAGTTGACTTGGAATTGAGGTTCGATGAACCAGTCATCGGTGAAGGTGAACTTCTTGCCGAGTTCGAGGCTGCCGCCGAGGTTGATGTCGCTGTAGTTGGCTTTGAGTTGGGTGTTGCCGTGGGGGGCTTTTAGGTTGTTATCAACACTGGCGGCTTTGACGGTGGCATCTATGTAGAAGCCGCTGCTGTGTAACCAGGTGGCGTAGAGGCCGCCGTAGTAAGAGTTGAGTTCACCGTCAGCGCCGGGGGTGCGGTAATCTATATCACTGCGACCGTAGCCAGCATAGACGCCGAGATACAAGTCACTGTCAGCGGACAAGGTGAATTTGTGGTCAGTGCCGAGATCGACGCCGTAGATGAGTTGTTCGTAGGCTTTGCCTGCTACTTGGCTGCCGATGTTTAACTGTTGGCCGTAGCTTCTGAGCCAGATGTTTTCGATGAGGCTGTTATATGGAACGCGGACATCCTTGTCCGCCAGCGGGCGGGACGCCCGCGCTCCATAGCGCAGTTCACCCATGCGCTTGAGCAAACTGTTTTGCTGCGCGAACCACAGGCTTTGCTGGACGGCGATGGCGCTGTTGAGGACGGCGCCGGCGGGGCTGGTGCCGTCTTCCTTGACGGTGATGGTGCCGTCGGGGTTGGGGGTGACGATGAGTTCTTCCAGGCCCCAGTCCACTTCGTCCCAGGTGTAGTTGGCGGTGCCGTTGCCGGTGACGAGGTTGCCGAGCACGTCGTTGGGGTTGGCTTGGCCATCGCCGGTGCTGGTGACGTGGAAGGTGCCGGCGCCGCTGCGGGTGCCGGTGACGTGCAGGGTACCGTGGGTGCCGCTGTCGGTGTTCACCGCGATGTCGATGGTGCCGTCATTTGTCAAGTCGCTGACGCTGACTTGGTAGTCGCCGATGTTCAGCGTGCCGTTGTTGTCGAGTGAGCCGAAGGCGGAATCTTTGTTGAGGGTGACGTTGCCGCCCGTGTTTACGGTGACGGTCAGATGGTCGCTGTTGAGTCCGCCGGTCAATGCGCCGCCGTCGCCGACGGTGACGGTCAGTGCGCTGTTGCCGCTGCCGATGAGGTCGCCGATGATTGCGCCGCCGTCGCTGATGTTGACGGTGGTGATATTGTCTTCGCTGGTGGTGATGTTACCGGTTAGGGTGCTGTGGTCGCTGATGGCGAGGCTGACGGCGGAGTCGTTGTTGCCGGAGATATTGCCGTTGAGGGTGGCGCCGTTGCTGGCGGTCAGGATGAGTGCGGCGGTATTGCTGGCGATGAGGTCGCCGGTCAGCGTGCTGTCATCGAAGTTGATGGCGGCTGTGGCGGAGCCTAGGAAAATCGCATCGCCATGCAGTTGTGAATTGCCGCTGACCTTCATGGTCAAATCAGTCGGTGAATCCACCACGCCAGCCGTGCCAGAATTTGTGCTGGTGACCAGGATTGATTGCGCTCCACGCAAGACCGCTTCGTCGCTGATATTGACAATATAGCTCCCGCCAGAATTGATCGAGGGACTGCCAGCCAAGACGCCTACTGCCAGAGCCGCGCCTGACGCGGCATCGACGGTGCCTCCGCTGACGGTCAAAACCGTGTTTTTGGTCGAGTCGCTGGAGCCCATCCGTAGCGCATGGGCCTCTTGGCCGGAAGCGCTGATGGTCGCGTCATGAAACTCCACCCAATTGCCAGTGGTGGCATTGACCGCATGGCTGGCGGCGCCAGTCGTGGCGATGGTACCGCCGTACACTAACAAGGTGCCGGTTTGGGCGACATTGGCGCTGCTCACAAACACACCCAGCGCCCCGACGCCATTGGTGGTGACGGAACTGTCGCGCAGTATTGCTGTAATGCCATAGCTTAATCTGACCCCCGCCGCGCCGGCACCATGGGTCACTATGGTCAAGTTGCTGCCGGTCATGGTCGAATTGATGTTCATCGCGTCGGCGTTGATACCCGTGGTGGCAATCGCCACGCTGTTCAGTATCAACGCGCCGCCAGCCTGGGTTGACCTGACGCCGGTGGCATTGTAGCCGCTGGTGGTAATGGTGAGGTGGCTCAAGGTGCCGCTGGCAGTGTTGCTCACGAAGACTGCCCAGCCGTCGGTGCCGCTAGTGGTGACGCTACCGCTGGACAAGGACAAGCTGCCTTGTGCGGTGACAAATACACCCCGCGCACCAATGCCGCCATTGATGGTGGAAGAGAGGGTGATGTTGGTGCCGCTGTAAGAGGCATTGGGATTGAACACGTAGAGCGCGGCGGTGCCGGAAACCGCCGCGTAAGTTTGGTCGCTCTCCGGCGGCGCGACCACGCCGTTGACGACTTTCGGGACTGCCGCCACGGTCAGTGTCAGCGCGGGGAGGAGGGTTAATAGCAGGGTTAGTTTTTTCAGTGGTGGTTTCATATTGGGGGTGTGCATAAATTTTTTAACTCCGGCCACAAAGACGCCAAGACGCGAAGGATGGCAAGTCTTGACTTAATACCACCCCGCGCCGCTGACGCTGGCGGTGTGTTACCGGATGGGGAATGGAGCGAGCAAAACTCCGCGGGGTAATTAGAGAATCGGGGCAGAAGTCATGCTTTGAGCGCGTGAGCGCGTGAGCGCGATGTACTTACGTTATGACTGATCTTGTTCATCTTCAGCGGGTTTTGACAACTCGATTGGACGATTTGACGGATGGGACGATATGGAATCTAGCGAACTTGCGCAAGGTTTTTTTCGTTTTTTTTAACCACCGATGGACACGGATAAACACGGATTATTTGTTTTGTTTTTTTATCCGTGTCCATCGGTGTTCATTTGCTTCACTTCGTTCGGAACTTGAGGCGGCGGGTAATTGCCGCCTGACTCTTGTGGTTAAAAAATCCATCAACAACCAATTTCGCGCCTGCGCGTGAACACGATTCCGCTGATGATGAGCATGGCGGTGAAGGCGATCAGGCATTGGGCGGGGAGTCGCAAGCGCAAGACATTTTCCAGCAGGGCGTGGATGGCAACCGCGGCGACGCCGCCGAGGTTGAGCAGCAGGTTGGTGGCGGCGATGACCCGGCTGCGGCGGTCCTCGGCGGCGTGGTCTTGCAGGTAGGTGTTCAACGGCACGATGAACAGGCTGGAGAAAATACCTAACAGCAATAATGACACCACATACGGCCAGCCGGCGGGATACAGCAGCGTCAGCGCCAGCAGCGCGCCGGTCATGCCCAGGCTGCCAATCGGCACCAGGCCCATGACCGGGCGGTGTTTGGCGAGCCGGATGACCAGCAGCGCCCCGATGATGATGCCGCCGCCCATGACGGCGAGGTAGGCGCCGCTGACGAAGCCCGCCCGGCTGCTGTCGGGATGCAGGAACCGGCCGACGCTGACCATGATCAAATACAGCAGGCCGCCGAGCGAATAAAACCAGGCGATGCCCAGGGCGGGCCAGAATAATCGGCGGACGCGCCACAGGTACGCGATGTCGCGGAAATGATTCCAGAACAACGACCAGGTGAACGGATCGCGACTCTGCGCGCCGGCGGTGCTGGCGTTGCCGAACACCAGCACGGACAGGACGCAGCCCAGCGTCAGCGCGATGAAGCAGCCCGCCGCGCCGTGCCAGGGATTATTGAACGCGCCGTCCAGCCAGGCGAACAGTCCCGCGCCGGCCAGCCCGCCGAGCAGGATGCCGAAAATGGTCAGCGATTCCATCCAGCCGACCGCGTGGGTGAGGTGCGCGGAGCCGACCATTTCCTTGAGCGCGCCTTGTTTGGCCGGGGAAAACACGCAGGCTTGCAGCGCGAGCAGGAAAAACACCGCGACAGCGCCGGGCAGGGAATGCCGCCACAGCGCGAGCATCATCAGGAACATCAGCGCGGCTTGCAGCCACAGCGCGTATTTCAAGACCAATCGCTTGGGATAACGGTCGGCCAGCCAGCCGCACAACGGCGAGAAGATGACGAACGGCAGCACCAGCAGCGCCGCCAGCAGGTCGGTGACCCAGTCGGCCGCGGCGGCGCTCAGCACCAGCGGCGCCAGGCTGATCAGCGCGAGTTTCGAGGCGTTGTCGTTGAAGACCACCTGGGTTTGCGCGATGAGCAGGCGCCAGAGGGATTGGTGATCGGGTTGCATGGCCGGGTAAACGGGCCGCCAGCATACGCTGACGATGCGGCCGAAGACAAACAGAATCGCGGCGCAAATCGGCCATCGACAAGCCGCCGCACGGAATCTTAAATAGGCCCGTGCCCGACAAACCGCTGGAACAACTGGAAAAGTTCGCCATCGACGTCATCTTGGAGCGTCGGCGCGGCAAGCGCGCCGCCATCTTGCGGTCGGTGTTGTGGGCGCTGTCGCTGGTGTACCGCCGGCTGATGCGCTGGCGGTGGTGGTGGTACGAACGGCGGCTGGCGCGCTGGCATTCGGTGGGCTGCCTCACCATCAGCGTCGGCAACCTGACGGTCGGCGGCACCGGCAAGACGCCGATTGTCGAGCAGTTCGCGCGGACGCTGACGCTGGCGGGCCGCCGCGTCGCCATCCTCAGCCGCGGCTACAAAAGCCTGCCGCGCCCGCTGGCGCAGCGCCTGTGGAACCGGTTGACCTTTCGCTCCAATTACATCCCGCCGCGGGTGGTGTCCGACGGCCGCTCGCTGTTGCTGGACTCCGGTCACGCCGGGGACGAGCCGTTCATGCTGGCGTCGAACTTGCGCGACGTGGTGGTGCTGGTGGACAAGGACCGGGTGAAAAGCGCGTTGTACGCCATCCGGCATTTCAACGCGGACACGCTGCTGCTGGACGATGGCTACCAATACCTGCCGCTGAAGGAGCGGCTGAACGTGACGTTGGTGGACCGGCACGCGCCGTTCGGCAACGAGCACGTGCTGCCGCGCGGCACCCTGCGCGAGCCGCACGAGCACTTGAAGCGCGGCGACGTGATTTTCGTGACCAAGTGCGACGGCGGCGACATTACCGGGTTGAAGGAGCGGATTCGCGAATATAACCGGCACGCGGAAATCATCGAGTGCGCGCACCGGGCGCTGTATTTGCAGGATTTGTACACCAGCGCGCGGCAGCCGTTGCAATACCTGCGCGGGCGCGACATCGGCGCCGTGGCCGGCATCGCGGTGCCGGAGAGCTTCGAGGGCGCGCTGCGCGGCCTGGGCGCGAACCTCATTTACAGCCGGCACTACGCCGACCATCACCGTTACACCGACCAGGAAGTGACCAACGCCATCAACCGCACCCGCGCGCGCGGCGGCCACGCGCTGCTCACCACGGAAAAGGACGCGGTGCGATTTCCGCGCGTGAACCGTCAGGATTTGCCGGTGTATTTCCTGCGGGTGGAAATTCAACTCGTCAACACCAGCGAAAGCCTGCACGACTGCCTGATCAGAATCAGCGGCATCCGCGCGCGGCGCGACATTCGCCAACTCCCGCTTGGCGCGGTGGCGGACTTTTGAGATTTAAGTTTTTAAATTTTGTGGCGGCGCCGGATTCTTTATAAATAGCTGCATGGACAAACTTCAACTGGCCGGGCGATGCAAAGATTTGACATTGCGGTGTTGGCATCTGTGCGGTGCTTTGCCGAATCCCGCCCCGGGACGGAATGTCAGTTCGCAAATTTCCCGCAGCGCTTCTTCCATCACGGCAAAGATGTGGAGCAAAGTCAAAGCCGTGCTACGCACCTTACAGGCGCGCGGCCCGCTCGCCCTGCGCCGGGCCATTGCCCTGGAATCCGTAACCCCGACAGACACCGCCGCCTGGTTCCGCTCCCGCGGGTATGCGCCGCGGCCAGTTGAATCCATCTAGTTTTGCAGCGCGCTAAATCGCCGCCATGTCCGTGCCGGCCAGCCAGCCGGTGGTCCAGGCGTTTTGGAAATTGAAGCCGCCGGTGACGCCGTCGATGTCAAGCATCTCGCCGGCGAAGTATAGCCCGGCGCAAAGTTTGCTGGCCATTGTGCGAAAATCGACTTCCCGGGTCGGGATGCCGCCGCAGGTGACCAATTCGCCCCGGTGCAGGCTCTGGCCGGCAACCTGGAACTGGCTCACGGTCAGCGTCCGGGTCAGCGCGGCTGCCTCGCCCTTGCGCAGTTCCCGCCAGCGGCGGTCGGCGGGGATGGCGGCTGACGTCAGCAGCCGCGCCCACAGGCGTTGCGGGATGGCGAATTGCGGGTCGCTCCCCAGCCGGCGCTGGCCGGCGTGTTGGCGGCAACGCAGGAATTGCGCGCGCGCTCCGGCCCCGGCGGTCCAATCGACGCTGACGGTGAAGTGGTAATTTTGCGCCGCGAACCGGCGCGCGCCCCAGGCGGATAGTTGTAAAATCGCCGGGCCGCTCAAGCCCTCGTGGGTGATGAGCACGGCCCCGGTCTGCCGCCAATCGCCGGCGCTGACGGTGACCGGTGCCTTGCTGACGCCGGCGAGTGGTTGCCAGTGTTCACACCAATGTTCGTCCCGGACGCGAAAGCTGAACAGGGACGGCACCGGCGGGATGGGCGCGTGGCCCAGCGTTTGCGCCAGTTGCGCGCCGTTGCCGGCGCGGGTGCCGCCGCAGGCCAGCAGCAGACGGTCGGCGGTCAGGCGCGCGCCGCCGGCCAGCGCCAGCGCGAAGCGGCCGTCCGGCTGCCGGCGCGCCGCTTGCAAGCCGGTGTTAGTCCGCACCGTGACGCCGAGCCGCGCCGCCTCGCGGGTGAGGCAGGCGACGATGCTTTGCGCGCGGTCGCTGACCGGGAAGATTCTGCCGTCGGCCTCGGTCTTGAGCGGCACGCCGCGCGCGGCGAACCACGCCACCGTGTCGCGCGGCTGGAATTTATGAAACGCGCCGCGCAATTCCCGGTGGCCGCGCGGATAAAACCGTGCCAGGGCCGCCGGCTCGAAACAGGCGTGGGTGACGTTGCAGCGCCCGCCGCCGCTGACGGTGACTTTGCGCAGCACCCGGTCGGCGGTTTCCAGGACGGTGACGGGCAGGGCGCGGTTGACGGCCTTCACTGCCAGCGCCGCGAAAAAGCCCGCCGCGCCGCCGCCGGCGATGACCAGGTGAGGGATGGTGGACATAAATATTGTCGGGGCTTAACCGCGGAGACGCAGAGACGCGGAGAGTTTTTTTTGGTTTGCTGGTTTTTTAGTTGGTTAGTTTTAAACCAATAAACCAGCAAACCGGCAAACTAAAAACCAAAAAATCCTCCGCGTCTCGCGGTTAGTATTTATTGCATCGCGACGCATGTTAGGCTTTAGTGGCAGTCCCATGGTCATCTTCCGAGTTTGCCGCAGTTTATACGCCCAGGTGATTGTCGCCATCCTGCTCGGCATTGTTGCGGGCTGCCTGTGGCCGGCGGTGGCGGTGGAATTGAAGCCGTTCGGCGACGGGTTCATCAAGCTGATTAAGATGCTCATCGGCCCGGTGATTTTTTGCACCATCGTCAGCGGCCTGGCCGGGATGCGCGATTTGAAAAAGATGGGGCGGGTCGGCGGCAAGGCGCTGTTGTATTTCGAGGTGGTTTCCACCGGCGCGCTGCTGGCGGGGTTTGGCCTGGCGCACTGGTTGCAGCCGGGCCGCGGCCTCAATATTGACCCCGCCACGCTCGACCGCGGGGCGATCGCCGCCTATGTCGGCCAGGCCGCTGAGCACGGGCCGGGCGTGGCGGGTTTTTTCCTCGACCTGATTCCGGCCACCGTCAGCGCGGCGTTCGTCCAGGGCAACATCCTGCAAATCCTGCTGCTCGCCATCCTCAGCGGGGTGGTGTTGGCGCGGCTGGGCGAGCGCGGCGCGCCGGTGCTGCGGCTGTTGGAGAGCGGCACGGCGCTGTTGTTCGGCCTGGTGCGGCTGATTACCCGGCTCGCGCCGCTGGGCGCGTTCGGCGCGATGGCTTTCACCGTCGGCAAATACGGCTCCCGCGCGCTGCTGCCGATGCTGGAGCTGGTCGGCGTCTTTTACCTCACCGCCATCCTCTTTGTCAGCGTGGTGCTCGGCCTCATCGCGCGCGCCGCCGGTTGCAACATTTTCCGCCTGCTGTGGTATCTCCGCGACGAGCTGTTCATCGTGCTCGGCACCAGCTCCTCCGAGGCCGCGCTGCCGCAGTTGATGCAAAAGCTGGAGGGCCTCGGCTGCTCGCGCTCGGTGACCGGGCTGGTGGTGCCGTTCGGCTATTCGTTCAATCTCGACGGCACCAACATTTACATGACCATGGCGGTGCTGTTCATCGCGCAGGCCACCAACACCGACCTCACGCTGGGACAGCAACTGCTGCTGCTCGGCGCCACCATGCTGACCTCGAAAGGCGCCAGCGGCGTGACTGGCGCGGGCTTTGTCACGCTGGCGGCGACGCTGGCCATCGTGCCGACGCTGCCGGTGAGCGGCATGGTGCTGATTCTGGGCATCGACCGGTTCATGAGCGAATGCCGCGCGCTGACCAACCTGGTCGGCAATGCTGTCGCCACCGTGGTCATCGCCCGCTGGGAGCGCGAGCTGGACCGCGGGCGGTTGCGCGCGAAGTTAGCGGGAAATTAACCGCAGAGACGCGGAGGCGTGGAGGTTTATTGGTTTAAAACTAACAAACTAAAAACCCAAAAATCCTCTGCGCCTCCGCGGTTAATCTTGTATCTTCAACCGGGCGAAGAATTTCTTACCGGCTTGCAAAACTTCACCGCCGCTGAGGGTGACGGTCGCTTTCGGGTCGGTCAATTTTTCGCCGTTCAGTTTTACGCCGCCCTGCTGGATCAGCCGCCGCGCGTCGCCGCCGCTGACGGTGACTTTTAATTCCTGCAACAATTTCACCAGCCAGATCGGGTTCTCGCTGACAGTGACTTCGGGCAGGTCGGCGGCGTGCAGGTCTTTTTTGGAAAATTTCAACTCAAAATCCTCGCGGGCGGCGGCGGCGGCCGCGTCGCCGTGGAAGCGGCGGACGATCGCGGCGGCGAGTTGTTTCTTCGCTTCCATCGGATGCGCCGGCGCTGACGGTGGCAGGCCGTAGTTCGCGCCGAGCAGCCAGCGCCAGTTGGCCATCGTCTCGTCGCTGACGGACATCGCCTTGCCGAACATCTGCGCTGGCGGCTCGGTGATGCCGATGGCGTTGCCGAGCGACTTGCTCATTTTGTGCACACCGTCAGTGCCGGTGAGAATCGGCATGACCATGACGATTTGCGGCTCCTGCCCGTGCGCCTTTTGCAGGTCGCGGCCGACCAGGTTGTTGAACAATTGGTCGTTGCCGCCCAGTTCGGCGTCAGACTTGAGCATCACCGAGTCGTAGCCCTGCATCAGCGGGTATTGGAATTCCATCAGGCTGATGGCGGTGCCCGCGGCGTAGCGTTGCTTGAAATCCTCGCGCTCCAGCAACTGGGCGACGCTGATCATGGAGTTGAGGCGCAGCACGTCGGCGTAGCTGAGTTGGCCGAACCATTCGCCGTTGTAACGGATTTCCGTCTGCTCGCGGCGCAGCACCCGGAATACCTGGTCGGTGTAAGTTTGTGCGTGCTCCGCGATTTTTTCCGGTGCGAGCGGCGGGCGGGTCTTTGAGCGCCCGGTCGGGTCGCCGACACGCGCGGTGTAGTCGCCGACCACGATGACGGCGAGGTGGCCGAGGTCCTGGAACTGGCGGATTTTGTCGAGCACGATGACATGGCCGAGGTGCAGGTCCGGCGAGGTCGGGTCGAAGCCGAGCTTGATGCGCAGCTGGCGGCCGGACTTTAGTTTCTCCGCCAACTCCGCGCGGGAGTGCAACTGGTTGACATTGGCGGCCAGCAGTTCGACTTGTGCGGTGACGGTCAGCGTGCTCATAAGCGGCCAGCAGGGTAGCCACTGCCGCTGACGGTGGCGATAAAAAATTCCCCGCTGACGGTGTGACCGGCCGCGTCACCGATGATGTCGAACACGGCGCGCGGCAGCTGCAAGTTGGCAAACGGCCGCTGATGGAGTTTTATTTCGCTTGGTTCTTCACGCCGGCACAAACCGCCGCTGGCAAATTTTAAGTCGTCAGCGGCAGCGAGCGGGCGTAAGGAGCATGGCGCGGGCGGTTGCGGCGCTGTTCCGGCGGCAGGTTTTGCTCGGCAAATTCGATGGCCTGCCGGATGGCCTGCCAGCGCCGGCGTGGCGTCATGACCTGCCAGCGCTTCAATTCTTCGCGTGCTTTCTCGTCGCTGTTCATGCGTGCCGCTCCGTGTGCAGAATGTTTTGCAAATAACGCACCCGGTCGAGCTTCCGCGCCGCCGCGGGCAACGCCAGCTGGCAAGCCAGCATGTCGGCGTCGCTGAGGCTGAGGTAACGTTCACCGTCAGCGGTCGCGCGTGTGTCCGCCGCCGCGCGACAGGCGTCGTAGCGGCCTTCCAGCCCCTTGATTGCACGGAACACGTCCAGCGCTCCGGCCGTCGTGGTCAGGCAATACACGCTCTGCTGTTTCAGCCAGTCGTGCGGTTCCGGCACTGGTTGCCAGGCGGATTCGATGGCTCCCCATTCGGCGCCAAGTTCGCGCAAGGCAAGGTTGAGCCGCCGCAAATTTTCATCTTCGTCACGCACCCAAATGTCCGTGTCAAACGTCAGCGCCGGCTGGTGGCGCAATAAAAAATTCATGCCGCCGACCAGCAACCAGTCAACCTCGTGCCGGTTGAGGGTGTGAAAAATGCGGTCGATGTCCATGGCGCGCAATATACCAAACCACCGCCCGCGCCGCAACGCCGTTCAATCCGCCCGCCGCTGCCGGTGGCGAACAGTTTTTTCACCGCAAAGAAATTCTCACCACGAAGACACCAAGGCACGAAGGCTGTTTTTTAAACGAAAATTCACCGCCGAGACGCGGAGACGCGGAGATTTTTGGGTTGGTCACAGAGGGACACAGGGCAGGCACAGAGAAGCACAGAGTTTATGTTTAGTTTAATAAAAGGGTCTTGCCTAGCGCAGCGGGGAATTTAGGGGTGTTAAGCGGCAGGATTTGAGCAGGAGGCGAATCAAGTTTTCGCCGCGATGATTCCAACGCCATTCACATTCCTTAAGGTGC
>JAISBF010000133.1 GCA_031266335.1 Verrucomicrobiales bacterium
GCGATGTCCACCAGCGGGCGCTCGGTGTCTTGCAGGAGTTTGGCCGCCAGTTCCACGCGGCATTGGCGCAGTAGTTCGCTGAACGAACGCCCGGTGCGCTCGCGGATGAGGCGCGAGAAGTGGCTCGGCGAGATGCCGGCGTATTTCGCCGTCTCGTCGCGCGTGACGTCGCGGTGCAGGTTCTTGCGGATGTAGTGCAGCGCTTTGGTGACCATCAGCGGCGGGGTGTAATCGCGCTGTTCCTCGATGAGGCTGAAGATGCGTTCCAGGGTGGCGCGCAGCCAGCGGGCGAGTTGCTCGTCGTCGTTGATGCCGGCCAGTTCGGTGATGAATTGGAAGTTCAGGCCGAGCACGTCGGACTGCGAGGCGCCGGCCTCGACGGTGGCGCGGGAAATCATCACGACCAGTTCCAGCAGCAGGCCCTTGAGCAGGTCGTTGCGCTCCTGCCCGGCGCTGTAGATGTGCAGCAGGATGTGGTTGATGATGTGGATGGTCTCGCCGCGGTCGCGCCGCTGGATGGCGGCGAGCAGGGCCGGTTCCTGGTACAGGTAAAATTCGCGGATGCGGTCGTAGGGCCGGAACTCCAGCAGCGGGATGGCGGGGAAATCGTTGGGCGGGTTCATACTTTACGGCAGCAGCAGGTGGTCCACAAAGCGGTTTTCAAAGTCCTCTTGCAGGTTTAATTCCAACACGTTCACCCCCGCGCGCAACCGTTCCATCTCCGCCAGCGCGGAGCGGTCGAGCACCGTCAGCAGCGCGCCGGCCAGGGCGGTGTTGCCGACGACGCGCACTTGGTCGGGCCGGAAGCCGGGCAGCAGGCCGATGGCGATGGCGTGGGCGACGTTGAGGTGCAGGCCGAAGCCGCCGGCGAGGTAGAGTTTCGACACCGCGGCGGGGTCGGTGCCGGTGACCGCCAGCAGGGTCTCGATGCCCGCGCCGATGGCGGCCTTGGCGGGGAGCAGCACGGCGATGTCCGCCTCGCTGATGAAGGTCTTGCCGTTCGCGCCGAGGCGCAGCGCCCGCTCACCGTCGGCGTCCAGGCGCAACTCGGCGGGCACGCGCGCCCAGGCGTCCGCGGCGAAGCGACCGGTGTCGTTGAGCAAGCCGCACCCGCGCGCGGCGGCGAGGAAATCCACGTAGGCCGAGCCGCAGATGCCGACGGCTTGGTCCGCCGCGCCGCCGCTGATGATTTGCAACTCCAGCCGGAACGGGTCGAGGCCGAGGCGGATGCCGCCGACGGCGCCCGCCCGCGCGCGGATGCCGCAGCGCAGGCCGGAGCCTTCAAACGCCGGCCCCGCCGCCGTCGCGCAGCCGGTGAGTCGGCCGCCGCTTTGCAGGATAATCTCGCCGTTGGTGCCGATGTCCACGAGCAGGCTGGGTTGTTCGTCGTAAATCATCCCCGTGGCGTGGATGCCGGCGGTGAGGTCCGCGCCGATGTACGCCGCGATGCCCGGCAGCAATTGCACCGGCACGTCCGCCGCGAGCGCCGTCAGCCCCAGCGCCCCCGCCGTGACGCGCCGCGCCTCGAGGAACCGCGGCGTGAACGGGGCGACGCCCAGCGGGGTTGGGTCGGTGCCGGTGAGCAGGTGCAGCATGGTGGTGTTGCCCGCGATGGCGCCGCCGGCCAGCCGCTCCAGCCCGCGCCCGGCCCGTTGGCAGGCGCGGCGGAGCAGGGGGGCGATGGTGTCGGTGACGGCGGCGGCTTGCAGCGCGGCGATGGCCTCCGGCGTGCGCGCGGCGTCAATGCGCGTGAGCACGTTGTCGCCGAACCGGATTTGCGCGTTAAACTCGCCCGCCCGCGCCAGCACGCCGCCGGTGGGCAAGTCCACCAACAGCACGGCGACGGTGGTGGTGCCGAGGTCCACGGCGAACGCGGTATCCCGCCCGCCGGCGATGGGTGCAAATAATGGCGCCTGGGCGTAGGGGATGTCCGTGTTGAACGAATCGCTGACCTGCGCGCGATGCTCCAGCCGCGAGCGGTCGGGCACGCTGACGGTGACGCTGCCGCTGACGCGCGTCTGGCAGGCGCGGACGGTCTTGCCGTCCAGCACGACCTCGCACCCGTGGCACAGCCCGCGGCTGGCGCAGCGGGTGTTCAGCGGATGCCCCCGCGCGGCGAGGAGTTCCGTTAACAACTCCGCGCCGGCGCCGGCGCTGACGGTGACGGCCTGGCTCATACGCTTATGCTTCCTTCAAAATGCGCTCGTCCGGCGAGTGCGCGAAACAGCGGCCCGGCTGGATGATTTGAAACCGCGCGTCATCCCACTGGCCCCACAGCAAGGCGCGCAGCAACGCCGGGTCGCACGGCGGCTGCTCGAAGCGCCAGCCCAGCCACGCCGCGCAACGGCGCGCGTAGTCCGCCTCGGCGGGCGCGTCGTCCGTGCCGAGGTCGAGCCACACCGCCGTGTCATGCTGCGCCCACTGCTCCCGTTGCGCCTCCAGGAGAAACTCCACGTCCTCCGGGTCGTCATACCTCTTCGCCAGCTCCTGGCGCTGATGCTCCTCCTGGTCCGGCCCCGGCACGCGCCGCTCGCGGTTCCAGCCCGGCGTGTAATAATACGCCGCCGGATTGGCGCGCTGGTGCGCCGCGTAAGCCTCCTTGCTGCCCATGAACA
>JAISBF010000178.1 GCA_031266335.1 Verrucomicrobiales bacterium
GCAGCAACGGCAATGTTACCTTTGAAGGTCGCGGTACTAACAATGAAGTCCGCACCGTCACCCTCAGCGGCGAACTCACCGGCGCGGGCGGCCTGACGGTCGGCTACGGCACGCTGCTGTTGAGCGGCTCCAACGACTATCACGGCCAGACCGTCATCGACGCCGGCGCGACGCTGAAACTGGGTACTATCACCTCGCATTTCGCCGGTTTGGACGGGACGCTGACGCTGACACTGGGCGACCTGTCCGGCCCGGCGTTCATCGGCGACGGCACGCTGGATTTGAGTTTCGGCACGGTCATTATCAGCGACGCGCTGACTTACGCGAACGCGAGCGGCGAGTTCCAATTATTTGACAACAGTTTATTAGCCAGCCTGTCCCTCGGCGACAACTGGCTGGACGGCTTCACCAGGAGCGACAACCGGTGGATTAACGACACGGACAGCGCCATTTTCTTTGATAGAAACACCGGCATCCTGAACATCGCGCAAATTCCCGAACCGGGCGCGTTGGCGCTGCTGCTGACCGGCGGCGCCTTGCTCGCCCTCCTGCGGCGGCGGTAACAATTCACCACCAAGACACGAAGACACAAAGAATTTAAAAAAACTTCGTGTCTTTGTGCCTTGGTGGTAAAAAAAATAACCGTTTAAAACTCCACCCGCTGCGCGCCGGCGTGCAATTCCCGCCGCTGACCGTGCCATACCAACTCGCCGGTGATGCCGGGCGGCAGGTCAATGTCAGCGGCCAGTCGGTCGCCGTCGCGTTGCAGGGCGACGCTGACGGTGCCGCGCGGGTGCGGCAGCTTGCCGCGCGCCATGGTCAGCGGGCCGAGGCGCGGGCGGACGCTGACGGTGGCGAAACCCGCCGCCGCCGGTCGCACGCCGAGGATGGTGGCGTAATAGTGGAACATGGGGTGCGCGCCCCAGGCGTGACAGTCGGAGCGCGTCGGCTCCGGCTCCTCCGGCGTGGTGGTGAGTCCCAGGTCAGGCAATCGGCGCCAGAAGTCCAGTTGCCGGTGCAATTCGTCGTCCTTGCCGAGCAGCGCCAGCGCCTCGAACACGTAGTGCGAGAAATAAATCGTCGCGCGCCACAGCGCCGGGTCGCCGGGGAATTTGGCCGTCAGCGTATCGCGCCGCTCACCGTCAGCGACGCCGGCGATGACCGCCAGCGCCTGCGCGTGCTCGCTGAAATTTTTTCCCGCCGCATCGTCAGCGTACAGCCCGCGGTCGGCGCGCCAGAATTTTTCATTCACAGCGGCGCGTAACTGTGCCGCCGTCTCGCGATTGCGCGCCGCTGACCGTGACTCGCCGAAAAATTCCTCCAGTTCGGCGGCCTGTTGCAGCGCGAGAATAAATTGCAGGTTGATGACGGCGCTGACCCCGAACTCGCCGTCCGGCGGCGCGCCCTGCCGCCACGCCGGCGAGCGCACCCAATCGACGAAATTCCAGCCGACCGGCGCGCCGATGAGACCGCTGTCGGTCGTCAGGCCGCGAAAATATTCCAGCACCGCGCGCGCGCCGTTCATGCGTTCCGCGACAAACGCCGCGTCGTCGCGCCAGCGCCAGTAATCGTGTATCATCGCCACCCACCACAGCGAGAACGGCGGGATGATTTGCCGCGTGCGGCAGGGGAAGCGCGACAAGGTGAGGCCGCTGGCCAGGCGCGACTGGTCGAACAGCGTCAGCGCCTTGCGCGGCAGCCGGTCGTCGCTGACCGTGGCGTAGGTTTGCAACGCCTCCAGCCGCGTGTCGCCGACGTACATCAGCCGCTCGTAATGCGGGCAATCCATGTACGTCTCGTGCGCGCACAGCTCCAGCGCGCGGCGGAACAACGGCAGCAGCGCGGCGTAGCGCGGGTCGCTGGCGGTGAATGATTGGTCAGTCCACGCGAAGGGATAATGCGTGGCCGTGACGGTGAAATTCTCCACCGTCAGCGGCGCGGCATCGTCAGCGGCGGCGATGATTTCCACATAACGCCCGGCGCGCCAGTCCGGCGTCTCGAACGTCACCGCGTCACCGTCGGCGCTGAACCGATCCGGCGTCGCGTCAAACCATTTGCCGTCGATTTCGCCGCGCTGTCCCTTCGGGCGCGCGTAACCGTCGGGGCGCTCAAACGCCGCCTCCTGCCACGCCACGCTGACCGTGCCGCGCCCGCTGACGGTGAGTCGCGGGTAAGCGCAGTGGTAAGTTTGTAAATCCACGATGACGCGCCAGGACTCGCCGGCGGGCACCGTCAGCGGTGTTTGCCGGTCAAGCAACGCCGTCCACGCGGCGGCTTGCGCGGCGTCATGGTCAGCGGCGCGGCACTGGCGCTTCGGCGCGGCGCTTTGCCACGTCTCGGTCGCCGCGTTGATACGGTTATGATTGACAGCGCCACCGTCAGCGGCGCGCAGCGTCAGCGGGTGCGCGAGCCGCGCGACACCGGTGGAAATTTCTTGTTCCGGGCGCGGCGGCAGCGTGGCGGGGGTCAGCAGCCACACGTCGTACCCCTGTTGCATCATCAGCGCGGCGTTGACGGCGCGGGCCACGGTCAGCGGTTTGACCCAGCCGTCGCCCGCGCCGCGCCCGACGGCGGCGAGAGTGTCG
Source organism: Verrucomicrobiales bacterium (assembly GCA_031266335.1). Lineage (GTDB taxonomy): Bacteria > Verrucomicrobiota > Verrucomicrobiia > Methylacidiphilales > JAAUTS01 > JAIRPN01. Next base: position 2,586 of record JAISBF010000178.1, read on the forward strand.
CGCCAGGCCGCGCCGCTGACCGTGACCGCCGGCGCGGCGGTGTGGCCGGGGTTGGTGAACGCGCAGCCGCCGACACTGACGCATTCCCACGGGGCGCTGCCGGTGGTGAACAATTCGGTGTGAGGCGCGTCGGCGGCGAGCAGGAAGCCGGGGCGGATGGACATTTGCGCCCACGCCGGCGAGTCGGCGGGTCGCAGCCACCACACCAGCGCGGTGAGCAAGTGCGCGCCGGGCGCGAGTTGCAACTCGTAGGTTTCGTAATACCAGTGGTCGGGCGCGCCGGACTCCGGCCCGCGCCCGGCCCGCTGACCGTCCAGGAACAACTCGTAACGCTGGTCGGCGGACACCCGCAGCGTCGCTGACAGTGACTCGGCCGGCGCGAGGCGCAGCCGGAACACCGTCAGCACCGGCGCGTCGCCGCTGACCGTGGCGGCGGGGTGGGCGACCCATTGCGCGGGCCACGCGCCGCGTTGTTCCCACATGCCGCCGGGGGCGGGGAAGGCGGCGCTGCTGGTGACTAAACGGCGAAGCGAAGACTGGCGCATCGCGGCAGCATAGGACGGCAGCGGCGACGGTGTAAAGCAAATCGGGAAAATATCGCCGATGTTTTCGGGCCATCAAATCCACTTAAATTCAACTCTCGCGTGAGCGCCATGGAGCGCCACTTTCCTGAGTGGCTTGGCAACGCGGCTGCGCCGCCAATTTATAAAGCTGTTCGGGAGAACGCCGCTCCATGCCGTTGGTCATCCCCGGAGCCGACCGTTTCCCGCTCGCGGAAAAAATCGAGGCGGTCGGTTTGGAACGGCTGGCGCGGGAGGGAGTCGGTAAAAATTGATGTACCGGGTTAGGCCTACGCCGGCTTGTAAAGTTTCACACGGATGCAGCGCGCCGTCGAGCACGTGCTCGGCAAAAAATACCTGCTGCCCGCCCACCAAGGCCGCGCCTTCATCAAGCCCGGCGACATCCTGCCGATGAACTACCACTTCACCACCACCCTCGCGCACATCATGGAAAACGGCGGCCGCGTCGTTGAACTCCTCCAGCCCGGCGCACTGACCATCAGCAGTGCCAATCCGTTCAAGGGCAACATGGACATCGGCGCGCTCGAGGCGCTCATCGCCGAGCACGGGGTAAAAAAATCCCCTTCATCCGCATGGAAGCCCTGACCAACCTCATCGGCGGCCAGCCCTTCTCCATGGCGAATCTGCGTGAGGTGCGTCGCGTCGCTGACCAACACGGCATCCTGCTCATCCTCGACGCCTCGCTCATCGGGGAAAATTGTTACTTCATCAAAAAGCGCGAGGCCGAGTTCGCCAACGCCAGCGTCGCCGACATTCTGCGGCAAATGTGCGACCTCGCGCATCTCGTCTATTTTTCGGCGCGCAAACTCAGCTCCTCGCGCGGCGGCGGCCTGTGCACGAACGAGCGGCGGCGCTGTACCTGGCCGGCAGCATCCGCGGCATGGAACGCAGCACCCTGTCGAGCATCCGCGGCGCCGACGGCAAGGACGTGCTCGCTGACGTTGAGCTGCTGCGCCTCGCCTTCCCGCACCGCGTGTTCACGCTGTCGCAGACCAAATACGCCCTCGTACCGCCTCGACTGGTTGAACCAGAACCGCCAACTCATCGGCGGCCTGAAATTCATCGAGGAACCGCCGGTGTTGCGTTTCTTCAACGGCAAACTTGCCCCGACCAGCGACTGGCCGCAAAAACTCGTGGTCAAATTCCGCCGGGATTTCGGCGATAGTTTGTAAAAATCGTATTTTCACCGGGAAAGCAGGGAGTTCACGGAGATTTTTTTCAATGCTCCAGGTGCTCCATGATCTCTCTGTAAAAAAATCCACCATCACCGTCAGCGACCATGTCGTGGCCTGTCGTGCCGGCGGGCGTTCCGCGACGGTTTTTTCATCAACCTGCTCAACCCGAAATTCGTGTTGTTCAGCCTGTCGTTTTTCCCGCTGTTCATCCGCGAGGGCAGGGGGTCGGCGGGTTGGCAGATGTTGCAACTGGGCGTGTGCAACCTGTTGTTTGCGCTGGTGATTTTCTGCGCGGTGGGCAGTTGCAGCGCGTTGCTCGACCGTGTGTTATACGAGCGCCCGCGCGTGACGCGGGCGATTGACCTGGCGCTCGGCGCGCTGTTCATCCTGCTCGGCGCGGAATTGCTGTGGCTGCTGTGCGCGGGCGGGTGGCGGTAAGCGCGTGCCACGCCGCTGACACTGGCCACCGGTTGGGCGCGGGTGATGAAGATATCTTGCAAACTAAAATAAGACGCTTAAACTTTCCTCATATGAGACCTTACTTGTTGTTGTTGGCGCTGACCATGCCACTGCTGACCGCCGCCTGTCGGTTTGGCGAAAAAGGCACGGAAGCGGAAGATTCCACCAATCCCTATTTTGCCCAGGCGGAAAAATTCGAGGCCGGGGAAAATTACCCTGCCGCCATTGAGCAGTATGAAAAGGCGTTGCAGGCCAACGCCGCCGTGGCCAAGGCTTATGAAAAGATGGGCGATATTTACAGTGAAAAACTCGGCGACCCGGTCAGCGCCATTTATTGCTACCAAAAATATCTCAAGGCCCGCCCGAACGCGGACGACAAGGATTTAGTAACCAATTACATCGAGAAAGCCAGGCATGATTTCGCCCTGACCCTGCCGCCGGCCGCGCCCGTCGCCGGCGACCCGGCGCCGGGCGGCGCCGTCGCGCCGAGCGGCTGGCATACGGCCGCCCACGTCGCGCCGGCCGGCGCCCCGGTCGCCGCGGCGCCCGTCACCCCCGGCGAAACCGCCAGGACTTATGTCGTCCAAAAAGGGGATAGTTTGTGGAAAATCGCCGGGAAATTTTACCCGCAGGAAATCAGGGCCGGCGTTGAAAAAATCAAGCAGGCCAACCCCACTGTCAGCGAGAGAAACCTGCAACCCGGCGCCACCCTCGCCATCCCCTGAACATGGAACAGCCGCACGAACCCGACTTGCTGAACCGCGCCGACGCCAAGTCACTGGAGGATTTGTCGCGGGAATTGCAGTTCCAGCAGGAAAAATTGCTGGAGTTGAAACGCCAGCAGGAGGAAATTGAGCGCCGCAAGCGCGAACTGGAGGCGCTTAACCAAAAGCGGCAGGAATTGGATGTCGGGCAGAAAGCCCTGAAGGAGCGGCTGACCCGCGCCATCGCCATCCTGGAAAACGCGGAGTACGACACGCGCAAGGAAATTGAGCAAATCCAGCTCACGCGCCAGGCCTTTGGCGAGCATCTTGCCGCCATTGAGGCGATTGACCCTAACAAATGGCCGGCCGACACGCTCGACGACCAGCTCACCAGGAGCCTGTCGCAAATTGACCATGCCCGCGCGGTGTACACGCAGGCCCGGGTGCGCATTGACGCGCTGAGCGGCAAGGACATTGACGAGAACGCCGGCCAGGAGGATGGCGCTGACGATGACGGCGACGCCGGGGCCGGCGCGGTATCCTTCGGCGAGCTGGTCAGGCGCGGGTTCGCCCTCAGCCTGCCGCTGATCGTGACGCTGGTTTTGCTGGCGCTAATCATCCTCGCCAAAAAAGCGATGTGAGACGGCGATGAGTTTTTTCAAAAAAGCCGACCCGTTGACCGCGGCGCGCCGCCGCCTGGAGGAAGAACAGCGCGCGTTGGAACGGCAAATCGCCGACTTGGAGGACGCGCTGCAAAATCCCCCCGCCCCCGCGCCGCCGCCCGCCGCGCCCGCCAAACGCGGCGCGGTGTTCAAACACGACCCGTTTGCCGCGCCGCCCACCGTCAGCGGCCCGCCGCTGAAGCGCCGCGCGCGCCGCGTGCCCGCGCGCGTCATCCTGCTGTGCGTCGCGCTGGTGGTGTTGATATTGCTGATTCGCTGCGCCGGGTGAAGCGCGGCTCGCCTAACTATATTATAATAACCCGCGCGGTCGCTGTCAGTGTCAGCGCTCGCGATTGGCGGCGATTTTTTTTAGCAAATCGTGCATTTTGCCCGACCACTCGTCCCGCACTTGTTGTTTGACGATTTCTTCCAGCGTGCGCGTGGTTTTGCCTTTTTTCTGGCGCGCCATCGCCACCAGCGCCGAGGTCGGGATGAGGTCGCCTTCGGCGTCAATTTGTTCCAGACAGGCCCGGACGCATTCCTCGATGAACGCCTTGGCGCTGTGATTGGTGTAATCACATGTCCGCATGACCTCTTTCATTAGGTCTTTGCTAAAGCGCACCATGGTTTCCGGTGTCTCTGACATGGCATCAATTTTACCAAGCAAAAATAAAAATAATATTTCCTATTGACTTAGGTATCTAAAAGATAGCATAATGCTGACTAAGCAAAATCTATGAAATATCACCATTGTCTGATTGGCAGCGTCGTGGCGTTCGCCACTGTTTTATTGCAACCGGTCACGCCTTGCGCCGCTGTCGATGTTTACTGGGGTAACGGCGACCCCGGCGCGTGGACGACCGGTACGTGGCGAGTGCGGAACCCAAACGACCCGTCTGGCAACACTTGGATTCCCAACCCGCCGCCGACGGGCGCGGACAACGCCATCGTGCAGAGCGCACCCGACCCGCTCACCTCCGGCTCTGTCACCGTCAGCGCCGGTAGCACCGGCACCGCGCAAAACGTTTTTATCGGCAAAGCCAACCTCGGCTTTCTGACGATTGAGGGTTTGCTAGGCAACACCAACGCCGTCATCGGCGAAATCGTCGGCGCGGCGGGCAGCGGCGTCACCGTCAGTGGCACCGGCTTTTGGCGCAACACCGGCATGCTGACGGTGGGGCGCGAAAGCTCGCTGACCTCCACGCTGACGGTCCTCGACACCGGCAGTGTCAGCGCGGCGGCCAGCATCATCGGCGAAATCGTGAACAGCAGCGGCGCGGTTACCGTCGGTGGCAACGGCTGGTTCAACGCGGGCGCGCTGACGGTGGGGCAATCGGGCAACGGCGGCGTCACGATCAACGGCAACGGCGCGGTCATCAGCACGAACGCCACGCTTGGCAACGCGGCGGGTGCGCACGGCACGGTCAGCGTCGGTGACCACGGCGTGTGGCGCACCGGTAATTTCATCATCGGCAACCAAGGCGCGGGCGTATTTACGCTGACGGACAACGCCAGCGGCACCAGCGCGAGCGCGACTATCGGCGCGAACGCCGGCTCGACCGGCGACGCCACCGTCAGCGCTGGCGCGACGTGGGTGAACTCCGGCGCGCTGACCGTGGGCGCGGCGGGCGTCGGCGCGCTGACGGTGAGCGACTGCGCCACCGTCACCAACAGTGGCACGCTGACCGTCGGGCAAAGCGGCACGGGTGCGCTGACGTTGACTGACAATGCGGTATTCACCAATAGCGTCGCCGTCATCGGCGCGAACGCGGACAGCCTCGGCGCGGTCACCGTCAGCGACACCGCGACGTGGACGAACAGTGGCGGCGTCACCGTCGGTCAGCGCGGCACCGGCGCGGTCACGCTCAGCGACCACGTTACTGTCACCAGCAGCGGCGCGGCGGTGGTCGGCGCGAATAACAACAGTTTCGGTGTCATTACCGTCGGCGACGATTCGACTTGGACGCACATCGGCAATTTCACCGTCGGGCAAAGCGGTACCGGCACGCTGACGCTGAGTGGCAACGCCGTGGTCAGCAACAGTGCGGCGATTATCGGTGACATGGCCAGCGGCGTCGGCACCGTCAGCGTCACGGACAGCGCGCAATGGCGCAACAGCGGCACGTTCAAGGTCGGCAACAGCGGCACTGGCGAACTCACCATCAGCGGCAACGCGCTCGTGGAAACGTGGGACACCGACATCGGTTATGACCAAAATGCGAACGGCACTGTCAACGTCAGCGGCAGCGCGTTTTGGCAAATCAAGACCGACCCCGCCGCCGGTTACGAGGGCGCGTTGTTCATCGGCCACGGCGCCACCGCGACCGACGCACCTGTTGGCACGCTGAACATCACCAACCGCGGCAGCGTCAGCGCCGGCCACAGCTACGTCGGCTACAACGCCAGCGGCGCGGTCACGGTCAGCGGCTCCGGTTTTTGGCACAGCGGCGATTTGTATCTCGGCGCGCATGGCGACGGCGCGTTGACCATCACCGACAGTGGCAGCGTCAGCAGTGGCGTCGCCGCCATCAGCGACGCGCAAGCCGGCGCGAGCGGCACCGTCAGCGTCAGCGACAACGGCTTGTGGCTCGTCACCGGCGGCTCTTTGCTGAACAACGACGGCGGTCATCTTCTGCTCGCCGGCAGCGGCAGTGTCAACGTCAGTGGCACCTACGCGCAAAACACGGGCGCGGCACTAACCTTCACTCTCAGCGACACCAGCGCGAAAATCGTCGCCAACAGTGCCACTGTCAGCGGCACGTTGAACATCGCCGGCTTCAGCGGCACGCTGACGGACAAAGCGAGCACCACGATGAGCGAACTCTACACACTCATCCACACCGCCGCGCCGGGCAATCTCAGCGGAACTTTCGACGAAGTGAATTTTGTCAGCGGCGGCCTCGGCGCCATCCCCGATTACATCACCTCGCTCGGTGCGTTCGTGGACACCGTCGGGCAAAATTATCAGGTCGGTTTCACTCTCAGTTGGTACGCCGCGCAAGTTTCCGCCACGAACGCGCACGGCACCTTCACCGTTGCTGACGATGTCTCCTTCGACGTGGATGTATCGCTCGACGATGTGGCCTCGAATCCCGACAAAAACTGGGACGGTCAATCGCTGACCAAGAACGGCGCGGGCACGCTGACGTTGAGTGCGACAAATAATTATTCCGGCACCACAACGGTCAACGCGGGCTTGCTCAACATCAGCGGCTGGACCGGCAGTAACGCGGCGGGTGTCATTGACGGCGGCGCCGTCAACGTCAGCGGCGTGTGGTCGGTGCGCGAGGATATCACCGTCATCAACGGCGCGCTGGCCGTGAGCGGTGGCACCGTCAACAGCGGCGCCGCGCTGACCGTGACGAATAGTGAGTTATCAGTCATCGGCGGCGTGCTGGACAGCCCCGCGGCGGTCGTGAATAACAGCGTCGCCATCGTCAGCGGCGGCACGTGGAACAGCGCGACACTGGATTTCACCGGCACGCTCGACGTCATCGGCAGCGGCTTGTTAGACACCGGCACGCTGACCGTGAACGTGGACAGCGTGGTGAACGTCGCGGACAGCGGCACAGTGACGAGCGTGGATGCGGACGTGAACGCGCGGGCGGTGAGCGTTAGCGAGCACGGCTATTTGGAAACGTCACGGCTCGCGGTGAGCGACAGCATGAGTGTCACCGATAGCGGCGTCGTTAAAAGCGGCACACTGACAGTGAACGCGGCGAAACTTTTGCTGGCGGGCGGCGCGGTGTTGCGCGCCGATGAGGCGGTCGTTAACGGCGGCACTGTCGCCGTTGTCAGCGACGGGGTGCGGCTGCAAAACACCGCCGGCACCGGACAGCTTACCATCAGCGGCAACGGTGCGACGGTGTTGTTCGACCACGGCGGCAATTTTACTTTCGACAGCAAGGTTGTCGGTAGTGCGAATATCAAACTCGCCAGCGGTATCACGACCTTCACCGCGCCGGACAGTACGCACAGCGGCACCGTCAGCGTCAACGCCGGCGCGTTGCTGCGGGCGGGCAATGCGAATGTGATTTCGCCGAACGCCGATGTGTCGCTCGCCGGCGGCGGGGCGTTTGACCTGAATAATTTTTCACAGCGCTTCCGCAATTTCAGTGTCAGCGGCGGTGATATTGATTTCGGCGGCACCGACGGCACGCTGACGGTGAGCCGGTTGAACGGCGACGGCACCTGGCATTTTTACGCTGACACTGACCGTGGCGCGCACAGCATCGTCACCGTCAGCCACGGCAGCAACGGCGTCGAGCGCGTTATATTGCAACTGGCCGGCAACGGCACCACCGACCCCGCGCAAGCGCTGGCAGGCATGATTAACGACCCGTATCAAGCGGTCTGGGAGTTCGATGATTTCAACTGGGGCTTGTTTGATTATTCCGCCAATTATCAAAACGGCGCGCTGACGGTGACGCGCAACGGCGTCACGACCAGCGGCGCCGTCATCGGCAGCATGGCGGAGCTTCAGCGCCGCGCGTGGTTCGCGCAACAAAACAGCCTGCTCAAGCGCATGGGCGATGTCCGGCTGAGCCTCACGCCGCCAAAGGGAGATGACGATGCCGCGAATGATGATGAAGCGTGGCAGGAGCGGCTTGACCAAATGTTCGCCGACATGGGGGTCAAAATGCCGCCCCGCAAAAGCGTGGCGCCGCCGCTTGAGTCGGAGCCGAGATTGTCGCAGTCGTTCATCGAGAACGTCTGGTTCCGCGCCTACGGCAGCCAGTTGAGCGTCGGCCGCAAAGTCGCCGGGCTGGCATACGACCAAATGCTCTACGGCGGCGACCTCGGCACTGACCATGCCTGGCGACTGGATAAGCGTAACACTTTGCTCACCGGACTGTATCTCGGTTACGGCAACAGCGAAGCCGACTTCAAGTCCGGCGGGGCCAGGGCGGAACTGAGCAGTTATTACGGCGGGTTCTACGCGAGTTGGTGGAACCATACCGGCTGGTATGTGGACGCGACGTTAAAGGGCGCGCTAGTTGACAACCAAGCCCGCTCCCCGCTGGGCGACAGCACTGTGCGCGCGAATTTTTCCAACCTGGAACTGGGCGGCAGCGTGGAAGCGGGCAAACGTATCAACCTGGGCGACGGCTGGTTTGTCGAGCCGCAGGCGCAATTGAATTACCTGCATCTGCTCGCCAAGGATTTTGACTACGGCCGGCTGAACATCAGCGCGCGCGACTTGGACGCCATGGAACTCCGGGTTGGCGCGATGAGCGGTCGCACCATGAGACTGTCTGGCAGCAAACTGGTGCAAACCTACGCCAAGCTCAGCGGCGTTGGCGAGGTGAGCAGCGGCGGGCGCGTGAGCAACGGGGTCCAGAGTTTGCACGCCAACGGTGACGGCCTCAGTGTGGAAATTGGCGCCGGTTTGATTTTCCAAATCGACGAGCACAACCAACTGCACTTTGATTACGAGGCGGAGTTCGGGGAAAAATATGCCAAGCCCTGGGGCTTGACGGGCGGGTATCGGTATCAGTTCTGATTTAAGATTTAGGATTCCCACAGTCAGCGCCTGCGGCGGATTAACCGCAAGTACGCCGGAGGCGCGAATCTATCTTCACTATCTTCAAGCCAAAAAAATGCGGCTGACGCTGATGGCGAGAGTCAGCGTCAGCGCCGGATTTTTCGAAAATAGTGGTGTAATTTTACAATGCAGAGTTATGCTGCCGATATGTCGGAACTGGCTTTGGCAGACGCTAACCATCAGCCCCTCACTTTTGAGGATTTCAAAAAGGAGAACGGGATGGTCTATTGGTGGGCATCGGATTTGATGCGGATGCTGGGATATAAAGAACTGAAATCGTTTCAAAATGCCATTGATCGCGCGACCAAGGCGTGCATTACGTTAAATATTCCGCATTACGATAATTTTCTCGCCACTACCCGCGTGGTGGATGGTGAGCATCAGCGGGATTTCAAGCTCACGCGGTTTGCGTGTTATTTGACGGTGATGAACGCCGACCCGAAGAAACCCGAGGTCGCCGCCGCGCAGGTTTATTTCGCCGAGCAAACCAGAAAGTTTGAAATTTTAATCCAAAGTTCCGAGGAATTTGAGCGGTTGCTCATTCGCGGGGAAATCAAAGAGGGGAATAAAACGCTGGCGTCCGTCGCCAAGTCCGCGGGGGTCACCGATTACGCGCGGTTCAACAACGCCGGCTATCTTGGACTTTACAACATGCTCAATGTTGATTTGGCCCGGCAACGCAAAATTGAACCGAAAGAGTTGATGGACCACATGAGCCGGACGGAGTTGGCGGCGAATTTATTCCGCATTACCCAGACGGAGGAACGCATCAAAAATTTCGGCGTCAAAGGTCAACGCAATCTGGAGCAAACGCATCACGAGGTCGGGCGTGAAGTGCGCGGCATAATTCAAAAAAATACCGGCAGATCACCGGAACAACTACCGCCACAAAAGAAAATTTCCGAGTTTCAGAAACAGCTTAAAAAAGGTCAGCGGAAGATGGCGTTGGAAGATAGGGTTGGGAAGAAATAAAGGCGACGCCAGCGCTGATTGTAAAAATCTTAAATCAACAGGCCGTAGGTCGGGGTGAAGGGGAAATCGTGTTTCACAAGGTCACGCGCTGGTGGTGATAGTTGCCGGCGGGCCAGAGTTTGCGGTCGGCGGCGGCATTCACCACCTCGACGCTGCCGCTGACGGTGACGTTTTCCCCGCATAACACCGGGCCACTGACGGTGAGTTTCTCCGCCGCTGCCAGTGACGGCACGTGTTCGCCGAACGCCACCTCGAATTGCGCCATGATTTTGTAATGCGCGTCGTCCAGCTCGATTTTCGGCGGGAGGCCGCGCCGCGCCGCTGCCAGTGACAGGGTGAAATCCTCGTTGATGACGTAGGCGTCGGAGCGCAGCGCCAGCAAGTCCGCGGTCGTCTTCACCGGCGCGAAGCGGCGGCGCGGCACCACCAGCGCCCCGGCGCCCGCGAACAACTGGATGGCCGCGCCCATCGCGGTTTCCAATTGATACACCTTCGGCGATTGCCGGTCCCTGGGGTCAACGGTCTTGACGTTGCGAATCAGCGGCAGCGGCAGGATGCCGCCGTTGGCGTCCAGTTGTCGCCGCAGGGCGCTGACGTTGAGCCAGATGTTATTGGTGTTGAAAAAGCGGTGCCGGGTGACGTCCTGGAACGCCGCCGCATCGTCAGCGGGGCATTGCGCCGACTCGCGCAACAGCAGTCCGTCGCCGTCAGCGGCGCGCGCGAGGTGGCCGCCTTTTTTGTCCGACGGCGTGCGCTCGGCGACTTCCATCAGGAACGGCAATTGTTGCGCGGCGAACCAATCCAGCAGCCCGAGGTCGAGATTCGCGCCGAGATTGTCAGCGTTGGACACGAACAGGTAGTCAACCCCGCGCCGCGCCAGTTCGTCGAGTCGCCCGCTGTCCAGCAGCGTCGGATACAGGTCGCCGTGTCCGGGCGGGCACCATTCCAACTCAGGATTGGCCGGCCAGGTCACCGGCAGCAGCGTGTCGGCGCGTAATTTCGGCGCCTTCGACTGCAAAAATTCCACCGGCAGATCCGCTGCCAGTGACGGGTAGCGGCGCAGATGCTCCATGGAGTCGCGGCTGGTGTTGAAACTGTTGAGCAACAGCAACCGCAGCGGCGCGCGGTATTTTTCACGCAGGTACAAAATCTGCCGCGCGGTGAAATCGAGGAAATTCAGCCCGTCCTTGACGCTGATGATGGACTTCGGGCGGTCGAGACCCATGCTGGTGCCGAGGCCGCCGTTGAGCTTGATGACCGCGGTGCGCGCGATTAGTTCCGTCGCGCGGCCGTCGCTGACGGTCACCGGCAAATCTTCCAGCCGCGGCAGGCGGTCCACCGGGCGGATGGCGGCTTCGGGAATCAACCCCGTTTCGCCGGATACCAGGGACAAATAATTTTGCCGGAACGAGTGTACCGCGGCGCTGCGCAACCCGGCCTGGCGCATTTTCAATTCAATGGTCTCGAGGGCATCCATGGGGCGTGGTGAAGTTTAAGAATTAAGATTTTAGAATTTACTTGAGCATGGCGGCGATGGTCTTGAACAGCGGGTGCCGGGAATCTTCCAGCCAGTCGAACAAGAGCGACTCGACGCTCGCCACGCTCACCCCGCGACCGCGCAATTCGTCCAGCGCCAGCTGACGGTGTTCGGGATTGCGTGAGGCCACGGCGTCGGCGGCCACCACCACGTTTTTGCCTTGCTCCAGCAAATCCAGCACCGTTTGCCGCACGCAGATATGCGCCTCAATCCCGCTGACGATGATGGTTCTGGACTTGAATCCCGCCAGCGCCCCGGCCACGCTGAACCGCGTTTTTTCGACCACCGACACCTGCTGGTCCATCCCGGCCAGCAACTCCGGCAGCGTGTGCCCAAGCCCCTGGGGGTATTGCTCGGAAAATACCAGCGGGCGGCGGAATTGCTGGAACGCCTGCGCCAGAATGAACACATTGCGCAGCACCGCTTCCGCGTCGCTCATCACCGGCAGCAGCTTTTCCTGCATGTCCACCACCAGCAGCGAACTTTCCTCGACCTTGAATCGCCAACCCATATTTGCCATTATTCAACACTCCGCCCGCCCGCCTGACAATCCGTAAATCCGGGCAGTGTGTCAGGGTGCATTTTTTTTAACAGGGAGATCATGGAGTTCATGGAGGTTTAAAAAAATAATCTCAATGTTCTCCATGATCTCCCTGTAAAAAAAACGTCACCGGCAGCGCCCGTTTAATTTTTATTTAATTCGCTTGCAATTTTTCCAATCCTGCCGAGTATGCCTTGCCAAGAGCAGTTGATAGGTTGGTAAAGCATGGAGGATTGTCAGGTGAGTTACTCAGTGATGATTCGAAATCCGAAGTCGGGGACAGTTTTGCAGCGGCAGCGCTCTAATAAATAAGAAGAAAACATCATGGGTACTAAACTCTACGTGGGAAATATTTCCTACCAAACCACGGACGCGGACTTGCAGGACTTGTTCGCCCCGTTCGGCGCCGTCACCGAAGTTGACGTCATCATGGACAAATTCACCAATCGCCCGCGCGGCTTCGCGTTCGTTACCATGGGTAGCGAAGACGAGGCCAAAAAGGCCGTCGAAGGCACGCACGGCAAGGAATTGGACGGTCGCACGCTGACCGTGAACGAGGCCCGCGCCCGCGAAGACCGGCCGGCCCGCTCCGGTGGCGGCGGTTTCGGCGGCGGCGGACGCAAGTTCGGCGGCGACCGCGATCGTCGCGGCGGCGGTCATCGCGACCGTTATTGAATTTGTCTCACAACGCAAAAAACCGGGCTGGTAACAGTCCGGTTTTTTTGTTGGTTGCCATTATTTGAGGGCGCCGTCCGCCCGGTTTGCAAGGCCGATAGAATATACTTTATTAACAGCATGGCATCCCCGCTGAGACCCGCCGGTTATGAAAATCCATGGTTGTTCATCGTTGCTGGTTATCGCTTGGTTGTCAGTGTTAGCGGCAACGGCGCGCGGCGGCGCGGGGACGACGGCCGGCGCGGCGACTCAGGCGGCCGCTGACGATGCGCGGCGCGCTTATACCGTCGGGGATTGGTGGGCAGGGGAGCGTCTGACCGGCGACTGGGGCGGGGCGTGCGGTTGGGAACCACTTACTGATCAAGAACGCGAAACGCAAAGCTCATGACTCAAAACCACAACCGATTAATTCAAAACTGGCAATAAACCGTTTTCCGCCTAATGTTTTCCCCATGTCCAGAGGTACACGACCCGATTGGGTGCCCGATACTGACCAGGCGGCGTTCGCGACTTATGTGTTGCCGGGGATTCCCGACCCGCATCACGACGGGCAGCCGCGCCCACCCGCCGCGGGAGTGTTCGCACCGGCAGCGGCGGCGCTGGCGCGGAAACAATTGACGGCACAGGATTACATTGACGGAATTTTAGCGGGCAACCGCACCCTGCTCGCGCGCGCCATCACGCTCATCGAGAGCAACAGCGAACAGCACCTCGAACTCGCGCAACAGGTGCTGGCCGGCGTGCTGCGCCGGACGGGCAATTCCGTCCGGCTCGGCATTACGGGCGTGCCCGGCGTGGGCAAAAGCACGTTCATCGAGTCCTTCGGCACTTACTTGTGCGATGAAAACCACCGGGTCGCGGTGCTGGCGGTGGACCCGACCAGCTCGCTCAGCGGCGGCAGCATCCTCGGCGACAAGACGCGCATGGAAAACCTCAGCCGCCATCCCAACAGCTTCATCCGGCCCTCGCCGTCGGGCGGGGCGCTGGGCGGCGTGGCGCGCAAAAGCCGCGAGACCATGCTGCTGTGCGAGGCGGCGGGCTACAACATCATCCTCATCGAGACCGTCGGCGTCGGCCAGAGCGAGACGCTGGTACACTCGATGGTGGATTGCTTCGTCGTGCTGATGCTGGCCGGGGCCGGGGACGAATTGCAAGGCATCAAGAAAGGCATCATCGAACTGGCCGACCTGCTGGTCATCACCAAGGCTGACAGTGACAACGTCGCCCGCGCCCGGCGCGCGCAGGCGGAACTGGCGCAGGTGGTGCGGATGTTGAATTGCCCCACCGAGGGCTGGCAGCCGAAAGTGCTGCTCAGCTCCGCGGTTGAAAACCAGGGCATCACCGACGTCTGGGCGTCCATCAACGACTACATGCGCGCCGGGGCACAGCACCATTGGCTCAAGGAGAAGCGCCAACAGCAGAATGTTGACTGGCTGAAAGCGCTGGTGGACGAGGCGCTGAAGCAGAGCTTCCGCCAGCATCCGGGCGTCAAACAAATCCTGCCGGAAATTTCCCGGCAAGTGAAAGAAGGGCGGCTGCCGCAGATGTTGGCGCTCAAGCAATTGCTGACGGCGTATCGGGGCGGGGAGTAGTTTTTTAGGTTACGCGCCTTCGCGGCTAAGTTTTATTTAAAACAAACCTTCGTGCCTTCGTGTCTTGGTGGTGAAAAAAAATAAAAAAAACCTTGCGCCAGGCAGACAGATTCCATATCGTCCCATCCCGTTATCGGGAATAAATAGCTGCTACCTACTACATGCTATCTACTAACTCTTGATAACCCGCTG
>JAISBF010000079.1 GCA_031266335.1 Verrucomicrobiales bacterium
CCCAGTTGGAACAAATTCACCAGCCAGTCGCGGCGGCGAATGTGGGCGAGTTCGTGCGCGAGAATGGCGCGCAACAACTCCGGCGGCGTCCCCGTCAACATGCCCGCCGGCACCAGCACAACCGGCCGCCACAACCCGGCGACGCACGGCGACAAAATTTGCGCGGAACTGCGCAGCAAGATTTCCGTCCGCCCCGTCAGCGTCGCGCGCAACCGCTCGAACTCCGCCACCCACGCGGGCGCGACGACCGGCGCGGCGCCGGCAACCAACCGCCGCGCCGCTGACAATGACGACGCCATGCGCCAAAACCCGCCGGCCACGCCCAGCAACCAACCAGCGGTAAAAATTTTGTCCCACGGAAGCGGTAACGGAAAGTTTGCCGGGCTTGTTAGGTTTGAAAGTTTGTCAAATTGCGGGATTGGCGCCGGCGCTGACAGTGTGGCCGAAAAAACTTCCGCTGACGTTGACACTGGCGGCGCGGCGGGAACGGTCACCGTCGGCGACTGCCCCAGCCACGCCCAAGTCAGCAACCACGCCAGCACCGTCAGCGTCAGCGCGCCGGTGGCGAGAGCGTAACGCGCGTTGGCAGCGCGCGCCGGCAGCAACCGCAACCCCACCGTCAGCGCCAGCCACAACACCGCGCCCTGCCAGAGCGAGTGCAATAAAGAGACCGTCAGCGGGTTCATCGTTTGCCCCTTTTGTATTCCCTGATAACGCGCTCAATCGCGGCGAGTTCCGCGTCATCAACATTGGTGGCTTCGAGAAAATGCTGCACCGCCGCCGCCGGATTGCCGCCGAAAATTTGCGCGGTGAGTTCGCCGAAATAATTGCCGAGGATTTTTTTACGCGGCTGCGCCGGCCGCCAGCGGTCAGTCACCCCCTCGCGCGTGCGCCGGACCAGCCCCTTCTTGAACATCACCTGCAACATAGTCAGCACACTAGTGTACGCGCGACACTTGCCATCGGGCATATGTTCCAGCACCTCGCGCGCCGTGGACGCCCCGCGCTCCCACAACAGCGCAAGAATTTGCAACTCCAATTTGGACGGTTTCATACTATGGAGCTAGTATCTACTAAAAAATTAGTAATCAGGCAAGCGATATTTCTCCGCCCCCGCGCCCGCCAATTCCCCTTCCGTGAAGGGGAATTTTTTTGGGCATGGTCAGCGCCGGCTCTCCGCCTGGCGCGCGAGGAGCCAGAGAAAATCGGACAGACGGTTCAAATATCTCAGCGTCAGCGGACGCACCGTGGCGCCGCCGCTGAGGGTGAACACCCGCCGCTCGGCGCGGCGGCACACCGTCCGCGCCACATCCAGGGCCGCCGCTGACGGTGTGCCCCCCGGCGTGGCCCAACCCTCGAAACGAATATTTTGCGCCTCCAGCGCGGCGACGTTTTGGTCCAATCTCGCCAAGGCGTCATCCGTCAGCTTCGGATATTTCGCGTCCTGGTATTTCTGAAAGTCAGCGTCAGCGACCGCCAGTTCGCCCATCAGCATCACCAACTCTTTTTGCGTGGCGAGAATTTCCCCGCGCGCCCAGTCATCGGCAGCGGCAGCCCGCGCCGCGCCCAGCGCCGCGTTCAACTCATCCACCGTGCCGTAAGCCTCCACGCGCGCGTCGTCCTTCGGCACCCGCTTGCCGTACATCAATCCAGTCTGTCCCGCGTCACCGGTTCGTGTAGCAATTGACATGGCGGCAGCTTACGCCGCAAATTCCAAATTCCAAATCCCAAATTCCGGGAAAATCAAAACCCCAGCGGCGCGACTGGCATGGCAGCGGTATTTTTTGGGGACTCTGGATTTGAAATTCACCCCTATCGATTACGATACAGTCTTGCCAGTCCGCCGACCAAGCCAGATAATATCGGCATGACCCGCTCATTTCGATTGCAAGAACATCCGGCCTACTGGCAGCAGTTCTTTGCCGACCCCAAACACCAGGGGCTGTCCCTCTCCGTATTGGCCAAACTCAGCGGCCATTCCCAGCGACTCTTGCAAATCCATGCCAAAATCCACGGCCACCAATTCGCCGAGAAAACCTGGATCATCGAGGCCCAGCGCCAAGGCTGGCAATATTCAGCGGAGTTCCACCGCCAGCACCAGATCAGTAAAAAAAAATTTGCCTATTGGGCCAAAAAGCACGGCGTGTTGCCCAGATTATCGGGTTCCAGGGGACGTCTAGGCTTCGGGAAAAAGTACTGGGATCAATTCTTCGCCAATCGCAAGCACCACCATCTCACCGTCTCCGCCCTCGTCCGGCTGACCGGCCACGCCTCCGTCACCCTGCGCAACCAAGCCGCCCGCCGCGATTACCGGTTTCCCTCCTGCTCCACCCCCGCCTGGGTGGCCGCGGCGGCCAAACTGGGCTGGCAAAATTCCAAGGCGTTTTGCCTCGCGCACGGCGTCAACACCTCCACCTACTACGACTGGGCCAGACGCACCGGCGCCCAGGCCAGCCAAAAAAAGCGGCGGCAAAATTACTGGATAAAACTATTTGCCACCCACCGGCATCTGCACCTTGCCGCCTTGTCCCGGCTCAGCGGCCATGAACGCCCGACTCTCCGCGCCCACGCCGCCCGCGTTGGCCATCGGTTTCCCGTCGTCAAACCCGGACGCCAGCCCGCCGGCCCCTGAATTCCCTTAACGTCAAGAACCGGAACTGGTACGCTGCCGGGCCATGACCAAACTCATCATCGCTGACAGTGAACACAACGCGGATTTGTTGTACGCCACCAAGTTTTTCGTGCCGGACGAAATCATCTGGCTGGCACACCGCGGCAAGACCTGCGCCGTGTTCAGCCCGCTGGAAATCGACCGCGCGCGGCAGGCCGCTGAGGTTGACGAGTGCCTCCCGCTGACGGTGCTGGAGGATGCGTGGCAAAAAGAACACGGGCGCAAGCCCTTGTTAGCCGAGGCGGCGGCGCTGTTGTTGCGGCGCAAACGCATCCGCAGCGTCAGCGTGCCCGCAGCCTTTCCCCTCGCCTACGCGGAAACCCTGCGGCGGGCGGGTGTCAGCGTCAGCGTCGCGACGCCGTTTTTCCCGCAGCGCGAGTTCAAGACGGCGGCGGAAATCAGGCATATCACCGCCGCGCAACGCCACGCCGAGTGCGGCCTAGCGCGCGGCCTCGAGGTGTTGCGCGCCGCTGACGTTGACCGCCGGCAGTTCATCCGCTGGCACGGCAAAAAACTCACCAGCGAAATCCTGCGCGGCGAGATTGACGCGGCCATCATGCGCCACGGCGGACTGCCCGCCAACACCATCGTCGCCGGCGGCCACCAGTCGTGCGACCCGCACGAAACCGGCCACGGCCCACTGCGGGCGGGACAAACCATCGTGCTGGACATCTTCCCCCGCGACCAGCGCACCGGCTACTTCGGCGACCTCACCCGCAGCGTGGTCAAGGGCCGCGCCGGCGACGCTATCAAAAAACTATATGCCACCGTCAGCGCCGCGCAGGCGATGGTGTTGCGCGAACTCAAGCCCGGCGTGGACGGCGCGCAACTGCATGAGCGTGTAAAACAATTCTTCACCGCCAGTGGCTACCCGACGGAACAGCGCGCCGGCCGCTGGGTCGGCTTCTTCCACGGCACGGGCCACAGCCTAGGCCTGGAGATTCACGAGGCCCCGCGCTTCGCCGCCGGCAAGTTCAAGGCCGGGCAAATCATGACCGTCGAGCCGGGCCTGTATTACCCCGACATCGGCGGGATTCGCCTCGAAGACCTTGTCGTCATCACCGCCAGCGGCAACAAGAATCTCACCAAGGCGCCGAAGTTTTTGGAGATTCCCTGATTACCAACCACAGATGAACACCGATGAACACAAATTGACGATAAAAATCCGTGTTTATCCGTGTCCATCCGTGGTTAAATAACCGGCCATGCCCCAGGACGAAATCATCATCAGCGGCGCGCGGCAGCATAATCTGCGCAACTTGTCGCTGACGCTGCCGCGCAACCGGCTCATCGTCGTCACCGGGCCGTCCGGCTCGGGCAAATCGTCGCTGGCGTTCGACACGCTGTTCGCCGAGGGGCAGCGGCGCTATGTGCAGAGCCTGTCGTCCTACGCGCGGCAGTTCCTCGATTTGCTGGAAAAACCCGACGTGGACAGCATCGAGGGCCTGTCGCCCGCCGTCGCCATCGAGCAGCGCGGCGCGGCGGACAATCCGCGCTCGACTATCGCCACTAGCACGGAAATCTACGACTATCTGCGCGTGCTGTTCGCGGCGTGCGGGCAGGCGCACCACCCGCTGACGCTGGCGCCGCTGCGGCGGTTCAGCGCGCAGGAAATCGTGGATAAAATCCTGGCCATGCCGGCGGGCGCAAAATTCATCCTGCTCGCGCCCATCGTCAGCGGGCGGGCGAACGAATGCGCCGCCGCGCTGGAAAAATTGCGGCAGGACGGCTTCGTCCGCGCGCGGGTGGACGGCCAGTTGCGGGAGCTGGATGAAAAACTGCCACTGTCAGCGGGGCAAAAGCATCGCGTCGAGGCCGTCGTTGACCGGCTGAAAGTCGCGCCCACCGACCGTCAGCGGCTGGCGGATTCCGTCGAGACCGCGCTGCGGCTGGGCAACGGCGTAATCAAAGTACACTGGCCGGACGACGGCCCGCAACCCGCCCCGCCCGTGCAGGGGGAATTGACCGCCGCTGACGGCGACCCCCGGGACTGGTTCCTGTCCAATCAAAATTTCGACCCCGCCACCGGCTACCATTTCCCGCAATTCACCGCGCGGGATTTTTCGTTCAACAGCCCGACCGGCGCGTGCTCGGCGTGCCACGGCCTCGGCACGCAACTGGTGGCCGACGCGGCGCTGGTGGTGCCGGACGACACGCGGTCGCTGGAGCAGCACGCCGTGGCGCCGTGGAAAAGCGCGCCGAAGCGGCTGGCGGGACATTACCACGCGTTGTTGCGCGACCTAGCGCGGCATGCCGGCGTTAACCTGGCGACGCCGTGGCGCGAGTTGCCGGAAAAATTCAAGCGGCTGGTGTTGCACGGCACCGCTGAGGGTGAGACGGTTTCGTTCACCTCCGTGCGCGGCGGCATCATCAGCGAGAAGCCGGGCGCGTTCGACGGCGTGCTGGCGCAAATCTCCGGCCTGTACGAAACCAGCGACAGCCCGCTGACGCGCCACCGGTTGCAGCAATACCTGAGCCGCCAGCCCTGCCCCGCCTGCGGCGGCCAACGCCTGCGCAAGGAAGTGCTGGCGGTGACTATCGGCGGCACGGGCGGTGGCGAGCGCGGGGTGAATATCCACGAATTTTGCGCCCTCACCGTCAGCGACGCGCTGGCATTCATCAAGCAAATCCGCTGGAACGACCAGCAGCGCATCGTCAGCGGCGAACTGACGCGGGAAATCGCCGCGCGGCTGGAGTTTTTGCAGAACGTCGGCGTCGGCTACCTCGGCCTCGACCGCGAGACCGGCACGCTCAGCGGCGGCGAGTTGCAGCGCATCCGCCTCGCCACGCAAATCGGCGCGGGGCTGACCGGCGTGTTGTACATTCTCGACGAACCCAGCATCGGCCTGCACCAGCGCGACAACGAGCGGCTGCTCCGGACGCTGCGCCACTTGCGCGACCTGGGCAACACGGTGCTGGTGGTCGAGCACGACGAGGACACCATCCGCGCCGCCGACCAGGTGGTGGACATGGGGCCGGGGGCGGGCGCTGACGGCGGCGGCATCATCGCGCAAGGGACGCCCGCCGCCATCGCCGCTGACGATGACTCGCTGACCGGCCAATACCTGTCAGGCCGGCGGGCCATCCGCGCGCCGGCGCACCGCGCGCCCGCCGCCGGCCGCCGGCTCACCGTCAGCGGCGCGACGGCGAACAACTTGCGGGACCTCACCGTCAGCGTGCCGCTCGGCTGCATCACCTGCGTCACCGGCGTCAGCGGCAGCGGGAAAAGCACGCTGGTCAACGACATCCTCAGCCGCGCGTTGTTCCGCCATTTTCACGGCGCCAAGGAACGGCCCGGCGCGCACCGCGCCATCAGCGGGCTGGAGCATTTGGACAAGGTCATCACCGTGGACCAGTCGCCCATCGGCCGCACGCCGCGCTCGAACCCGGTCACTTACATCGGCGCGTTCGACGGCATCCGCGATTTGTTCGCGCAATTGCCCGCCGCCCGCGCGCGCGGCTACGACAAGGGCCGGTTCAGTTTCAACACCAGCGGCGGGCGTTGCGAGCATTGCGAGGGCGACGGTTACAAAAAAATCGAGATGCACTTTTTGCCCGACGTGTACGTGCCGTGCGCGGCGTGCCAGGGCCGGCGCTTCAACCGCGAGACGCTGGCCATCACTTACAAGGGCCGCAGCATCGCCGACGTGCTCGACCTCACCGTCAGCGGCGCGCTGGAGTTGTTCCAAAACATTCCCGCCATCGCCGCGAAGCTGGAGGCACTGTCAGCGGTCGGGCTGGGTTATCTCAAGCTCGGCCAGTCGGCGACCACCCTCAGCGGCGGCGAGGCGCAGCGGGTCAAGCTGGCGGCGGAACTGGGCAAGCGCGCGACCGGGCGGACGTGTTATATCATGGACGAGCCGACCACCGGGCTGCATTTGGCCGATGTTGACCAGTTGCTGCAAGTGCTTTTCAATTTGCGCGACGCCGGCAATACCATCATTATTATCGAGCACCACCTCGACGTGATCAAATGCGCGGACTGGGTGATCGACCTCGGGCCGGAGGGCGGCGCGGACGGCGGGCGCGTGGTCGCCGAGGGCACGCCGGAGACGGTCGCTGACAGTGCGGCCAGCCACACGGGGAAATTTTTACGGTTAAAACTGAATGAATAAAACAAGTCCAGATACCAGCTTCATTAACGCAAAGACGCTAAGAAGCAAAGGCGCGAAGGTTTTTTTTAATTTAAAAACCTTTGCTTCTTTGTGTCTTTGCGTCTTGGCGTTAATGCTGCTTGGTATTTTTTCACAGGCTGCCAACGCCAAGCCAGGCAAGGAGGAAACGCGGGCGCTGACCTTCGCGAAAAAAGCCTTCCAGGACGGCATCTATGACGCGGCGGCCCTGAACCTGGGCAAATTCCTCAAGGATTTTCCCGACAGCGAACTGGAGGCCGAGGCGCGGATTTTCCTGGCCCAGTGCCGCCTGTTCCAGGGCCAGTCCGGCCAGGCGCTGACGCTGCTGGCGCAATTGCCGGCCACCACGCCGGAGCAGTTAAAACCGGAATTCATCTTCTGGCAGGCCGAGGCCAATTTCTCCCTGAAAAACTGGGCGGCGGCCGCGACCTTGTACCGTCAGGTGTTGCAACACTACCCGGCGTTTCAGCACCGCACCAAGGCCCGCCTGAACCTGAGCGCCGCCCTGTTGCAGACCGAGGGCGAGAACGCCGCGCTGACGGCGCTGGAGCCGCTGCTGGACAACCGGAATAATCCGGCCGACCAGCAGCAGGCGTTGCTGCAAAAAGTCCGCATCTTCATCGGCAACAACCAACTGGACGAGGCCGCCCGCATCGTTGACCGGATGGCCCGCGGCCAAGTGGATCGCAAGACGCAGTACCAGCTCTGGTACTGGATCGCCGAGCTGGCGCGCCTGGCGGACCAGCCCGCCAAGGCCATTGAAAATTACCGAAAAATCACCGGCGATCCGCGGGCGCAGGCGGCCGGCCTGATGGCCAAGTCCTGGCTCGGCCTCGGCCAGGTATATCAGGAGCAGAAACAGTGGCCGGCCGCCTCGGAGGCGTTCCTGCAGGCTTACGTCACCACCAGCGACCCCGAGGTCATGCAAGTCGCGGTCACGGCATACCTCGACGCCCAGTTGCAAAACAACACCCTGACCCAGGGCACGCTCAACATCCGCCAGGCCGCCCGCGACCACGGCGCGGCGGGCCGGTCCGGCCTGTATGCCATCGGGTTGTTCTACTACCACACCGCCAACTATGACGCCGCCATCACCGAGCTTGACGGCCTGGGCGCCGGCCAGCCCGGCAACGAGTGGACCTGGCCCGCGCAAATGCTCGTCGCGGAATGTTTCCTGAAGAAAAACGACCCGGCCGCCGCCGCCAAAGTCCTGCGCAAAATCCGCGCCCAGACGGCGAACCCGCCGCTGGCGCTGGACGCCGCCTACCGCCTGGCCGAGTTGCAGGCGCAGGCCGGCGATTACGCCGAGGCCGGGCAACAGTTCCTCGCCGTCGCCCGCCAGTCCGCCAACGCCGCGCAAGTGGAAGGCGCCTACTTCCAGGCGCTGATGCTGCTGTCCAGAACCGGCCAGACCGCCGAGTTCGCCGCGTTGCAAACCGAGTTCACCGGCAAATTCCCCGCCAGCCCGCGCCTGGCGGACATCGCCATGGAACAGGCGCGCATTCTGGAGCAGGCCGGCCAGATCGTCGGGGCGCAAAAAATTTACCAAACCCTCATCCAGGGCAAAGACCATCCCGAGGTGGCCGCGGAAGCGTTGTTCCGGCTGGCCCAAACCCAGTACCAGTCCGGCGCGACGGACGAGGCGCTGAAAAACCTGGCGGCGCTGGAAGCCACCTTCCCCCAGTACCGCGACTTGGCCGGTGCGATTTACCTCCGGCTCCTCATCCAGCAGCGCCAGGGGCAATTGCCGCCCGACGACTTCCGTGCCGCGCTGAACCAGCTCATCGCCCGGTTCCCCAAAAACGACGACCTGGCGGCCAGGGCCTGGTTTCAGGTCGCCAACGCCTACTTCGACCAGGGCAACTACGGCCAGGCCCAGGTCAACTTCCAGCAAGTGGCCGACAAATATCCCGGTCACCCGCTGGTGGACGCGGCACTGTACGCGGCCGGCAAATGCGCCATGAACCTCGGCAACTACCCCGAGGCCGTCACCACGTTGGAAAAAATTCCCGACCACTCCGCCCTCAAGCCGGACGCCCGCGTCATGCAAATCCGCTGCTACATCCGGTCGGAAAAATGGGCCGAGGCCCTGCGCATCGCCGATTCCGTCATCGCCGGCCGCCAGCCGGATCCGATCTGGGCCGACGCCTCGCTGCGCAAGGTCAACTGCCTCTACCGGCTCGCCAAGGACAACGCCAAACAGTACGACGCGGCGCTGACCGTCATCAACCAACTCCTGGCCGCCAACAACATCACCATGGCCCAGCGCAACGAAGCGGGCTGTTTGAAAGGCGACATCCTCGGCCAGCAACAACAGCCCACCGCGGCGCTGGCCGCCTACCTGGACGTGGTCTATGGCCGCCTGCTGCCCAGCGACGTGACCGGCCTGCCGGCGGAACCGGAGCATTACTGGTTCAACCGCGCCGGCGTCGCCGCCGCGCAACTGCTCGAAGACCAGGGCGACATCAAGGGGGAAATCCAAGTCTATCGTATTTTGGAGCGCCTTTCCGAACCGTTCCGCGACGAGTTCCGCAAGAAAATCGACGAACTAAAGGCGCGGCATTTCATCTACGAAGAGGGAAATTGAGCACCGCCAACACTTTTTTTTAACCACGGATGGACACCGATAAACACGGATAAAAAAACCAAAAAAATAATCCGTGTTCATCCGTGTCCATCCGTGGCCCGTTGCCTCAAAACTAGAAGACACCGAAGCGCAGACTAACGGTGCGGGTCGTTGCCTCAAATTGAACGACACCGCAGATATCATACAGCCAGGCCCGCCGCCGCGCAAGGAGTCCGT
>JAISBF010000189.1 GCA_031266335.1 Verrucomicrobiales bacterium
AGAGCGCCAGAGCGCCAGAGCGCCAGAGCGCCAGAGCGCCAGAGCGCCAGAGCGCCAGAGCGCCAGAGCGCCAGAGCGCCAGAGCGCCAGAGCGCCAGAGCGCCAGAGCGCCAGAGCGATTACCTCCGCGCCGCGCAACAGACCACTTTTCCTGACTCGGACTTAACGTCATACGATTACTATCACGGAGCCTATACCAATTTCCGCCCGTGGCAACTATTTTGTATCATTCCCCTGCCCCGCGCTCCCGGTCGCCGGTTAATCGTGCGCCGGGGTAGTTCGGCGTTCGGAAATCTTAAATCCCACCATACTCCCGGTACCAAGCGCAAAACTTCCGCATTCCTTCCTCGACGCTGACGGTGGGCCGGAAGCCGGTGGCGGCGGTCAGCGAGTCAATGTCAGCGGCGGTTTCCAGCACGTCGCCGGGCTGCATGGGGAGGTTTTCGCGGATGGCTTTTTGGCCGAGGGCGGACTCGAGGGCGGCGATGAGGCGCGACAGTTCGACGGGCTGGTTATTGCCGATGTTGTGCAGGCGGAACGGGGCGCTGCTGGTGGCGGGGTCGGGGCGCGCGGCGTCCCAGTCATCGTCAGCGGCGGGGATGACGTCGCAGATTTTTATCACGCCGCTGACGATGTCGTCGATGTAGGTGAAGTCGCGCCGCAGGTGGCCGTGGTTGAACACCCGGATCGGCTGACCGGCGAGAACGGCCTTGGTGAACAGCCACGGCGCCATGTCGGGCCGGCCCCACGGGCCATAGACGGTGAAGAAACGCAAGCCGGTGACCGGGAGGCGATACAGATGGCTGTAAGCGTGGGCCATCAATTCGCCCGCTTTTTTGGTCGCGGCGTAGAGGCTGGCCGGATGGTCGGCGGGGTCGCTGACGGTGAACGGGATGTTGCGGTTGAGGCCGTAAACCGAACTGGAGCTGGCGAAGACCAGGTGCTCGACCGGATGACGGCGGCAGGCTTCGAGGAGGTTGAGGAAACCGGACACGTTGCTGTCCGTATAAGCGCGCGGGTTGGCCAGCGAGTAGCGCACGCCGGCCTGGGCGGCGAGGTGGATGACGCGCCGGAATCCGCCGCGCGCGAACAGGTCGCTGACGGCGGCGTGGTCGGTCAGTTCGATTTGGGCAAAGCGGAAGCCCGCCGACGGCGTGAGCCGCGCCAGCCGCGCCCGCTTCAGCGCCGGGTCGTAGTAATCGTTCAGGTTGTCGAGGCCGACCACCGCGTGACCGGCGGCCAGCAGGCGGTGGGCGACGTGGCTGCCGATGAAGCCCGCGGCGCCGGTGACGAGGTATTGCATGGTCAGCGGAGGTTAAATAAAAACGCGGCAAGTAAAAAGTAAAATTGCGGCGGCCAGCGGCGGCGGCCGGCGGCGCGCCTCCGCCATTGACAGGCGGCGGGGCGGCTTGCTTCAATAAGCGCCTATGGCCGGACACAGTCACGCGGCAAATGTCGCCCGCAGGAAGAACGCCGTGGACGCGGTGCGCGCGAAGATTTTTTCCAAGTTCTCGCGCGAAATCACCGTCGCCGCCAAGCTCGGCGGCGGCGATCCGAATTTCAACCCGCGCCTGCGCGCCGCCATCAGCGCCGCCCGCGGCGAATCCATGCCGAACGACAAAATCGACCACGCCGTGAAGAAAGGCGTCGGCGGCGCGGACGGCGCGAATTACGAGCAGTTGACTTACGAGGGCTACGGGCCGGGCGGCGTGGCGCTGCTGGTGGAGACGCTCAGTGACAACAAAAACCGTACCGCCGCCGAAATCCGCGCGGTGTTCGCCAAGTTCAACGGCAGCCTCGGCGCGCCCGGCAGCGTGGCGTGGATGTTCAAGAAGAAGGCGCTGTTCATGGTCAGCGGCGCCGGCGAGGACGCCGTGCTGGAGGCCACGCTCGACGCCGGGCCGGACGACTTGCGCCCCGCCGCTGACGGCCAGGTGGAGCTTATCGCCGCGCCGGAAAAATTCGACGCGCTGGAACAGGCGCTCAAGGCCGCCGGTCTCACCGTCAGCGCCGGCAAGCTGACCTTCATCCCCGACAACAGCGTGTCCATCGCCGACCCCGGCGCCGCCCGCGCGCTGCTGACGCTGATTGAGAAACTCGAGGATCACGACGACGTGCAGAACGTCCACGCCAATTACGACCTGCCCGAGGAAATCCTCAATCAAATCAACCGGCTCGCCGCCACTCCCTGACGCCGGCATAAAAAATCAGGCGACTTGTTACAGTCGCCTGATCTCTTAACAACCCGCCTAACGAAAGAAAGGAACCCCCTATGGTTAAACTTTCGCCAGGCCGCGGTGAAGTTGGATTACGATTGAACATTACGACGACGAAAGCGCATGGTCAACAGTAATATGCCCAACCCCGCGCCGCTGAGGAACCAGGTGGCGGGTTCGGGCACGGCGGTGGCGTTGAAGACCAGTTGGCCGCCTGCCACGCTGAAGGTGCCCTCGACGTCTCCTGCCGCGTCAAAGGTAGCGTCTAGTTGCACGTTTTGCGCGACAAGGCCGGTCCAGTCAATGATCACATAGCCCTGTCCATCGGCCAAAGTCACCTGGCTGAAGTCCACCCAGAAATCCTCCGTGAAGATCAAATCATCGACAGCGCCCTCCAGCAGCAACGCCTCACCGGTGTAAATCAAGTCCATGCCATTCAGTTCGATCCGTGCACCGGCCCGGAGAGTCTGGCCGCCGGTGTAAAAGTAGGAACTGTCCGCGTAAAAGCTCCCGGCCTCGTAAACCACGCCGCCGCTGCCGGCCTTGATAGAATCGTGAAGGGTAACCTGATCGGCCCGCACGGTGCCGCTGAGCGTCACCAAATTATTCCAACCGCCACCAACGCTGAGTTCGCCATCAATGTCCAGACGGCCATTGCCGCTGATAGAGACAGTTCCGGCACCGAAGTTGGCACCATCACGGCTGTGTACCGAGCCGTTATCAGTAATGGTCAGGGTACTGTCGTTATGGACGCTCAACCCATCGGTCTCCCAATGGCCGCTGCCGCTGACAGAAGCGGTGCCGATACCCTGATAGTAGTAGGATCCGCCTATGGCGGCATAATCACTTTGAACCGAACCGCTCTCGGTAATGACCAGCGAACCGGCGGTGCCGAGGGAACTTATGGTGCCGCTGCCTATGCCGAGCGTAGCCACCCGCCAGTAGCCGCTGCCGTTGACCAACAAACTGCCGGTACTGTCGCTGTCGCCACTCTTGACCATGCCGCTGTCCGTGATGGTCAAAGCTCCGTGAACATCCAAATACCCAGACGAATCAACCTCCCAATAGCCGTGGTCGCTCACGACGGCAATACCGCTGGGACGGATGGAGGTATAATAGGCATAGGCCGAGCCATTACCGGTAATGAGCAAAGTCCCCGCATTATCATTAGCACCAACATCCAGATCATTGTAATTCACCTGGCCGCTGTTAATGACCGCGGTGCCGCCGTTGGTAATCATGGCCCAGTTCCAAGGGTATGACTCGGTGGTCGGCACACCGTTATCCCAGTTGCTGACTTCCGACCAGTCACCGGTGCCGGGGTTGGTCCAATAGGTGTAATCGCTGTCCGCGAACACGTTCAACGCGGAGACGCTGAGGGTTAATATTAGGGTTAGGGTTTTCAGTATGGGTGTTTTCATAAGGATTTTAATTAGGTTTTAATGGCCGCGAAAGAACGCAGGGAACGCAGAGATTTTTTAAAGGTTTTTCTTTGCGTTCCTTGCGTTCTTTTGCGGCCATGTTCGTTGTTGGTTTAGTTGGCGCCCTCGGCGTGTTTGGCGGTGTAGGCTTTGGCGCCGAGGACGATGATGTCGCCGGGGATGGCGACGGGGTTGCCTTTGAGGTAACCGAAGAGTTGGATGTTCCAGATTTGCGAATCGGTCTCCGGCAGCGGATGCGGGTCGCGCCAGGGGCTGTGGAGAAGGGTGTATTCTTTGTCGAAGGCGCCGGTGCCGTGGTCGATTTTGGCAATGAAGTATTCAAATTCACCCTTGGTGAAGGTGACGGTGAGTTGGTTTAGTTCGATAAAGGCTTTGAACTCGGGTTTGCCGACGGTTTGGTGTTTGGGCAGGGGGTTTAATCTCAGGGCGTCCTTGACATCGGCGGTGGGGTTGGCTTGCAGGAGTTGATCGGCAAGGAGGATGGCGTAGGTCAAGGCACCGCCGTTGCTGGTTTCATTATTAGCGAGGTTGAGTCTGGCGGTGAAGGGGCGGATGAGGAGTTCCTTACCGGCGGGGTTCCAAGCGGCTTGGTTTTTGTTGGCGATGCGCTCGTGATAGACGTCGAAGGCGTTGGCGGCGTATTCGCGGGTGTGTTCGTAAACGGTGGTGGAAAAAGAGAGTTGCTGGATTAGGTCGGGGTCGAGTTTGTAGATGTTGGCGAAACGGGGGAGTTCGGTCTTGAAGTTGAGGAGCCAGAGGAAGGCTTGGTCTTCGTTGGCGGGCAGGTAGTTGCGACGGAGGGCGGGGATTAGTTGGGTACTCATGATACTTTCTGGTTAAGGTTAAATTGGGGTGAAAAGGGGGCAACAGGCGGGTGGTAGTCGTCAACTACAGGGTGGTAGTTGTCAACTACGGGGATGTAGTCGCCTACTACGGCGCTGTAGTTATCAACTACGGAGATGTAGTCGTCAACTACAACGCTGTAGTTGTCAACTACCGGGCCGTAGTTGCCTACTGCAACGCCGTAGTCGTCAACTACAAGGCTGTAGTCGTTAACTACAAACGTGCGGTCGGCGTCGGTGCGGGGGTAATTGTCTGCTGGATTGGCGGTGTCGGCCGCTGCCAGACCGGGGTAGTCAACCGGATGGGGAATGAGGTGGGCAAAATTCCGGCGGAAAATCAGGAAGTCGGGGCAAGAGTCATGCGGAGAGCGCGAGAGCGCGAGAGCGCGAGGCTTTATTTCTATGGGCGATGTCTCTCATCTTCAGTGGGTTAGCGGGGTGTTACTTTGGCTTGGGCTACTAGGCTTTCTCGGTAGGTAGTAGTTAGCATCTGTTTATCCCGATAACGGGATGAGACGATATGGAATCTGTCTGCCTTGCGCAAGGTTTTTTTTAATTTTTTTTCACCACCAAGGCACGAAGGATTTTTTTAATAAAACTTAACCGCGGAGGCGCGGAGATTTTTTTACCGGGAGTTCATGGAGGACCTGGCGAGTGGTGGCGCGGGTGTGTTGGTAGCCGTTTCTCGCCCGCTCCTGCGGATGCAAACCAAATTATTTTCTGGAAAACCTTTACATTCCATTGTCTTCAAGCATTGTAGCCAAATGTTAAAAAGATTGTTTTGCGTCCTGACGGGGTTGGCGCCGATGTGGTCATTGTCAGCGGTGGAGCGGCAAGCGGCACCGTCAGCGGCAACCGGGTTGACGGTGAAATATGAAATGTCCAGGGACGCCTCGGTCAGTCTCGGGTTGTTCGACCAGCAGGGGCGGTTATTGCGTTATTTGCAACAGGCGGAGTTTGTCCGCAAGGGCGCGGCGGCGGTGACGTGGGACGGTTTGGATCAGTATGGCGAGCCGCTGCCGGTGGGCAATTATGTCGTCAAGGGCGTGTGGTACGGGCCGGTGACGCTGGAGCATGACGCGACGGTTAACAATCCCGGCACGCCGCCGTGGCCCACTGCCGATGACCACGGCGATTGGCTGGCGGACGAGTCCTCGCCGCAGGCCGCGGTCAGCGACGGCGACTGGGTGTATCTCGGCGCGCCGTGTTGCGAGGACGGTTTTTCCATCGTGGCGGTGGACGCCGAGGGTCAGCGGCAGTGGGGTTTCAAGTCGCATTACTGTCCGCGCAGTGTGGCGCTGGCGGTGGATGACCAGTATTTGTATGTACTGTACTCCGGGCCGGGGTTCGCGGAGGGCACCAAAATCCGCCGGTACGACGGCGAGAACGCGGTCGGGCGCACCATTCTGTATTGTTTCGACAAGAAAACCGGGCGGATGGCGCAGTTCAGCAAGCACCGGCCGGGGCTGATTCTGACGACGTGGCCGTATCAGGATACGCATTATTTCTGGTGGGATTTGATTCGGGACAAGAATTTCAGCGCCGCCACCAACGGCGGGCAGCCGCGCTACAGTTGCGGCGATGTGTCGGAGAGCACCAACTCGCTAGGCATCGCGGCGCTGAAGGGCAAGTTGTACATCGGTTATTATTACGACGGCAAGGTGGTGGAGTACGACGCGGAGACGGCGGAGCCGACCGGGCTGGAAATCCCGGTGGCGGCGGTGGTCGGCCTGCACGCTTACGATGACCACACGCTGTTGGCGGTCAGCGAGCAGCAGGTGGTGAAGATTGACTTGGCGCGGAAAGTGGTGGAGTCGTTCATCGTCAGCGACCTGGTCGCGCCGATGTACGCGACTTCTGATAAGGCGGGCAATGTCTTTGTCAGCGACTGGAAGGATGCGTTCCAGGTCAAGCAATTTGACAAAAGCGGCAAGTTCGTGAAAGCCATCGGCACGCCGGGCGGCCGGCCGTGGCTGGGCAAGTGGGACGCGCAGGGGATGCTGCTGCCGCGCGGCGTGGCGATTGACGGCAAGAACCAGTTGTGGGTCGCTGAGGATGACTCCACGCCGCGCCGCGTCAGCGTGTGGGACAGCGTCAGCGGCAAGCTGGTGCGCGACTATATCGGCCCGGCGAGCTACGGCGGCGGCGGTTATTCGTGGCTCGACCCGCAGGACCGCGCCCAGGCGGTCAGCAACGCCACGCGCTTCACCGTTGATTACACGAACAAGACCGGCACACCGTCAGCGATTGTGTATCGCAAGCTCGACCTGCTGGATTGTTTCGTGCCCAACGGCGCGGACACCTCCCGGCCGGCGCGGGTGTTGTATCACGGCAAGGACGAGTTTTTCTTCACGCCGAACGACCGCAACACGCAATACGTGCTGATGAAGCGCGAGGGCGACGTGTACCGGCAGGCCGCCGCGTTCGGGGTGCATAACTGGGAGAAACATCTGGTCGGCGACGGCACCGGCAAGCCGCAATGGGACAGCGACATCGGCTATCACGCTTACCTCGGCTATTACCCGGATTTTTTCAAGGATCATTTCGGCGACTGGTTCGCGTGGCAGGACGCTGACGGTGACCGCCGCACCCAGGTCGGCGAGATGACCTGGCGCAAGGCCGCCACCGGCAAGTACGACGAGGGCGGGCTGCCGCGACTGGAGTCCGGCTGGGGCGGCGACCTGGACCGCGAGTTCACCGCGTATTTCGGCGTGCGCTACCAGGACGCCCACGCGATTGTGCGGCTGCCGGTGAAAAGCTGGACGGTCAGCGGCACGCCGGTCTATGACTTGGCCGACGCGAAACCCATCATCAAGCTCGACCGCGCTTACAGCATCAACGGCGTGTATGTCACCCGCGACGACAAAATCATGGTCACCTACAGCCACGAGCAGTTGAAGATGAAAGATTCCATCGCGTGTTTCGACAAGCACACCGGCCAGCAACTGTGGGCCATCGCCATGCCGGTGGCGGAGCGGCAGAAGGGCCACAATGTCCACGGCACCGGCGTCACTTACGATTATGAAGTGCCCGGCCTCGGCGTGGTGTGCGCGACCTGGAGCTGGCACGGCGCCGTGAAAACCTACCTGTTCACCACCAGCGGCGATTACCTGGACGCGCCGCTCACCGACAACACCAGCGCCGGCCCGTTCTCCGCGTGGGGCGAGTCGTTCCGCAGCGGCGCGCAGTACGGCGACGACAAATACTTGCTCAACGGCGGCAGCGGCGCGTTGCACGTGCTGAAAATCAAGGGCCTCGGCCAGGACGAGGTCGGCCGCTTCGAGTTGCCCTATAAGATTGACAACGCGATGGCACAACAAGCGGAGGCGTTCCGCAATCTGCCCAAGCCGCGGGTGACGCCGTCGCCGATAGTCCGCATGGTGTGGAAGAAGACGCCGCCGGTGATTGACGGCCAGCTCGACGACTGGACGCCCGGCGAGTACGCGCGGCTCGACCAGGGCGACGGCCGCAAGGCCGAGATTGCGCTGGCGCGCGACCAGGCCAATCTTTATATCGCCGCCCGTGTCTATCAGGCCACCCCGCCGCTGCGCAACGGCGGCAACGACTGGCAGCGGCTGTTCCTCACCGGCGACTGCGTGGACTTGATGTTGCGCACCGATGCCAAGACCGACGCGCGCACCATCAGCGCCGTGCCCGGCGACGAGCGGCTGTTGCTCAGTATTTTCGAGGACCGGCCGGTCGCCGTGCTCTATCAGCCGGTGGTCAGCGGCAGCGACAAGGCGCCGGTGCAGATGCTCGCCACCAGCATCGACCGGGTCACCCGCCTGGCCTCCGCCAACATCCGGGCGGAGCGCGGCAGCGGCCATTATGTCATCGAGGCCGCCATCCCGCTGGCCGACTTGCATATCGACCCGAAAAACTACGACGCGTTGCCGGGCGACGTGGGAGTGATTTTCGCCGACGGCTCCGGGCGCAACCGCGCGTTGCGGCTCTATTATTACAACCACAGCCTCGCCACCGGCATCGTCAACGACCTCACCACCGAGGCCACGCTGCAACCCGGCGAGTGGGGCAAAATCCAACTGCCGCTGGGGCCGAACCTGCTCGCTGACGGTGGCTTCGAGGCCGCCGCGTTCGCCGCCGCTGACACTGACGGCTGGATTACGCACGGCAACGACAACGGCGCGTCGGTCACCATCAGCGGCAGCGTCGCCTACAGCGGGCGGCAGTCCGCCTACTTCCACGTGGACGAGCCGCTGGATATTCCCGACGAGGCGTACTTCAAGGCGACGAACGGTTACGCCGAGTTCCTCGGCGCGGCGCGCGGCGGCCAGAACACCAAGGGCCGCATCCACGCCGGCATTCACCAGCGCATCCCCGTCATCGGCGGGCACAAATACTCGGCCCGCATCTCCTACCTGAGCTATGAGTTGAAGGAGGAATCGCACCGCAACGACGAGCGCCGCGGCCTGGCGAAATTCAACGCCGGCATCCGCTGGCAGATTCCGCCGCCCAATCGCAAGGAACTGTACGCCAATCTCGGCGGCGCCGGCGGGCAGAATTACGACCAGTGGCACACCGTGCTGGATTACGGCTCGTGGTTCATCTCCCAGCCGTTTGTCGCGCCGGACGACGCGACCGAGGCGATAGTCACCTTTGACCTGGACATCCGCACCGGCAAGCTCAAATCCGAGGCGTATCTGGACAATGTCGAGTTCGTGGACATCACCGAACGGGATCAGGAATAATCAACCATCAACCAACAGCGGCATCCTAATATGAAAAAAATACTGGCAATGATATGCGCGGCGGCGCTGGCACCGTCAGCGGCGGGCTTATGGGCGGCGTCACCGGCAGCGGCGGCGCCGGGGCTGACGGTGAAGTACCAGGCGCCGCGGGACGCCTCGGTCAGCTTGGGCTTGTTCGACGCGGAGGGGCATTTGTTGCGCTGGTTGCAGCAGGACGAACTGGTCCGCAAGGGCGCTGCCAGTGTCACTTGGGACGGCCTCGACCAGTGGGGTGAGCCGCTGCCAGTGGGCAATTATGTCGTCAAGGGCGTGAGCTACGGCCCGCTGGGCCTGGAGCACGCGGCGACGGTGAACAATCCCGGCACGCCGCCGTGGCCGACCGCCGACGGCAAGGGCGATTGGCTGGCCGACGAGTCCACGCCGATGGCCGCCGCCACTGACGGCAAGTGGGTGTTCCTCGGCGCGCCCGGCTGCGAGGACGGTTTCGGCATCATCGCGGTGGACGAGCACGGTCAGCGGCAGTGGGGCTGGAAGTCGCACACCACGCCGCGCAGCATCGCGCTGGCGGTGGACGGGGATTATTTGTACGCGGTGTATTCGGGGCCGGGCGTCACGGGCAAGTTCACGCGCGTCTATTCGCCGGACAACGCCGAGGGGCGGGCGCTGTTGTATTGCTTCGACAAGCACACCGGGCGGATGGCGCGCTTCAGCCTGACCTCGCCGTCGCTGAAGCTGGCGACCTGGCCGTACCGCAACGATTATCACTTCATGTGGGAAATGCGGGCGAATAAAAGTTTCACCCCGGCCAACAACGGCGGCCAGCCGCGTTACAGCGACGCCAATGTCTCGGAGAGTACCAACGTGCTAGGCATCGCGGCGTTGAAGGGCAAGCTGTACGTGGGGTTCTTTTACGACGGCAAGGTGGTGGAATACGACGCCGAGACGGCGGAGCCGACCGGGCTGGAAATTCCCGTGCCGGCGGTGGTCGGCCTGCACGCTTACGATGACCACACGGTGCTGGCGGTTAGCGAGAACCAGGTGGTGAAGATTGATTTGGCGCGGAAAGTGGTGGAGTCGTTCATCGTCAGCGACCTCGTCGCGCCGGCGCAGGTGACGTCCGACCGGGCGGGCAACGTGTATGTCAGCGACTGGAAGGATTCGTTCCAAGTCAAACAATTCGACCAAAGCGGCAAGTTCGTCAAGGCCATCGGCAAGGCGGGCGGCCGGCCGTGGCTGGGCAAGTTCGACCCCGACGGCATGATTTTGCCGCGCGGCGTGGCGGTGACGGACGAGGGAAAATTATGGGTCGCTGAGGATGACACCCAGCCGCGCCGCGTCAGCGTGTGGGACACCGCCAGCGGCAAGCTGGCGCGCGATTACATCGGCCCCGCCAACTACGGCGGCGGCGGTTACATGTGGCTGGATTTGAAAGACAAGACCAAGGCGGTGAGCGCCGGCGTGTTGTTCGACGTGGATTACGCGACCAAGACCGGCGCGCCGCTGGCGACGCTCTACCGCCGCATGGCAATGGACGAGCCGTTTGTGCCGAACGGCGCGGACACCCAACCGCCCGGCAAGCCGCTGTTGCACGGCAAGGACGAGTTCGTGTTCATCTGCCACGACCGCAGCAAAATCTTTTCGTTGCTCAAGCGCGAAAACGGCGTGTACAAGCAAGCCGCTGCCGTTGGCTATCGCTTCAACAAAGGCGGCGCCGAGCATCTCATCGGCGACGGCACCGGTCGCGCGCCGTGGGACAGCGATGTCGGCTACCATTGTTACGAGGGCTATTACCCGGAATACTTCAAGGGCAAATACGGCATGTATTTTTCATGGACGGACGCTGACGGCGACCGCCGCGCGCGGGAGAGCGAAGTGGTCTGGACGCCTGCCGCCACCGGCACGTTCGCTGACGGTGGCACGCCGCCGATGAACACGCCGTGGTACGCGACGATTGACCGGGAGTTCACCATTTATTTCGACGCCGACTACAAGGACTGTCGCGCGATTTTCCGGCTGCCGGTGAAGGAATGGCTGGTCAACGGCGCGCCGTCCTACGACCTCAAGGACGCGCAACCGATCATCCAGCTCGAAAAAAAATACGCCATCAACGGCATCTACGTCACCCGCGATAACAAGATGCTGGTAATGTATTCGCACGAGTGGGCGAAGGGCAAAAACGCCGTCGAGTGCTACGACCTGGAAGGCAAGCTGCTCTGGGCATCCGCCATGCCCGCGCGGCAGGAAGGCAAGGGCGTGCACGGCACCGGCTTTGTGTTCGATTACGACGTGCCCGGCCTCGGCGTGGTGTGCTCGACCTGGAGCTGGCACGGTAGTTGGAAGACCTTTTTGTTCACCACCAGCGGCGATTATATCGGCGCGCCGCTGACCGACAACCACGACTCCGGCCCGTTCTCCGCGTGGGGCGAGTCGTTTCGCGGCGGCGCGCAATACGGCGACGAATTGCTGCTGCTCAACGGCGCGAGCCAGTCGCTGAACATCTTGAAAATCAGGGGACTGGAGCGGGAGAACGTGACGCGCTTCGAGTTCCCTTACAAGATTGACCCGCTGATGGTGGCGCGGGCGGAAACTTTCCGCAACCAGCCCAAGCCGCGCGTCATGCCGCCGCCGGTGTTGCGCATGACCTGGGCCAACACCCCGCTGACGGTGGACGGCCAGTTGGACGACTGGCCGGCGGGCGAGTACGCGACCCTCGACAAGGGCGACGGGCGCAAGGCCGAGGTGGCGCTGGCGCGGGACCAGGAGAATTTGTACCTGGCTTACAAGGTTTACCAGACCACGCCGCCGTTGCGCAACGAGGGCGCGGACTGGCAGAAGTTGTTCATGACCGGCGACTGCGTGGATTTGCTGTTGCGCACCGGTTCCACCGCCACCGCCGCTGACCGTGGCTGCGTGCCGGGCGACCGCCGGCTGTTGCTGAGCGTGTTCAACGGCAAACCCGTGGCGGTGCTGTACGAGCCGGTCGCTGACGGTGAGAAAAAACCGGTGGCGATGATGGGCACGACCATTGACCGCGTCACCCGGCTCGATGCCGCGCGGGTGGCCTGCGAGCGCAACTTCGGCGACGGCTATTACGTCATCGAGGCGGCGGTGCCGCTGACGGCGCTCGGCCTCGACCCTGGCAACCACGACAGCGTCAGCGGCGACGCCGGCGTGATTTTCGCCGACGCCTCCGGCCGCAACCGCGCGCTGCGGCTCTATTACTACAACCACAGCCCGTCGGTCAACATCACCGAGGACCTCACCACCGAGGCGTCGCTGCAACCCGGCGAGTGGGGCAAAATCCAACTGCCGCTCGGCGAGAACCTCATCAAGAACGGCGGCTTCGAGGCCGGCTTCGCCGCCGCTGACACTGACGGCTGGATCATTTGGGACAACAAGAGCGGCTGCGCGAAAGTCGAGCTGGACCCGAAAGTCTCCCACAGCGGGCGGCAGTCGGTGTCGCTGCGCGTGACCCAGCCCCTCGACATCCCCGACGAGGCGTTCAAAATCGCCGACTTCGGCGCCTTCCTCAAAGCCGCGAAAAACGCCAACCCCGACGGCCGCATCGCCGTCGGTGTGCGGCAGAAAGTGCCCGTCATCGCCGGCCATAAATACTCGCTGCGCTACAGCTTCATCGCGTACGACATGCAGCAAAACCTCAACGTCATGGAACGCGGCAAGCGCGGCTTCGCCACCTTCAGCGGCGCCCTGATCTGGAACTCCAAGCCGACGGTCTATAGCGGCCTCGGCGGCGCGGAAGAGAAAGACCGCGAAGAATGGCTGACCGTCAAGGACTACGGCGCCTGGTTCATCTCGCAACCCTTCGTCGCCCCCGTGGGCGCCACCGAGGTGACCGTGAACTTCAACATCGACATCCGCTGCCCCGACCGCAAATCCGAAGTATGGCTGGACAGCGTGGAAATGACGGACCTCACCGAGCGCGACGGGGAATAGACACCAGCCAGCACAATGCCTATGGAGCGCGAGCGTCCCGCCTGCCGATTCGCCGCGCCAGTCAACCTTACGGCGCGCGATGGATTTACCATGACACGCTGTCCTGGCGGGCGGGACGCCCGCGCTCCATAAGCCCGCAATACCAGTCACGATCAGCGGCGAAGGGTATGCGCCGACCAACTGACCTCCCCTGCCCGTTGGAAACCATCATGTCCGGTGCGCAACATCACGGCATGACTGGGAGCGCCGGCATCCTGCCGGCCCCTGCTGTCGTCTGCCGGCTGGAAGCCGGCGCTCCCAGTATCAGCGGGCGGGACGCCCGCGCTCCATAAGTGCTTCGCGTGAGGATTACTCGGTTCGGCTCTTAGCTCCCCGCCGGACAGTCAGCTATTTCTCCACCGCGTCCTCAATCTCCTTGACCAAGGTCGGCTTCTTGGGATTGCTCGACCAAACCGGCTCGTCGAATCCGGCTTGGGCGGTTGCATTGGTCTCGCGGTAGGAGCGGACGCTGTTGGTGGGATCGGCCTCGTCCGAAGGCGTCGAGGCGCAACCGAGCAGCACCGCCGCTGACAGTGACAGAATAACTTTTTGCATAACACCCGACCATAGCACACCCGCTAACAGCGCGCTAGCGGAGAAATTAAGTTTTGTACTGACTCAATTCGTCCACCCGCGATTGGCAGCGGATCACTTGACGACAATTCAGCCGCCAACTAGATTAAAAACGTATATGTACCGGGAGATCAAAAAAAACATTGGCCGCGCGCAACCGCGGGATGTGTTGCTGACACTCGCCAGATTACGCGCCGCCGGTCTCGCCCTGTGCGACAAGAAAACCATCGAACATGAGCAGCGAGTCGTCCCCATACGCCGACTTATTACGCGCACTAACGCGGAATAAAGTCGATTTTCTGATTTGCGGCGACGTGGCGGTCGCGCTCTGCGGATATGCGCGCTTCACCGAGGGCATCGACATCCTGGTCAGCGCCAGTCCGGACAACCAACGCAAATTATCAACGGCACTGGGTGAGTTCGACACCGGACTCGGTAAGGAGCTAACGCCCGAGGATTATGCCATAACGCCCGGTTGCATCCGGCTTAACGAGCCGTCCCTTACCATTGATATTTTCACCTTGATGAACGGACAGACGTTTGAGATGGCGGCGGCAAACGCGCGGACTGAGGACTTGCCGGAAATCGGCAGGATCACGCACTTATCCCGCGCGCAACTGGTCGCGGCCAAGCGCGGTTCGGCACGCGGCAAGGATCGGCTGGATGTGGCAGAGTTGACCGCGTTGGATAAGCCAACTCCCGTCGCCAGCCCGCTGTTCGGCTGGACGAAAAAAATCCACCACTGGTTCTTCCCCGCACGACAGACAGTCACCATCAGCGAGACGGCGGAAAAGCCGCCGCCGCCAACCCCGACGCCGGATGAAGCAAACCAGTCCGGACACAACACTGGACGTGAACGCTAAACTCTCTCCAATAACTCCGTGTTCTCTTTGTAAAAAATAAAAATCAGCATGTCGCGCCGCGTTTTTTGCGACGCAGCATCATCTTCAGCGGGTTATCGGTTGTTCGCCTCGACTTAGCCCTCCATGTTCCCGTTGTTAAAAATATTGACAATCCTGCTTGTAAGCATCAAAATTCAAGCATGAATATGAAAAAAGTTCGGCACTTCGGCACTTCGGCACTTCGGCACTTCGGCACTTCGGCACTTCGGCACTTCGGCACTTCGGCACTTCGGCACTTCGCTTAACCGCTTGCTGACGCTGGCGTTCGCCTTGTCACTCTCAGCGGTGCTGACGGCCAGGGTAACTGCCGCAACCTACACGCTGGTTGATCCAACCAGTACCGGCACGTGGAATAACACGGTTGGTTACGGTATTTGGCTTGCTGACAATGACCCCGCGACTGCTTTGCCCGGCACATCGGATGATGTGCTAGTCCGTGACGGAGAGACTGTCTTGTTCGGCATTCTGACCACCAATGTCAACTCTATCAACGTCAGCGCCGGCGGCACCTTCAACATCACCAGCGGAAATCGCGCCGGGATAGTCAACGGCCTCACCAACAGCGGCTTGGTTCAATACGTCGGCTATGTGCCCGGTGTTGCCGACGGTATGAGCAACCGTAACCTAGCCGTCAGTAGCGGCAACACACAGCCGTTCACGTTCACCAACAGTGGTACTTTCGCAGTGACTGCGGGCGAGATGATGTTGAGCGCCACCATCGCCAACACCGGCGGTTTGGTGCGGGTGGATTCTGGCGCCACCCTTGATTTGCGTGGCGCGACCGGCATTACTGGCGGCGCGTTCGAGGTCAGTGCCGCAACGAAAATTTATGCCACCAATGTCGGCGGCGTGGTTTTACTGGCTAACGTCGTTACCGATAACGCGGGCTACTGGGAATGGTTTAGCAACGGCATGAATGACCGCGCTAGGACTCTCACCGTCAGCGGCGGGGTCTTCAGCAACAGCGGCACTTTCATTTTGCGGCAGGATACTTCCGCCATGAACTTTACCAGAAGCCTGCTCGACTTGAACGTCAACAATAGCGGCACCTTCGTCAACAACGGCGTCCTCACCATTGAAAATACGGCGGCAGGCTCGTCAGCCGGCTCGCCCAATGGCAATATCGAAGCGCAGTTGACCGTGGAAAACACCGCCGCCGAATT
>JAISBF010000102.1 GCA_031266335.1 Verrucomicrobiales bacterium
GTAATGTCGTATGTAGGTCAACAGAATCAACGCCTCACGGTCAGCGGGATAAAGTCGCCGCAACTTTTCCACCACCGGCAGTGTCTCCGGTTTCAATTTGGCATCGTCCTCCAAAATCAGCGCGTGACCGATGTCTGCGGCAAGCATCCGCCGGTAGATGTGCAAATGACTAAGCGCGCAGCCAATCTCCGGCAAACTCAGGTCGTTGCCATAACGCAGCGCCTTCCGGCGGTCATAGTTTGCCGCCAGCTCCGCCGCTGACAGTGAGCGACCGTCCACCGCCGCGACGAGTTCAAACGGTATGCCGAGTGCCGCGAGATGTCGCGTAATGTATTCGCGCCGCGCTGACGCTGACGCAAGATTGACCACCAAACATTTGACCGCGCCGCTGTTCACGGGGCGCCTCCGCTGACGGTGACTTTGTCTGACCAATGATTATGGCAATTGAACAGGCGAGTTGCCGCCGTGTCGCGGAATGGAACTGCCGGCACCCGGCCCGTCATGGCATATCGTCTTGATTGAGGCGCGACCATTTATCATTACATTTTTTATCACGGCTTCGATTTATATCAAGCGCATCATAACTGCCATTTGTTTGCGTCGGCCATGCCAGCCAAACAAATACCCGTTGACGGAATGACTTTTTACAGTACAATCAGTAATAAGTGAGCAGACAATTCATCAGCATCGTGGCCTGGGGATTTCTCGTTGGCGGCGCTAACGCGCAGTTAACGCCAACGCAACATGCCACGCTGGTTGACGAAATGCGCCAGCTCAGCGCCCGGCGCATTGCCTACAACCAGGGCTGGCAGCCGCCCGGCGCCGCCAAAGCCTGGGCGATGGATTGCTCCAACACCTCCCGGTACATTTACCAAACCGTGTTCGGCTTGCAACTGCCGCGCACCGCCTCCGACCAATATTACGCCTTGAAACAGGTCAAGCGCATTGTTTACGCGCCCCGGCTGGCCAATGGCCGGGTGGACACCGAGGCGCTGCTCAGCCAGCTGCGTTCCGGCGATCTATTGTTCTGGCAATGGACCTATGACATCGAGCGCGACCCGCCGATCACGCACGTGATGGTTTACCTCGGCCGCACCGCCGACGGCACGCCGAAAATGGCGGGCAGCGCCAGCCGTTCCAAGGGCGAGCAAACCAACCGCGGCGGCGTCAATGTTTATGTCTTTGATCCCAACGCCAGCATGGGCGGGGTGAAAAATATCTTCGGCGACTACATCCGCCGCGGCGAATTCGTCGGCTTCGGCCGCGTCATCAAACAGGAACCGATCAGCGGCGCCCAGACCGCTGACGGTACCGGCGGTTATCGCCAGACTGTAC
Source organism: Verrucomicrobiales bacterium (assembly GCA_031266335.1). GTDB lineage: Bacteria > Verrucomicrobiota > Verrucomicrobiia > Methylacidiphilales > JAAUTS01 > JAIRPN01. The sequence continues at coordinate 1,336 of JAISBF010000102.1, forward strand.
CTGCCGTGATGCGGGTTAATTAACCGCAGAGGCGCGGAGACGCAGAGTTTTATTTAAAAAAAACCTCCGCGTCTCCGCGCCTCTGCGGTTAAATTTCGTTAAAAAAACCTTCGTGCCTTCGTGTCTTAGTGGTGGAAAATTCTTAGAACTGATGCCGGTAGCCGAGGTTCAGGTTCCACGGCACGGTGGTGTGGTCGCCGAAGATGGCGTCGTATTCCAGGCGCAACTGGTCGAAGGTGGTGATTTGCCACTGGACGCCGGCGCCGCCGAGGAAATACAGGCCGTCGGTATGCACGCGCCACACATCGTCAGCGTCGCCGCCGATGTGGACTTTGTTGCCGGTGCTGATTTGCTCCAGCGCGCCGCCGCGCAGATACGGTTGCAAGGTTTGTCCCTGGTCGCCGAGCTTGAAAGTCCAGCCGCCGCGCACGTTCGCGGCCAGCTGGCCAATGTCAGCGGCGTTGACGCGCACGGTCGCCACGTCGCTGGAGTAATTGCCGTTGAACAGCCGCAGATACGCGGCCTGCACCGACGGCTCGACAAACGCGCCGCCCGCAAAATCAAAGCGCTTGCCCGCTGACAGTGCCGCGCCGCCCGCCCAGTTTTTGAAGTCCGCGCGGTCGCGGAAATTCACGTCATTGGCGGCGCGCGCGTCGAACGAGTTCTCGGCGTACTGTCCCTTCAGCACCAGGTCGGCGAACCAGCCCGCCTGGTTCAGCCAGGTGCCGTAAAAGCCGCCGTAAAAACTGTTCGTGTCGCCGTCGCCGTTGTTCTTGAAATCATGCCGCGCGCCGCCGTAGCCGACGAAATAACCGAAGGTCAGCGAGTTGGCGGCGTCGAGCCGCCAGGTCATGTCCGCGCCGAGGTCGATGCCGTAAATCAGGTCGGTGAATTTCTCGACGCCGCTGATGTTGAGCTTCGTGTCGGCCTGGCGCCCGTAGGAACGCGCCCAGAAATCCACGCCGTGATCGCCCTCCTGCCGCCCGTAGGCGATGTAGTCCTCGATGCTCTGTTCCGCGCGGAAGCGCGTTTCCGCCAGCCGCCCGCGCAGGCTGTCGAGTTGCGCGAACCACGCCAGCGGCGCCGACGCCGCGATGTTCAAAATCGCGTTCGCCGCGCTCATGGTTTTCACGCCGCTGAGCGTCCAGTTTTGCCCGTCGGTCGCCAAGTCATATTTGTACATGCCGGAGTACAACGAGCCGCCGTTAAGCGTGAAAGTCGCGCCACTGACCCCGCTGATGGTGATAATGTCGGTGGCCGCCAGCGCGCCGCCGCTCTTGCCGCTCTTGTCGATGAACAGCGTGGTGGCGCCGGAACTGTCGCCGTTGATGAACACGCGGTCAATGAGCGGCGCGCCGCCGTCCATGCGCGCGGTCATGCGCAGGGACGAACCGTCGCCGCCGAAGTAGTCGCCGTGCACCGTCAGCGTGCTTTCCGTGTTGCCGTTGCCGAACCGAATCGCACCGAGGTTGGTCACGCCCGCCGAACCGGCGCGGCCGAATTGCGCGTTCGTGTCGCTGAGGGTGACTTGCGCGCGGAAGGCGACGGTGGTGCTGCCGACGTAGTCGTTGCTCCCGCTGATAACGGTATTGCCGTTGAAGGTGACGTTCAATTCCTTGGTGCTCGCCAGCGCGCCGAGCCGGACATCGCCGTTCAATTGCAAATCGGGATAATCACCGTCGCCGAACGCGAGCGTGCCGCCGACGTTGAGCCGCGCGCGCCCGTCGTCCACCAGGTCAAGCACCCCGGACGAACCGGCGTTCTGCGCGACGTTCAGGTTGCCGCTGACGGTGAGTTCGCTGTTGTCGATACGCAACGAGCCGCTGCCGACCGGCGCGAAATTCAAGTCACCGTTCACCGTCAGCCGGGCGTCCCGTTCGAGAATCACCGTCGAGTTCGCGCCGGCACCCTCGGCGACAGTCATGTTATTCACTGTCAGCGTCGAGTTGCGCGAGACGACCACGGTGCCGCTCGTCGCCACGCCGCCGGCCAAGGCAAAGTTACCGACCCTGACCGTGGAATAGCGATCAACAAACAGTAATCCCGTCGCATTCTCGCCCGTGGCCAACGTCAAATTGCCCGCGGTCAGCGTGGAGTAATCCAGCGCGTCAAGCGACGCCCACGCATAATTCCCGGACGCGCCGACGATGTCACCGGCAAAAATCATCGTCGAGTGGTTCGCCGCGCCCAGCCAGGCAATGGAACTCTCTCCGGTTGCCAGTTGGTTGGTACCGGTGCCGAGAAAACTGGCACGGCCAATGTGCAAGCCAATCTGTGTGATGGAACTCGCGCCCCCGGAAGCATTCAACAGGCCGCTGTTGATGAGGCGCGCGCTGACAAAATCCGTACTCAACGATTCGATATACACGCCGCCGCCGCTGTTATCCAAATGGCCGATGGTCAAATCACCGTTGTTTGTCCATGACGACGAGTCTTCAACATAAACATCGTAGGCCCCGCCGCCATCATAGCTGATGGTTGCGCTGTTGGTGACCAACGTGCTGTTGTCATACAAATAAATATGGCCGTCCACGTAGGAACTCCACGCGGAGCCGTCGTCACCGGACATGTCCAGCGCACCGCCGACCGTGACCCGCCCGCTGCCGCTGACGATGAGGCGGCCACCTGTGCGAATGCGCAGGTCGCCGTCATTGCGCATGGTCGCCGTGTCGGTGACTTGCAGAATGCCGTACGTGTTAATGTAGGTCAAAGTGTTGGTCCCGCCGGTGCGAAGACTTTTGCCGGATAACTCCAGCGCGCCGAGATTATGCCACTCGCCGTTGCCGCTGACGGTAACGCGTGCGTTGCTGCCGTAGGCTTGCCAATTGTTGTCGTTAACGAGGGTGCTGGAATCGGTGCCATAAATCCTCGACAGCGCGCCTTCGGTGGTGAAGGAACCGTTGTGGATGACAAATTCCGTGCCGGTTCCGGAATTGGTGGTGAGTTGGTAGCTGCCGCCGTACACAAACAGGTTGGAAATGCGCACTGGCACGGTGCTGCTGACGGTGGGATACACCCAATCGTTGGAAATAAAGGCGTTGTCGTGGTAGCGATTACCATCCTCACCGGGGATACCGCTGAGATAAATAGAATGACCATTGTAATTATACCACATGCCGTCGGTGTCCTCCCAGTTCACCGTCGTGCCGACAACATAGTATGTGCCGCTCGGCGTCCAGTAATAATCATCCGCTCGCGCTGACAGTGACAGGGCGCTGACGGCCGCCAGCACCGCGATTTTTCCAAACCAATATTTACTCATAACCAAGGGTTCCGTTGTTTTATATTCGTGGCGTCACAGACGCGACAATGCCGAAGATAGCAAAGTCACCCAAGCTGACAACATTTTATTTGGCGTCTCGTCATATTTTACCGAGTGTTTTTTTTAACCACGGATGGACACGAATGGACACGGATTATTTTTTTGTTTTAAATATCCGTGTTCATTCGTGTCCATCCGTGGTTAATAAACGCTCCGCCCGGTACAGCTGCCACGAGTTCCAAAGGTTGTGCCACAGCACGTAGAACGTCGGGCCGAGCGCCACCAGCGGGTTGGCGTACACCATCGCCAGGTAAATCGTGAAGGTGGTGTTTTTCTGGCCGAGCGACTGGCTGGCCTCGCGGCGGAATTCCCGGCCGCCCAGCCACGCCCCCAGCAAAAAGTTCAGCGCGCACACCGCCAGGCTGACCAAGCCCAGTTCCACCAGCAGGAACGGCTCCGCCGCCGTCTCCCGGCGGAAAAAGGCCGCGGCGTTGGCGGTAATCAAGAACAACGCCAGCACCCACATGGCGAAGGAAACATTGCGCAGCCGGTCCGGCCAGCGCGCCGCCGGACGATACAGCCGCCGCACCGCCCGCGCCACCAGCAGCGGCGCGAACACCACCAGCCCCACGCTGCCCGCCACCGGCCGCCACAGGCCGGCCGTCGGCGCGCCCAGCACCAGCGGCAACAGCAGCGGCAGCAGCGCGGCGATGACCACGTTGGTCAGCAAAAACGCGACGACCACGTACTCCACCCGCCCGCGCAGGAAGCCGACGATGACCGGCGCGGCGGTGGCGGTCGGCGCGATGCCGGCAAAGAACGCCGCCAGCATGACGCTGCGCTGGCCCGTCAGCCAGCCGAGGCCCAGGCCGACGAAGCCCATGACCAGATTGGCCAGCAACAGCCAGAGATGGCTCACGGTCAGCGACCGGCGGGAACCGCGGATTTGCAAAAAGGTGATGAACAGCATCGCCATGATCAGCCAGCGGATCAACCACGCCAGCGCCGCCGCTTGCGGCACCAGCGCCCCGCAACCGAGGGCGCTGACGATGGCGAGGGTGCGCAGTAATCCGGGACGGGGCATGTCGATTTTTTATTTTTTATTGATTATTGATGATTGGCGAATTTTTGCTCAGGACTTGGGCTGCACGGGCTGTAATTTGTCGGCCGGCAGCCAGCCTTTTTGCCCGGCTGGGTTTTCGACGTATATAAATTCATGGTGATATTTTAGCGGGCGGACGACATCGCCTTCCTTCAGGCTGGCCAGCTCGCCGGCGTCGGCGAACGGCGACACCCGCAGCGGCGTGTCGCCGGACATGACCACCTGCCGATCCCACTGCCGGGCCTGCACCAGCAGGCCTGCGCCGGCCAGCAGCAGCGTCAGCGCGCCGGCCGCCGCCAGGCCGTGAAACAGGCGGCGCGGGCACGGTTGCCGTGTCCCGAAATTGAGCCAGGCGCCGCGCAGGAACACACCCAGCATGGCCGTCAGCAGCGCCGCGAAACCGAGCCAGGCCCAGGTGTCAAAGCCCAGGGCCGCCAGCGGCTTCTGCCACAGCGGCACCACGGGTTCCGGCAGGCCGCGTGCCTGTCGCAACGCGGCGAGATTGGCAACGACATCGGCGGCGTTCGGCTCCAGCAGCAGCGCGCGCTGGTATTCCAGCACCGCCTTGCCGATTTCGCCGTTCAGATAATAGGCGTTGCCCAGATTGTAAAACACCGACGCCGACAGGCTGCCGTCCCGCAACAGATTTTCGTAAATGTGGATGGCGTCGGCGTAGCGCTGCGCCGCGCAAGCCTGGTTGGCCGCGTCAAAGTCGCTGGCGCTGACCGTGAGCGGGGCAACACTTGTCAGCAACAGCGCCAGACCATGCCTCGCCATGCTCCTGAGCGCGGCGGCGCGGGCGCGGAATTGAAGGAGCGGGTGGCCGCGCCTGCAAGTGTTCGGTTCATCGTCAGCGCCCGGTTCGGCCAGGCGACAGGGAAAGCAGGGTGTGTGTTTCATAATTCCAATCGTTTCAATTGTTCCGCAACCTGTTGTTTAAAAACGGTCATCTCCTCGCGACTGAAACGCCGGCCCGCGTAAGTGACCGCGTCGGCGGCCGCGAACAGCGCGGCAATCGTCTCACCGTCAGCGCCCAGGCGGCGGCGCGCGTCGGCGGTGGTGATGCTGGCGGCGCGGACTTGCCACAACCCGGCCAGCCGCTCGCGCAACGCGCGGCAGGCGGCCGCGGCGAACGCGGCGGAATCCTCGTTGGCCAGCGCGGTGTCGAGCGCCCGCAGCGCGGCGTCGATGTTCCGCCCCGCGCGCCGCTGCCGCTGGTATTCGTGATCGGACACCCGGCGGTAATTCCATAACAAACCGATTCCCGCCAAGCCCAGCAGCAGCGAGCCGCCGTTCAGCGCCCAAAACCACGCGCGGCGCGTCACCGGCCGCAACTCCGCGCGCGGCGCGCCCGCCGTCAGGCGGAGCGGCGCCAGCGCGGGCGCGTTGCCGCCGCCGGACGCGGCCGCTGACGTTGCCGGCCGCGCCGCGCCGGGTTCCGCCGGCAGCACGGTGATCGCGGGCAGTTCCGGACGCAAGGTGATGTATTGGACCGTCAGCGGGTCAAAGTAGGAAAATTCCACGTCGGGTAGTTGCTTGATAGTGTCGTCCCGCGGAATCAGCGGCAGGCTGAAGGTCTTGACGCCTGCAAGGCCCGCGCTGTCAGCGGCGGCGAACTGGCCGCTGGCGGGATAGGCTTTCCAGCCGCGCGCCGCCGCCGGCACGGGAGCGGCGATGCGGTCAAAATTGCCGTGGCCCCGCACCTCCACCTTCAGCGTCAGCGGGTCGCCGGCCCGCACCTCGCGCGGCTCAACGGTGGCGCTGACGGTGAACTCGCCGATCGCGCCGCCGTAAGACGCCGGCTGGCCGTCCACCGGCAGCGGCAGCACCTCGACCGCCACCCGGTCACTGTTGGCCGTGAGGTCTTTCTGCGCCTGCCGACGGAAAAAGCCGCGGAAAATCGGGTGGTTGAACGGATCGTTGCGGTCGCCGGGCTGCTCGTCCTCCGCCGCGACCGCCACCGTCAGCGGCCACTCGGCGGCCAGCTCGAACTTGCCTTCCTTGATGGCGGTCAGCGGCACCACGGCGCTGACCGTCAGGTACTGGCCGTCCTGCTGCTGCCGCACCTGCTCGGGACGCAACGCCGGCGTGACGAAGCCGTCATTTTTCAACACCGGCAGGCCGGCCTGGTTGATTTGCACCTTCGCGCCGAGATTGACGTAAAACGTCACCGTCGCGAGCGCCACCTGGCCGGGGTACATTGTTTCCGGCACGCCGGTGATTTTGCCGAAAATGGCGCGGTTGGCGACGGCCGGCGCGGGCGGCTCACCGGCAGCGGCGGTGCTTCCGCCGGTGGCGGGCTGTCCCGGCGCGCTGCCTGCCTTCAACGCCTTCAGCGTCAGCGGCGGCGTGACGTATGATTTGCCGTCCAGCACGCATGTGACGGGCGGGATGGTGAAAGTGCCGTCGCGCAGCGGCACCACGCGAATGACCAGTTGCACGACTATTTCGTTCGACGCATTGCTGACCCCGCCGCCGTGCGAGAATGAAAAATTGCTGCTGCGCGACGAGCCGATTTGCTCAAACTGCAACCCGTCCACCGGCGGCAGCGTGATGTTGCCGATGTCCTTGCCGCGCACGGTCAGTTGCATTTCCGCCGAGCCGCCGAAGCTGACCGTGTCGCGGCTCAACGTCGCGCTGACACCGGTCTCCGCGCGCACGGTCAGCGGCAGGAAAAAGACGCACAGCAAAATGAGCCTCGCGCGGAGACGCGGAGACGCGGAGCTTTTTCTATTAAAACCAACTCCGCGTCTCCGCGTCTCCGCGCGAGATTTCTTCCAGCCAGTTGCTAAAAAATTTTTCATCACCAGTCTTTTCCGCCGCGCGCGTTTTCCGGGTTGGCGCTTTTGTAATTCGGCACCGCCATGTTATAGGGTCGCTCCTCGCCTTTCAAGGCGTCGAGCGCGGCCTCGGCTTGCTCCTTGCTCATCTCGCCGGGCTTCGCCGGTCGCGGCTGCCGCTGACCGTCAGCTTGCTTTTGGTCGCCGCCCGCGGGTTGTTGCCGGCCGTTTTGCTTTTGGTCACGGCCAGCGTCGGGCTTTGGTGGCGGTTGATTTTGCCGCGAGTCTGGTTTCCGGTCACCGTCAGCGCCGGATTTTTGCTGCTGCTGTTGCTGGCCTTGGCCGTGCTGATTTTGCTGATTCTGCCGGTTTTGCTCCTGGGAATTTTGCTGTTGTTGATCCTGTTGCTGCCGCTGATCTTGCTGTTGCTGATCTTGTGGCTGCTGTTGGTCCTTTTGATCGTTTTGATCGTTTTGCTGTTGCTCATCCTGATTCTGTTGTTGCGGCGGCAGTTCATTCAGGCGCTTCTTCACGAATGCCAGGTTTTTCTTCGCCAACTCATCGTCAGCGTTCAATTTCAGCGCGCCCTCGTAAGCCTGCGTCGCCTGCTGCCACAGGTCGCGGGTTTTTTCCGGCTCGGTTTGCTCGGTCAGTTCGCCGCGCCGGTACTGGGCGTTGCCGAGATCATAATAGGCAAAATTTTGCAGTTTGACGTCGTCCGCCGGCAGCGCTTTTTGAAAGTCATCGGCAGCGGCCTCGTAACGTCCCAACTGGTAATTGGCGACGCCTCGGTTGTAATGCGCCGCAGGGTCGTCGGGTTTTTTATCCAGCCGACGCTGGAATTTTTCCGCGCTTTTCCGCCATTCCCGCTGTGCCTGCGCGTCAAGCACCGGCGCGGCGTATGCCGCTGACGGTGACCACAGCGCCGCGCCCAGTGTCAGCGCCAGCGGCACGGTCAGCGCCTTGCCGCGCGCGAACCAGTTCGTCCGGCGCTCGCGGAGCAGCAGTTCGACGGCGAGCAAAATGATCGCCGCTGACAATGGCCAGGTGAAGCGTTCAAGCGGGATTTTTTCCAGGCGGCTTTGGAACTCCTGTTTCGGCGCGGAACTGATGACCTCGCGGTAAATTTTTTCCACACTGTCAGCGCCGGACGTTTGCAATACAAACTGGCCGCCGGTGAGTTCGGCGATTTTTCGCAGCGTCGCCTCGTCGAGCCGCGACTTTACAATCTGCCCGTGCTCGTCCTGCATGAAGGTCACGCCACCGTCAGCGCCCGGCACGGGAATCAAATCGCCCGCCGCCGTGCCGACGCCGATGGTGCAAATCTCGATGCCGGCGTCGGCGGCGCGTTTCGCCTCGGTCAGCGCGGCGCCGGCCAAGTCCTCGCCGTCGGTGAACAACAGCAAAATCTTGCGGCTGCCGGTCGGCGCGGCGGCCAGCAAATCCGCCGCCGCCTGCATCGCCGCCGCGAGGTCGGTGCCCGGCACCGGCATCACGTCCGGCGTCAGCGCGTCGAGCGATTGCAAAAACATGTCATAGTCCAGCGTCGGCGGGCACATGACGTAGGCGCTGCCGGCGAACGGAATCAGCGCCAGCCGGTCACCGTCAGCGAGTGCCGCCAGGTCGCGGATGGCGAGCTTGGCGCGCGCCAGCCGGCTGGGTTGCACGTCCGGCGTCAACATGCTGCGCGACACGTCCAGCGCGATGACAAGGTCGGTGCCGCGCCGCTTCACCTCCTGCCAGCGGTAGCCGAGTTGCGGGCGCGCCAGCGCGGCGAACAGGCAGGCGACGGCGGCGATGAACAGGCCGCGTTTCACCAGCCGCCGCGCCGGGGAAAAGTTCACCGTCAGCGCCGCCAGCAAATGCGGCGACACCAGCGCCGCCAGCGCCCGCCGCCGCTGACGGTCGGCGTGCCAGTACAACGCCGCCGCCAGCGCGCACGCGCCGAGGCCGGCATACAACCAGGCGGGAGCGGCGAAGGTCATGGCAGCCTCCGGCGTAAAATTTCCGTGCCCAACAACTCCAGTGTCAGCGCCAGCAGGCCCGCCAGCAGCGGCCAATAAAACAACTCGGCGCGCAGCTCGAATTTTTTCACCGGTCGCGCCGTCGTTTCCATCCGGTTGATTTCATCATAAATATTTGCCAGTGAGTCAGTGTCAGTGGCGCGGTAATATTGGCCGCCGGTCTGGCCGGCGATTTGCCGCAGCGTGTCCTCGTCAATGTCCACCTTCACCGGCACCGTCACCTGCCGCCCGAAGGCGTCGGTGGCGGGCATCCGCGCCTCGCCGCGCGTGCCGGCGCCGATGGTGTACACCTTGATGCCCAGCGCCCGCGCCAGGTCCGCCGCCATCAGCGGCGACACGCGGCCGGCGTTGTTCACGCCGTCGGTGAGCAGGATGATGACGCGCGACTTGCCTGGCTGGCCGCGCAGGTGGTTGACCGCGGTGGCGATGGCGCTGCCGATGGCGGTGCCGTCGGACTGCACGCTGTCGGTGCTCATCGCGTCCACGCGCTGCTCCAGCCAGTCGTGGTCCAGCGTCAGCGGCGAGACCAGGTGGGCGAACGCCGCGAAGGCCACCGCGCCGATGCGGTCGTCCGGCCGCTCGGCGATGAATTTTTTGACCACCGATTTTACCACCTCGACGCGGTTGGCCGGCTGGCCGTGCAATTTGAAATCCAGCGCGCGCATCGAGCCGCTCAAGTCCACCGCCAGCATGATGTCCACGCCGCTGACGCTGACCTCCTGCGTTGGCCGGCCCAATTGCGGCCTGGCCAGCGCGACGATGAGCAGCGCCAGCGCCAGCAGCCGCGGCAGCACGGCCAGCCGGCCGGCGGCGGCCTGGCGCGCCGTGCCGGCCTGCCGCGCGACGGCGGTGGAGGAAAACAAAATCGTCGCCGCCCGGCCGCGCCGGCCCCACCACAGCGCCAGCGGCGGGAGGGCGGCGAGGAGCCACAATATTTCGGGGTGGAGGAGGCGGATCATGACGCGTCTCCAGCTTGGTCATGGTCAGCGGCAGTTAAATTCCCCTCTCGTAGAGGGGTGCCCGCCAGGGCGGGGTGTTTCAGCGTTTCTGGCTGATTTTCATTAAACGCTGAACTACCCCGTCCGCTGCGCGGCCCCCCCTTCACGGAAGGGGAATTTTCAGCGGCATTATCAGCGGGTCTGGTGGTCTCGACAAATCTTTCCGCGCTGTCCCACATCAAATTCATCTGCTCGACGGTCAGCTCGCCGCGCGCGAATTTCGCCATGTCGCAATACACCAGGAAATTCTTCAGCGCCGGCAGGTGCGGCTCCAGTTCATCGCCGGCGCGCGCGGCGGCGGTCTGGAAAAATTCCTCCGTCGTCTGGTGCGTGCTCGGCACCTTGAAGCGCCGCTCCAGCCAGTCGCGCGCGATGTCCGACACCTCGCCGCAGAACGCCCGCGCGTTGCCGTCGGCGATGAGCGCGCGGCACTGTTGCAGGCGTTGCAGCGCCCGCTGATACAGCGTCAGCGTCGGCCGGCGCGCGCGCCACCGGCGCCACAGCCACCACGCGAGGCCGCTGACGATGAGCGCCGCCGCGCTGACGATGAGCGCGCGCCGGAGATATGTTTGATAATCCGGCACCCAGACGCCGCGGATGTCGGCGATGTCCTCACCGTCAGCGGGGGCGAACTGCGGCGCCGCTGACGGCGAGCCAAGCAGCGGAAGCGGCGCGGCCGGCGCCAGCGCTGACGATGCGCTCACCGTCAGCGGCGCGGGCGGGGTCTGGGCGAAGATGAACACACCCGGGAACAGGAGCGCCGGCAGCAGCATAGGCAAAAGGGAGGAAACCTTGCTCACCGGCCGGCCCTCCGCTCCCGGGTGTGAAAGAATTGGCGCAGCGCCGGCAGGTAGGGGCTGGCGGTGTCCAGCTCCAGCAGGTCAACGGCGTTGGCGTGGAAAGTCTTGCGCAGGGTCGCGGCGCGCGCGGCGGCCAGGTGCGCGAACCGTTGCCGCGTGGCGGCGCTGCCGGTGTCGAGGTCCACCAGTTCGCCGGTCTCGGCGTCCTCCAGCGTCAGCCGGCCCACGTCGGGCAATTCGCGCTCGCGCGGGTCGCTGATGCTGACGGCCACCAGGTCGTGTCGGCGGGCGACCGAGTGCAGCGCCACGGTCAGCGCCGCCAGCGCCGGCTCGTATTCGCCGGCCAGGCAAAAGTCGGACAGCAGAAACACCACGGCGCGGCGTTTTTGCGCGCGGCGGATGGTTTCCAGCGCCAGCCGGAGATCGGTGCCGCGCCCTTGCGGCTCCTGGAACAAAATCTCGCGGATGACCCGCAGCACATGCGGGCGGCCCTTGGCCGGCGGGATGTACAACTCGACGCGGTCGCTGAACAGCAGCAGGCCGACGTTGTCGCGGTTCTTGATCGCGCTGAAGGCCAGCACGCTGGCCAGCTCGGCGGCGCGCTCGCGCTTGCTTTCCGCGCCGGAGCCGAAGTTGCCGCTGGCGCTGACGTCGATGGCCAGCAGGATGGTCAGCTCGCGGTCCTCGCGATATTTCTTGATGAACGGACGGCCCTGTCGCGCGGTGACTTTCCAGTCAATCGCCCGCACGTCGTCGCCGGGGACGTATTCGCGCACCTCGTCGAAGTCGATGCCAGCGCCGCGAAACACCGAGCGATATTGCCCCGCCAGGGCTTCGTTGACCTGGCGGTTGGTGCGGATTTCAATCGCCCGCACTTTTTTCAACATCTCGCTGACGGTGACACGTGACATAACTCAAATCTCAAAGCTCATAACTCAAAGCTAAAACTGGTTCACGGGACAGGAACGGCGTCCAAAATTTTCTGGATGATATTCTCGCTGTTCAAACCTTCCGCCTCGGCCTCGTAGGTGACGGCGACGCGGTGGCGCAGCACGTCGGGCGCGATGGATTTGATGTCCTGCGGGGTGACGTAGCCGCGGCCGTTGAGGAAGGCCAGCGCGCGGCTCGCCAGTGTCAGGCTGATGCTGGCGCGCGGCGAGGCCGCGTACTGGATGTGGGATTGGAGGTCCAAGTGATAACGGGCGGGTTCGCGGGTGGCGTGGATGAGGCTGACGATGTAGTCCTTGACCTTATCGTCGATGTAAATGGTGTTCACCACCTGGCGGGACTTGACGATATCGTCAACGCTGAGCATGGCGTTGGCCTGCGGCTTGGCGTCGGTGGCGCCCATCAGGTCGATGATCACGCGCTCCTCGGCGGGCGTCGGGTAAGTGACAATCACTTTGAGCATGAAACGGTCCACCTGCGCCTCGGGCAGCGAGTAGGTGCCTTCCTGCTCGATGGGATTTTGCGTCGCCAGCACCAGGAACGGCTCCGGCAGCGCGTGGGTGGTGTCGCCGATGGTGACCTGGTGCTCCTGCATCGCCTCCAGCAGCGCGCTCTGCACCTTGGCGGGGGCGCGGTTGATTTCGTCGGCCAGGATCAGGTTGGCGAACACCGGGCCGTGCTTGATGGCAAAGGTCAGGTCGCGCGGGTTGTAAATTTCCGTGCCGATGATGTCGGCGGGCAGCATGTCGGGCGTGAACTGGATGCGTTTGAAAGACAGCCGGATGGTCGCGGCGAGTGTTTTCAGCGCCAGCGTCTTCGCCAGGCCGGGCACGCCCTCGAGCAGGATATGGCCGTTGGCGAGCAGGCCGACCAGCAGGCGGTCGATCAAATGCTGCTGGCCGACGATGACGCGGCCGATTTCGCGCCGCACCGGCTCGACCCACGCGGAGGCCTGCTGCACGGCTTGGTTGATGGTTTGGATGGAGGCGTGTTGCGACGGCGAGGGAATCGCCGGGGGAGTCGGATTGGTGCTGCTCATGCCGGCACTATGCCATACCAGGCTAACCGCAACATTTCCATACGATTACAAATAAGTAATCCTGAGCGTGGTCTGGCGGGAAACTCAGAACCACGAAGACACCAAGGCGCGAAGGATTTTTTAAGCAAGAGTTAAACGCGGAGGCGCAGAGACGCGGAGATTTTTAACCACGGATTAACACGAATGGACACTAATGCAGGAGGCAACCACGGTCAGCGGTTGCCTCTTGCATGTTATTCGTGTCAATTCGTGTTTATTCGTGGTTTAGAACTGGTGCCGGTAGCCGGCGGTTAGGCCCCAGGGTTTGTCGTACTTGTCGCCGAAGCTCGCCTCGTAGTCGAGGTGGAGTTGGTTGTTGGTGTCGAGTTGCCAGATGAGGCCGCCGCCTACTTCGGCACGGGCACCGTCAGTGTTGGCGCGGGTGGATTGATAGCCGTTTCTGATGACGCCGCCGCTGCTGATGGTTTCTACGCCGCTGATTTTCACGTAGGGTTGTAACGCGCCGCTGTTGGTGAGTTTGATGGTGCGACCGAACACGCTGCCGATGCGGAGTTGCAGGGCGTCGAGGTCTTGGGCGCTGATGGTCATGGGGCCGGCTTGATAGTCCTCGGCGAGGATGTGGAGGTAGTTCACTTGGAGTTGCGGCTCGATGAACCAAGCATCAGCGAAGGTGAACTTCTTCCCGATTTCGAGGCTGCCACCGAGGTTCACGTCGCTGTAGCTGGCAGTGAGTTGGCTGGTGCCGTAGGGGGCTTTTAGGTTGTTGTCCACACTGGCAGCCTTGAAAGTGGCATCAATATAGAAGCCGCTGGAGTGGAGCCAAGTGGCGTAGAGGCCGCCGTAGTAGGAATTGAGTTCACCGTCAGCGCCGGGGGTACGGTAGTCGAGGTCGCTTCTGCCGTAGCCGGCGTACACGCCGAGGTAGAGGTCATTATCAGCGCTGATGGTGAACTTGTGATCCGTGCCGAGATCGACGCCGTAGATGAGTTGTTCGTAGGCTTTGCCTGCTACTTGGCTGCCGATGTTTAGCTGTTGGCCGTAGCTTCTGAGCCAGAT
>JAISBF010000199.1 GCA_031266335.1 Verrucomicrobiales bacterium
TCCATCTCATCGTCAGCGAGCGCGAAGCCGCCCTCGGTGTTGGCCCGCGCCAGCGCCGCGCGCCCGCCGCCGAGCAAATCCACCGTCCGCAACGGCCGCGGCGGCAACTCGTCGAACAAGCGTCGCGCCGCGTCACGGTCAGCGACGACCGTCTCAATCATGCGGTCATGCATCACCGCCGCCAGCGCCGCGCGCCGCGCCGCTGACCATGTTGTCCCCGCGCCCGCGCCGCGCAACGTCAGCGTGTATTCCACGCCGCGCTCAATGCGGTGAACCTTGGCGAGGCCGCAATTATGCGCGATATCCGTGGCCTTGCTCGCCCACGGCGAAACCGTCCCGAAGCGCGGAATGACGAGCAACGTCACCCCGTCAGCGGGCGCGGCGGCGGCGGGTTCGCCATACGTCAACAACGCCGCGACGCGCTCCTGTTCACCGCCGGTCAGCGCCTCCGCGCAAGCCACGAAATGCACCCAGCGCCCGTGAATGTCGCTGACGTTGTCATCGTCCACCAGATTCAGCGCCGCCAACAACCGTTGCTGGCGAAACTCCGACAACGCCGCCGCTCCGGGAAAGTGAGAGATATTCATGTGTGGATGAATTATAGATACGCCGCCGGTGAAGGCAATGGAATTGGCGCGCGGGGGGGCACCGTCAGCGGTTTAGTTTCCGGGTTCTTCGCCGATAGCAATGGAATCGCTGACGCTGGAACCAACTTCACCGACCAAGCCCCTCGCGCGAGCAAATGGGTTCGCTTCGCTAAGGTCATTGGCAGCCGCGTGTAATTGCGGTTGATTAAATTCCCCTTCCGTGAAATCAGGTGTGCGGCCGCAAGGCCGGCCTCATCTGGCAACTGGACGCTGACAATCAACTCCACCTCGACTACGAAGCCTCCTTCGGCGACAAATACGACAAACTTTGAGGCTTAATCGCCGGCTACCGGCACCAATTCTAAAAAAACTTGAACCACGAAGACACAAAGACACGAAGTTTTATTAAAAAACACTTCGTGCCTTTGTGTCTTCGTGGTTAAACATCCTGCGCGTCTTGGCGTTAAAAAATCCTACCGCGAATGATTCCACAACTCGGTGGCGTAACGCTCGACCGTCAGTTGTTGCGCGCGGGTTTGTTCCTCCGCTGACAGTGCGCCTTCCTCACCGTCAGTGCCGAGCAGGGCAATCAAATATTCGCCAATCGAATAGCTCAGCGACTTGAAGTCAAAACCGTTGAGCAGGATGCTGCCTTGGTGCAGGCAGCCCTCGCGGGTGCGGCGTTGCGCGGCGCCGGCGACTTTTTCCCGGCGAGCCTGGCCGTCATGGTCAGCGGCGACCACATCGTATAATACCGCCTTTTGGAAACAGGCGTTGCTGTCCACCGCATCGTCAGCGGGGGCCAGGCGCACCGCGCAACCTTCGCGGCGCAGCCCCTGGGCCACGGCTTCGTGGATCAGCCGGTAGCTGGACGAGGTGCCGGCCACGGTCAGCGGATGACTTTTGGGCAGGATGACCGAGTAGGTGAAATCCCCGGTGTGGTCAACCAGTCCGCCGCCGGTGTAACGCCGCACAAACGGCCGCCCGGCCGGCACATCGGCGTGGGCTTGGAAATAGCCGATGGATACCGCGTCCGGTTCCGACCACCGGTAAAAACGCAGCACCGGCCGGGTGCAGACGCGGAGCAGGGCCTCGTCAACGGCCATGTTCAGGTGGCGGTTCTGGGCGGGATGGACAAGCACGCGGACGGTGGCGGACATAGAAGCGATTACTATATCGCCTGCCGCCGCTGACAGTGAAGTTTTTTTTCGCATGACGTAATATTTAATTGACGGAAGGCAAGTTATGCCGAAGTGTATGCGGGAATGTTGCGGGCAAAGAAAATCTTCACGGGGCTGGCATTGAGCGTGACGCTGACGCTGGTGGGAGCGGTGTCGGCCTGCCTGTTGCTGGACCTCGGAATTGAGTTGCTGGGAGTGGGTGACGGCGCGGCGTCAGCGGTGCCGATTTCCATCGGCAACCTGGCAATCCAGACCGCGGACGGCCAGCAGGTGGGCAATAATTTTGTGCTCAACAACAGCGACAGCGGCGCGTCGCAGCCCAGGTGGTGTTTCTGGGCGGCCGGCGCGGCGGCGCTGGCCGGGGTGGTGTTGGGGTGCCTGGCGGGTATTCCCAGGATTTGGTCGGCGCTGAAACCGTCCGCTGTCCCGCCGCCGATTGCCTTGGTGGAAGAAGAGCCGGACGCGTTGCCGGACCAGACTGACGAGCTACCGGTTGATAACAACCAAACCGCCGACACCACCGCGGTATCACCGTCAGCGCCAGCCGTGCCCGCCGCACCAGTCGTGCCCGTGCCGCTGCCACTGCCGGCGGAGCCGCCGCCCACGGTCAGCGCACCCGCGATGGTTGCAGCGTCAGCGGCAGTTTTGGCAGACACGCCGCCGGTGCCGGTGGTTGCCAAGCCTGAGCCGGTCAGCGCGCCCGCGCCGTTACCATTGCCCGCGCCGGCGCCCGTGCCGCTGCCGGTGGCGGAAGTTCCCGCGCCAAGCGTTCCGGACGCCGCCCTGGCCGTGGTTGCCGCCGCTGACCGTGAGCCGGTTCCCGCGCCGCCGCTCACTGATGTCGGGACGCTGACGCTGGCGATGCTGGCGCGCCAGCCCGTTGACCGAGACGATTTTCTTATTGAAAACACAACCGAAACCCTGGAACCAGACAATATGAATATCCCCCAATCAAGCGTGGAATTGATGATCACCCAAAGAGCCAACCCGGCGCAACTGCGGCAGAAGAATTCGACGGCGAATCCCTTCGCGCGAACCATCGACCCGCACCTGCGGTTGTTGCTAAAAAAGGCGATGATGCAGTTGATAGACAATCACGACACCGCGCTGGAGCAATTCGTGCTTGATGGCAAGCTGAACATCGACTCTTACAAGGAATACATCGAACTGTTCGCCCACCGGCTAAGAGAGGCGATGGGCATGCGCGAAGGCGTATCGTACCTGTTCGAGGCGTGCGGTTTTGACGTGAAGAATGAGGATATCAACCTTTATCCCGAATGGCGCTGGCAGAAAAAGGACGAGCCGGAAACGCCAGCCGCCGCGATCTGAAGTTTTTTCCCTGCCGGGATCATTCACGCGCGCGGACGCTGACCGTGACGATTGGACATGATATCCAAGTTAAAGTTATTTTTTTCCAGGCAACACTTGGGTAAAAAACAGCCAACCAACGCCATCGCGGAAAAACGATTCGCGGAACATCAAGCGGGTTGGACTGTTCTTAATGTGGGCGAGCCGGTGGGCGGAACTTGATTTTATCAGAATTGATCCGCCGTTTTATTTATTTCAATGCGTTGTTATTGCCGGACATGAGGCGGAATTGACTTGGTTAAAGTCCACCGCTTTTCGAGACCCGGATCCCAAGCTTTCTTTTAGGAACCGGATGAGTAAAACTCTTTGCGTAAAAGATGATCATTTTTTCGTCAATATCTCCGCGGATTTAATCGTAAGTATTAGAGATATGAGAATAGTCGGAACCGCCTAAGCGACGCTGACGCTCAGCGGTTTTCGGCGGCGAACGTGGCGACGAGTTGCGTGTAGATTTTTTCCAACTCGCTCGGATGCACCCGCGTGCCGGCGGTGGCGGTCATGAAATTCACATCGTCGTGCCAGCGGGGGACGACGTGGACGTGCAGGTGGTCGGGCAGGCCCGCGCCGGCGCAGGCGCCGAGGTTGATCCCGATGTTGAAGCCCTGCGGCGCGAAGGCTTTTTTCAGCGCGCTCACGGTCAGCGTCACGGTTTGCCATAGCTCGGCGGTTTCGTGGTCGGCGAGCTGCGCCAGTTCGGCGACCGGACGGTAGGGAACGACCAGCGCATGTCCGGCATTGTAGGGAAAACGGTTGAGCATGACGTAGCAGGATTTGCCGCGCCGGACGACCAGGTTGGCCTCATCGTCAGCGGACTGGCCGATTTGAAAAAACAAATCGGCCGGTTTTTTTTGGTCACCGCTCACATAACTGTTGCGCCAGGGCGCCCAAAGGTGTTCCATGTATTGATTAGACCTATGGTGGAAAAAGAGCGCAAGCCGAAACAACGGCACATTTTAATCGCCGGCAGTGACGAGTTTGCCGTCAAGGCGCGGGCGGCGGAGCAGGTCAGGCAACTGATGCCGGACGACCCGATGAATTGCGAGGTGATTGACGCGCAGGCGGAGGTGATCGAGCGGGCTTGCCGGCAACTGGACGCGGTCATTGAAGCCATGCTGACGCTGCCGTTCATGGGCGGCGTCAAGCTGGTGCATTTCCGGCATTGCAATTTTCTGGTTGATTCGCCGGCGGGCAAAAGCGAGGCGGTAACCTCCCGGCTGGCGCGGCTGATTGAGGTGCTGAACCGGGTGTCGCCGGCCGAGGCGCAGATCATCATCAGCGCCGTCGGCGTGGACAAGCGCAAGTCGTTTTACAAGCAGTTTGAGAAACTGGGCGCGGTGGAATTGCATGATTTGCCCGACCTCCGGGGCGCGCGCGGCGAGGCGGAGTGGTGCCGTGAAATTGACCGCGTGATGCAGCAGGCCGGTTTGCGGGCGGCGCCCGGCGTGGCGGAGTTGCTGATGGACATGGTCGGCGGCAACCGCCGCGCGTTGTACGGCGAGGTGGAAAAACTCGCCCTGTACGCGCAGCCGCACGGCAATGTCAGCGAGGCCGATTTGCGGCTCATGGTCAGCGACACCCGCGAGCGGATCATTTGGGATTTGCTCGACGCGGTGGTGGACGGACGGTCAGCGGCGGCGGTGCGCCTGTTGCGGCAATTGCTGACGCAGGATGACGGGCCGGTGGGAATTTTAATCATGCTGGCCGGCCAGGTTCGGCTGGCGGCGGTGGGCACGCATTTGCTGGAAAGCGGGCGGCTGCGGGTGAACAGGAGCGGCGGTTATGTCAATCTTGACCTCTCGCCGGCGGCCGATGAGTTTCTGCCGGTCAGCAAAAAGGGCGAGAAGCCCAATGCCTTTCGCTTGGCCAAAGTGGTGGCACAGGCCAGGCGTCGTCCGGCCCGGAGTTGGTTTGCGGCGCTGGAGGTGTTGTGCCGGACGCATCTGCAATTGGTGACCGCTGCCAGTGACCCGGAGAAAGCGCTGGAGACGGCGATTGTGCGGATTTGCCAGTTGTAACCCGGCGTGATTGCGGCTGTCCGTGAGCAAGCCGAACGGGAAATTTGCCGCTTGCCCAATGCGTAACTTATCCCATTATCAGGGGTTGCAGCCAGGGCGCTGAAAGCGGTGAAGAAAGATGAGGATATGAGTTTGACCGGCAGGCGGTATCAGTTAGCTAGAAAGTTTGTCCTATGTCCCAGTTCATAGAAACGGTTTACGAGAAATTGCGGCGGCATCCCAAGCGGATTGTGTTCCCGGAAGGCAGCGACTACCGGGTGTTGCAGGCCGCCAGCGAGTATGTCAACAAAAAGCTCGGCCCGGCGGTGGTGCTTGGCAAAAAGGACCAGGTGGAGGCACTGGCAGCGGCCAAGGATATCCAGTTGCGCCATATCCTGGTTATTGATCCGGAGACTGCGGCGGACCTGCCGCTGTTTGTCCGGCGGCTGGCCATCTTGCAGCGGTATCGCGGCATCAAGGATGTGGACGCGATGAAGATTCTGGCCAATCCGAATTATTTTGCCGCCATGATGCTGCAAAACGGCCAGTGCGACGGCTTGGTGGCGGGCGCCAGCGAATTTTCCGGTAACATCCTGCGGCCGCTGTTGCAATTGATCAAGCCGTTGCCGGGCATCAAGACCATTGCCAGCACGACCATTCTGGATGTGCCTGACAGTCAGTTTGGCGACCACGGTATTTTGTTTTTTGCCGACGCCGGCGTGGTGCCCAGCCCGACGGTGGAGCAACTGGCCGACATCGCCGTGGAAACGGCGCGTCTGCGTCGCCAGTTGACCGGCGAGGTGCCGCGAGTGGCGATGCTGTCGTTTTCGACCAAGGGCAGCGCGCAAACCAAGGATACCGAGAAAATCATCGCCGCCACGGCGCTGGCGAAGCAAAAAGCGCATCAGTCCGGTTTGCGGGCTGAGATTGACGGCGAATTGCAGGTGGACGCCGCGCTGCTGCCGGAGGTGGCCGCGTTGAAGGCGCCGGGCAGTCTGGTGGCCGGCCGGGCAGACGTGTTTATTTTCCCTGACCTCAACGCCGGCAATATCGCGGTCAAACTGGTGCAGCATCTGGCCAAGGCGACGGCTTACGGCCAGATTCTCACCGGGCTGTCCAAGCCCGCGGCGGAATTGTCCCGCGGCGCCCAGGTTGGCGATATCCTGGGGGTGGCCGCTTTGGTGGCCTTGCAGGCGATTGAGTACCGGCGTTTGTACCCGGAGCAAAAGGAGCACGACTGGCTGGCCAATCATCAATAGCAGCGGCATAATGGAGCCTGCGCATGTTGGAAAACGAAATCACTCCGCGTATTTTTATCGCCGCCACGCGACAGAATGACGGCAAAACCACCACCTCGCTGGGACTGGTGGCGGCGTTGCGCAAGCGGTTTCACAAGGTGGGCTACATCAAGCCGGTCGGGCAGCGTTATGTCGAGGTCAGCGGGTTGAAAATTGACGAGGACACGGTGCTGATCAACGAGACCTATAATCCGGGGCTGCCCCTGGAGGCGATGAGTCCGATTGCGATTTCACCGAACTTCACGCGCGATTACTTGGAACGCGGCCAGCCGGGGGAATTGCGCGCCCGGGTGGAAAACGCCTTCAATCGCGCCGCCTGGGAACAGGAGTTTGTGGTGATCGAGGGTTCCGGTCACGCGGGGGTGGGCAGCGTGTTTGACATGTCGAACGCGCAGGTGGCCAGCGCGTTGCAAAGCAAGGCCATCATCGTCAGCCGCGGCGGGGTGGGCGGGCCGATTGACGAAATCGCGCTGAACCTGGCGTTGTTTGAAAAATACCAGGTACCGGTGGTCGGCGTGGTGCTGAACAAGGTGCTGCCGTCGCGCATCGCGGAATTGCGACCCTACGCGGAAAAGGGCCTGGCCAAGCTGGGCCTGCCGTTGCTGGGCATCGTGCCGTTCAACGGGGAACTGCGCAAGCCGACGATGAACCAGATTTGCCAGGAACTCGGCGGACGTTTCATCGCCGGGGAAAAAGGCAAGCGTCGCCGGGTGAACAAAATTCACATCGTCACGATGACCTCCCGACATGTCGAGATGCTGTTCGACCCGAACAGCCTGATTATTGTCGCCGGCGACCGCGAGGACATCGTGCTGGCAGTGTTGAGCGCCAACCAGGAATCGCGGCAAATCGCCGGCGTGGTGCTGACGCACGGCATGGAGCCGCAGCCCGACATTATCCGCATCATGCAGGCGCACAACGTGCCGTTCATCGCCGTGCGGCAGGAAGCGTACGACGTGGCCGCCAAGATCAATGACATGACCGTCAAGACCGAGCCGGGCGACAACGAAAAAATCGCGCTGATTCAAAAATTGATTGAGGAAAATATCAACATCGACGCCATTATCACGGCGGCCTGGATGAAGTAACGGTAAAAGGGGGCAGTCGTCATTTCTTGACAAATGGGCAGGATTGAAAAGTAATAATAAGATTAAAAATAAAACAAGCGATAAAATAATTTGTCAAGAAATGAAGACTGACCCCTTTTATAGTGTCTGGTGCCATCGGCTTGGTCCCGATCCCGGTCGGGATTGTCGGCGGGATGGCCGCCAAGGCGGCCACGACGAATCTGGTGCGCGCTGAGATGCAGGCGACCAAGTGGCTGGCAACAGAAGTAAAGATGTTAAATGCCGTAAAGACGACAACTGGAGTAGCAGACGATGCCGCAAAATGGATTTGGGGCCAGAACAAGGGGGTGGCGAAATCAATTCGCCAAATGGATCAACGGGGTTGGACGCCTGCACAGGTAACCGAAGCGATTAAGGGTGGCCAACAGTTCCCAGCTACGAATTTGGTGAACAAAGGAACCCCGGCGGTCAGATACGTTCACCCGCAGACCGGGCAGTCCGTCGTTCAGAATACGGTAACGAAGGAAATCATCCACTTTGGCGGCCCCGACTTCAAATACTGATATGAAAACTCTTTACGTTCGTCTGATGGATGAAGGAACCGAGGTTTTTCGACCAACGGAGGCGGAACTACTGTCAGATGGCTGCTTCAAGCTGCTGCCGATCGAAGGCTACGATCCTGATGATGAGAATTGGGAATTTCCGCCGGGTAGCATCGTTCGTGCTATCGAGCGAAAGCTCGATGGTGAAAAGGCGTTGATCGCTGTCAGAGTGGACTACGATGGAGATAAGAATGAACTGAGTGTATGACGAGACTGAT
>JAISBF010000006.1 GCA_031266335.1 Verrucomicrobiales bacterium
AGCGCGTGAGCGCGTGAGCGCGTGAGCGCGTGAGCGCGTGAGCGCGTGAGCGCGTGAGCGCGTGAGCGCGTGAGCGCGGTGTACTTACGTTATGACTTATCTTGCTCATCTTCAGCGGGTTATCGGGGCTGTGCTTTGGCTTAGTCAGCTTTAGCGGGTTCCGATAACGCGATTTGACGGGGTGATGATATGGAATCTGGCGGGCTGGTACAAGGTTTTTTTATTTTTTTTCAGTAAAATAAATGAATGCATCACGATTGTTTCGGCGCAGAGTCAGCGCCCAGTTTCTTTTCCAGCGCTTGCAGCCGTTCGTAAAGCTCCGGCAATTTCATGGTCAGCGCCTCAATACGCATTGATTCCTTCATCGGCTTGGCGGGCGCGCCGCGATAAATGCCGGATTTGCCGATATCCTTGGTCACTGCGGTCCAGCCGGTCACGGTCACCTGGTCGGCCACTTTGATGTGACCAACGACGGCCGACTGGCCCGCGATGGTCACATATTTGCCAATCGTGCTGCTGCCGCTGATGCCGCACTGGGCGACGATGATGCTGTGCGCGCCGACGACCACGTTGTGCGCGATCATCACCAGATTGTCAATTTTACAACCTTGCTGAATCCAGGTTTTATCGAACCGGCCGCGGTCAATGGTGGTGTTGGCGCCGATTTCCACGTCATCGTCAATCTGCACGTAACCGAGTTGCGGCACCTTGACATGACGGCCCTGCTGGAATTCGTAGCCAAAGCCGTCCGCGCCAATCACCACCCCGGCATGTAAAATCACCCGGCTGCCGATGACTGAGCGCTCGCGGATGGTCACGTTAGGATAAATGAAAGTGCCGGCGCCGATTTTGGTTTCGTGCCCGATATAAACATTCGCGCCGATGTGCGCGCCGGCGCCAAGCTCACTGCCCGCTTCAATGACCGCGCCAGGGCCGATATACACTCCCTCACCCAGCCTGGCGGCGGCGTCCACGCAAGCCAGGGGGTGAATCCCGGCCTCCCACCGAATCGGTTCCGGGGCAAACAGGGCGAAAATCTTGGCAAACGCCGCGGAGGGATTGGGCACCTGGATTTGCGCGGCCGGGAGTGCCAGGTCACTGCCAGCGAAAGTCAAAATCGCGCCGGCCTGGCTGTTCCTGGCGGCTTGCGCGTAACGCGGATTGCCCAGAAAGGAAATTTGCGCGGCCGTGGCGTGCGTAAGGTCATTCACTCCGCTGATCGTCAGCGCGGCATCCCCAAGCAACCGACCTGCAACCAGCGCGGCGATTTCACCGAGAGTGTGCGTTTTCGCCATCGGCAGCGCCAGTTATTTTGCGGCGGGTTTCGCGGCGTTAAGCTGCTTGAGCACCTCGGCGGTGATATCAGTCACTCCCTCGGAATACAGCAAGGTCGGCGTGCCGTTCAGGTTAATGCCGGTTTTGTCCAAAACGATGGTGTATTTTCCCTTGCTATAAGTTTCGATGGTCTTGGTGATTTCCTCCACGATTCTTTTCCGCTCGCGCAACTGCTGATCCTGCATGAACCGCTCCAATTGCGTGACCGTGGTCTTGACTTCCTGCTCCTTTTTTTGCAGTTCGCCAAACAAGTCCTTCAGTTTTTCGGTCTTGGCTTTTTTCGCCGTCTCGCTTGAAGTGGCATCCGTGGTCAACTCATTCTGCAAGGCGCTGGCCTGTTCGCGCAGCTTATTGTAATCAGTCATGATCCCGTCAACCTGGGTTTTATTGCTCGCGGCGGTGACTTGGAGCTGCTTCTCAGCCTCGGCGGTTTTGTAATAATTTTTAAAAACGTCCTGAACATCAATCGTGGCAATCTTGAGATCCGCCGCGTTTAGTGACCAGCCTATCAAGGAAAAAGTAAACAGCACGCTGACAATGATTCTTTTCATAAGAGGGGATATTACTAGAATTGATAACCGACGTCAAAGTTGAACTGAAAATGCCCGACTTTGCCACTGGTGCCATCGGTCACAATCGGGCAACCGAAATCCAGGCGCAAGGGACCTATCGGCAGGTTCAATCGCAACCCCAGGCCGGCGCCAATATTGATGGCGTCGGTGTATTCAAAGGTGCCGGCGCTATCAAAGCCGCCGTCCACAAACACCGCGCCGCGCACCCGATCGATGATCGGCCAAGTCATTTCCACCGTGGCATACCCCATGGTGACACCACCCAGGGAATTTCCCTGCTGGTCGCGCGGGCCGATGGCTTGGAAGCTGTAACCCCGCACTGAACGCGCCCCGCCGACAAAGAAGCGCTCAAACAGCGGCACAAAATCCGAGTCGCCGTAACTGTCCGCCACGCCGGTGGTGCCCCGGAGACTTAAAATCACGTCATAGGGCAGCAGAAAATATTTTTCCCCCGATACCTGCAATTTCCAGATATTGGTTTGCCCCCACAGCGGGCCGCCCGCGCCGGTGGCGGCGAATTCAAATTTCTCGCCTTTGCGACTCAGGAACAAATCATCACGTGAATCGTAAGTAATGCTGGCGGTGATCGCGCTTTCCGAGCGCCAGCCAACTTCACGATGCAACTGGCTGTTGGCCGCGGCGGTCACATCATAAATGTCATTTTCCGAAAGCTGATAGCGCAACCCGACGCGCCAGAATTGATTCAACATCTTGTCCAACCGCAGCGCCACCCCGTAACGCTGGGTCTTGTAATCGCTGTCATAATACTCGGCGTCGTTGTAAAACAAATCAAACCCGAAAGCCAATGGCTGATCGAAGAGCCACGGCTCGGTCCAACTCAGTTGAAAGTCCTTGCGTTCCAGACCGTATTGCACCCGGGTGCGAAACTTCTGCCCGGCTCCGGTGAACCGCGGCGGGTTGGCGATGTCAAAATTGCCCTGGCTCAATTCCACGAAGCCCAGCAGG
Organism: Verrucomicrobiales bacterium; assembly: GCA_031266335.1. Taxonomy (GTDB): domain Bacteria; phylum Verrucomicrobiota; class Verrucomicrobiia; order Methylacidiphilales; family JAAUTS01; genus JAIRPN01. Next base: position 2,874 of record JAISBF010000006.1, read on the forward strand.
CTGTCCACTGTGCTGAAGCCGACGCCAAAGGACACGTTGCCGGTGCGCTGCTCCTCGAGTGTGACCACCATGTCCTTGCGGTTGGGAATCGAAGTGTCCTCGGCAGACACGTCCACCTTGGAAAAATATCCCAGGTTTTCCAAGCGCTTTTTAGCGGCATTGGCTTTCACCGTGTCATATACCTCGCCGGGCACCAGCGTCAATTCGCGACGAATCACCTTGTCCTTGGTCGTGTTGTTGCCCTGGATAACGATTTTCTCAACATAGGATTTCGATTTTTCCGCCATTTTGTACAGGATATCCATGCGGCCGCTCTCAATGTTCGGCTGACGCTGGGGAATCACCGTGGCGTCAATATAACCATTCTGGCCGTATAAATCCCTGATGGCCTTCACATCCGCCTCCAGGCCCTGCGGTGAAAAGATGCCGCTTTCCAGCATTTTCATGCGGGTCAGGATTTGCTCGCGGGTGTACAACTGGTTGCCTTCAAAGCTGATGGAGCCGACATGGTATTGGATGCCCTCAAACACCGTGATTTTGACGTCAATTTTTTCCGGCTCAGGGTAGGTTTTTTGCACGTCCTTGATTTCCATGTCAATGTAGCCGTGGCTCTGATAAAACTCCTTCAACTTTTTCAGGTCCGCCGACCATTGATCCTCCTTCAACAACCCTGACTTGTTAATCCACGACAGCCAGTCTTTTCCCTTGGTCTTGAAGTTCTTCCTTAATTCATCCTCGGTAAACGCCTGGTTGCCCGCGAAGCTGATGGTGTCAACCCACGCGCGTTCCCCTTCCTTGATGGTGAACTTTACCGCCGCGCGTCCGGCCTGCTCGTTGACATCAATCTTGTACTCCACTTTCGCCTCAAAAAAACCCTTGGAGCGGTAATATTCCAGCACCTTGCGCATGTCATCGGCGACTTTCTGTTCGCTCAACGGATCGCCTTCCTTGCTCTTGATTTCCTTGCGGATGCGTTGTTCGGAAATAATGGCGCAGCCGGTGACCGCCAACTCGCGCACCACCGGCTTGGGCTGGGCCGCCACCACGACCTTCACACCGTCAGCCAGCGGTTCGTCATAAATGCGCAGATTGACAAACAACCCGGTGGCATAAAGATTGCGCACATCTTCCTCCACCCCCGCCAATGAATACGGCTGGCCAATGGTGGTGCGCATGTTGGAAATAATCACACTGCGATCCACCGAGTGCGGCCCGAAATAATCAATCTCGATGTCCTTGACAATCGGCCCGCGCGTGACGGTGGCGTCGCTGGCCGTCGGCGCCGGCACTGTAATCTTGCCGGCATCATGGTCAGCGGAAACCTCATCTTCGCCAGTGTTCGAGGTGCCGGACGGAGTCAACCGCGCCGCGGGAACGACGCTGGCTGACGGGGCGGCATCATTGTCCGGCCCAGGCTGTTGCTCCTCCGCCTGGACGCTGACGCTGAAAAATAAGGCCAAGACCATGCAACCAACCACCATCAGCGGCATACTCCGGCCTGGCTTCATTTTTAAGTAATTCATCCTGTCAGCTTTCCCGTTAATCCTTCCGTTGAAGGATATTTTTACCAATTTTTACGTGTAAACTATTCAAATAGCAAAAACTGGAGAATGTACCGCAGACCGTCAAGCCTATTTCTTGGTTTGATTTTCCGCCAATCATGCATTGCCCGGATCAGGCTCCCGCGCCGGACTCGGCAACGCGGGGTTTGCGGCCTTTTTTCTTGGGTGTCTCCGCCACGGCATCGGCGTCCTTGTTGGCGCTTTCCAGCACCACCTTGAATCGCCCCTGGACACTCATCGGCAGATGCACCAATACCTCATACTCGCCCAGACTCTTGAGCGGCCGATCCAACACGATTTTTTTACGGTCCACGACATGACCGAGGGTGTCGAGGCGATTGGCAATATCGTTGGTGGTGATGGAGCCGAACACCTTGTCCTGGCGGGAAGTTTCCACCTGGAAGGTAATGGTCACCTTCTTCAGCGCGGTAGCCAGCTCCTCGGCGGCGTTCAATTCGGCGGCCTCACGCTCAGCGCGGCGGCGGCGCAACTCTTCCACCAGTTTCTTGGTGGCGGTAGTCGCAACCACGGCCAAATCCTGTGGCAACAAATAATTGCGCACATAACCGGGTTTCACTTTCACGAGGTCGGCCTCGGCGCCCAACCCCGGCACAAATTTCTTCAAAATCACTTCCACGGCCATAATTTATCTCCAATATTTTACTAGTTGTTTGCAATCTCAAAACGGAATCTCATCGTCCGCCGCCTCGTTGATGGGCGGCTCGTCATAAGTCTCGCGAGACGGACGATCATAATCGCGCGTCCCGCCGCTGTCGCGCCGCTCCTGGGTATAACCGCCCGCGGCGCGGGACTGGCCGCCGCTACCGCCGCGCCCGCCGAGGAACTGCACCCGCTCGGCGCGCACGCGCAGGCGGCTGCGTTTTTCTCCCTGCTGGGTCTCCCACTGGTCAAGTTGTAACCGGCCTTCGATGAAAATCGGCGACCCCTTGGTCAGGTAATCCTTGCAAGTCTCGGCCTGGCGGCCCCACACGACGATATCGACATAGCAGACCTCTTCCTTGTCCGCGCCTTCTTGCGTGCGATACGTTATGTTAATGGCCATTGACAAATCCCCGACCGCGGTGCCCTTCGGCGTATGCCGGATTTCAGGGTCGCGGGTGAGGTTCCCGATTAAAAAAACTCTGTTTAACGAAGCCATAGCGGTCAGGAGGTCAGGGGTTGATTATTGCGGTTGAAATCCATCAGTTAAGTTTAAGGTCAGGCGGCGGCTTTTTCCGTCGGCGGTTCCTTGGCCGCCACCGGCTTGGAACGCAGGTAATACTGGCGGAAAATTTTATTGTCAAACTGGAATTTTTCCCGCAGGGATTTGAGTTGGCCCGGCGCCAGTTCAAAGGTCACGCCAAGATAATAACCGGCGTCGTGCCGCTTCACCGCCACGCGCTCAAACCGGCGGCGATCCATGCGCTGGGCGCCCTTGAACACGCCGTCAAGCGCTTCAATCGCCTGTTTGATGACCGCCAGCACGGCGTCTACGCCTTCCTCCTTGCCCTGGATGTCCAGGATGAACATTGCTTCGTAATATTGTTTCATGTTTCGTTCTTTATTTTCGCGGCCGCCGACGCCAAACCCTGGCTTTGGCAGCACCGCAATACCTCAATCGCCCTGATAATCATCTGCTCCAAAATTTCCCGTTCCCCGCCGGCGAATCGGCCAAGCACATGCCCGACCAAGTCACCGTCAGCGCCGCCGACCCCGCCGCGCAACCGCGCATACTCTTGCGTGCCGAGCGCGACCTCGACCGATTTCAAGCCGTTATGCCCGCCGGACGAACCCCCGGCCCGCAACCGCAAATGACCCAGCGGCAAATTAACATCGTCCACCACCACCAGTGCCTGCCGCGGCGCCAATTTGAACCACCCCAACGCCGCGCCAACGGCCGCCCCCGAACAGTTCATATAGTCCAGCGGTTGCAGCAGCCGGACACCGCTTGCCAGCCAGGCCAGCCGGGCATTGGCAAAACCTGCCGCCCGCCAAACCCCGCCGTCCGCCGCCGCCCAGCGATTCAATACCATAAAGCCAAAGTTATGCCGGGTCGAGTCATACTCCGGCCCCGGATTCCCCAGTCCGACGACAAGGGGGAACAACATGGCTTATTTCTTCTCGGCTTTTTTCTCGGACTTGGCGTCGCCCTTGTCACCCGCAGCCGCGCCGTCTTCCTTGTCCTTCTTCGCCGTGATGACTTCCGGTTCCGCCGCGGTCGCGCCATCGGCAGCGGTTGCTTCAGGCAACACTTCAACCTTCGGTTCATGCACCGCGAAGACCGTCAACTCGGCATCATTCAAAATCGTCACCCCCTTGGGCGTGGCGATATCCCGCACATGAATCGCCTGGCCCAGCGTCAAGCCGGAAACATCCACGGTGAAGCCGTCCGGCAAATCCGCCGGCAGACATTCCACGCGCAAATGCCGCAGCACATGATCCAGCACCCCGCCGCCTTCCTTGACGCCAATCGCCTCGCCGGTTTCGTGGACGGCCACCTCGGCGTGCATTTTCTTGTTTGGGTCAACCTCGTGAAAATCCACATGCAACAGCCGGTCCTGCACCGGGTGTACCTGGAACTCGCTGATCAGCGCCAAGTGCTTCCGCGCGTCAATCTCCAGGTCAACCAACGTGGACTCGCCGCCGGTGGCGTTGATTGCCTGCACAATTTCCACCGCCGCCAGCTGAATGGGTTGGGCCGCGCCCAAACCATATAACACGCCGGGAATCTTGCCCGCGGCGCGACTTTTCTTCGCCTGAATCCGCCCGAGGCTGCTACGGGATTCCGCCTTGATTGCAATACGTTTAGCCATACATTTTTCTGTTCGTTATGAAAAGGAGCGGTATATGAAGCCCGAAAACCGCCGCTTAGTCAAATTTTTTTTCATTTAAATTCAACCGCGGAGACGCGGAGATTTTTTATTGATGAACCACGAAGACGCAAAGGCACGAAGGCGTTTTTTTCAAACAAACCTTCGTGCCTTGGTGTCTTCGTGGTGCAAATGGTCTTTAGAATTGGTGCCAGTAGCCCGCTGACAGTCCCCAGGGTTTGTCGTATTTGTCGCCGAAGGAGGCTTCGTAGTCGAGGTGGAGTTGGTTGTTGGTGTCGAGTTGCCAGATGAGGCCGGCGCCTAATTCTGCTCTGGCACCGTCAGTGTTGGCGCGGGTGTGTTGGTAGCCGTTTCTGATGGCGCCGCCGGTGCTGATGGTTTCTACGCCGCTGACCTTGATGTAGGGCTGGAGTGCGCCGCTGTTGGTGAGCTTGATGGTTCTGCCGAATAGGCTGCCGATGCGGAGTTGCAGGGCGTCGAGGTCTTGGGCGCTGATGGTCATGGGGCCAGCGGTGTAATTCTCAGCGAGGATGTGCAGGTAGTTGACTTGGAACTGGGGTTCGATGAACCAATCATCGGCGAAGGTAAACTTCTTGCCGATTTCTATGCTGCCGCCGAGGTTCACGTCACTATAGCTGGCTTTGAGTTGAGTGTTGCCGTAGGGGGCTTTCAAGTCGTTGTCCACACTGGCAGCCTTGAAAGTGGCATCAATGTAGAAGCCGCTGCTGTGGAGCCAGGTGGCGTAGAGGCCGCCATAGTAGGAGTTAATCTCACCGTCAGCGCCGGGGATGCGGTAGTCGAGGTCGCTTCTGCCGTAGCCGGCATAGACACCAAGATACAAGTCACTATCAGCGGACAAGGTGAACTTATGATCAGTGCCAAGGTCCACGCCATAGATGAGTTGTTCGTAGGCGCGGCCCGCTACTTTGCTGCCGATGTTTAGCTGTTGGCCGTAGCTTCTTATCCAGATGTTGTCGATGAGGCTATGGTATGGAACGCGGACATCCTTGTCCGCTAGCGGGCGGGACGCCCGCGCTCCATAGCGCAGTTCACCCATGCGCTTTAACAAACTGTTTTGCTGCGCGAACCACATGGCTTGCTGGACGGCGATGGCGCTGTTTAAGACGGCGCCGGCGGGGCTGGTGCCTTGTTTGATGAAGTGGTCGCCGTCTTTGATGATGGTGTCGATGCCCCAGTCGATCGGATCCCATTGCCAGTGGTCGGTGCCGTCGCCGCTGACGATGCCGGGCAGTACGTCGTTGGGATTGAGTTGACCATTGCCGGTGGTGTCGATGTGGACTTTTCCTTCACCGTCAGCGGTGCCGGTGATGGTGATGGAGCCGCCCGCGCCGGTGTCGGTGTTGACATTGATGTTGAGGGTGCCGGTGTGGGTCATGTTGTCGAAGATGACTTCATAATCACTGATGTTCCAAGTGCCATTATTCTCGCCGTAGTTGCCGTGGCTGTCTTTGGTGAAGATCCAGGTGCTGTCACTGCCAGTGATGAGATTACCACCGTTGTAGCCGCCGCGGCCGGTGGCGCTGTCGTCGAGGATGATAGTGACGACGGCCTTGTCGTTCTGCGCGATGTCGCCAAGCAGGGTGCTGTCGCTGAGGGTGAGGTTGACGGCGGAGCTGCCGCTGGCGGTGACATTGCCGTTCAAGGCGGAGCTGCCATTCACATCAACAGTCAAATCGGCTGTGCCAGCGGCGATAATGCCACCGGTCAATGAAGAACCATCCTCCACATGAATCATCACGGTGGTCGGCACATCCGCCGTCACACCGTCGGTGCCGGTGGTCGTCGTGCCGACGGCGACGGCATTTTTCTTGCCCTGGATGACGGCCTGGTTTTTAACGGTGATGTCGTAGGTGCCGGAAAAAACGCCGTAAGTATTGCTGCCCGAGGTGGTGCCCGCCGTGTCCGCAAAGGCGATGCCGATGCCGTTGGCCTCGCTGGCCATGACCCGGCCGCCATCAACAACCACGGTCTGATTCACGCCGACCCCCACCCCCAGCTTTAACCCATCGGCAGCCGCGCCGGTGGTCTCGATGCGGTTGTCTTTTAATAACAACGTGGCATCGCCAATCTTTCCACCCCAGTTGTCTTCATAGCCCACCAAGGCGCCAATCGCGCCGACCCCCGAAGTGTTGACGACCGTATCAATGGCTTCCAGCGTCGCCCCCACCGCCACATACAACCCGCTGGCATTGACGCCGAAGGTGGCAATCGTATCGGACACCAACGTAACATAGGTGCCGGGAGAGATGGAGGTCACCGCAGTCGCCCCGTCACCGTGTGTGGTAATCATCATGTTTTCCGCCTGCACCGTGGCATACGGAACTGAGGCATAAGTCATAAGACCTTTGGCGCCAATGCCAAAAGTGGTGATACTGCCGCCGTCAACCAGCACCGTTCCATTCGTGACCTGGATGCCGTTAACATTGTCATTTAGGGTGGTGACATTCAAGTTCGTCCCGCTGACCAGCGCAGCGCCCTCGTTAAACCAAACCCGCAAACCGGCCGCGACATATTGGCCATCAGCACTGACCTTCGAGCCGCTGACAGTGATAGCAAGATTATTGAAAGTAAACATGGTACCGTACTGGATATGCGCCCCGGCCGCATCATTGCCGCTGACGTCAATCGCCGTGTCATTCAACTCAAGTTTGGCAGAGCTTGTTGCATAAACACCTCGGCGATTGTCGGTGGCGGCGGACAAGGCGATGTCCGTGCCATGATAAGTGCCGCCGGTGACTGTCAGCGCATTGGAGGTGGCATCATCATAAGCGGTGTCGGATTCGACGATGTTTTGTTCGTTGGTGACGGATTTGCTGACGGCCAACGCGGAGGCGCCAAGAGCGCTGAGGATGGTTAATATGAGAGTTAGTTTTTTCATAATAGCTGGTGGGTTGGATTTTGGGTTGGTTGTTGGTTTTGCTGGCCACAAGAAATCACAAAAAACACAAAAATTTTTAGAACAGATTTTCTCTGTGCTTTTTTGTGGCCAAAATCATTTTTGCACGTGTCAAACTGGTTTTGACAGGTGACAAAACGGTTTTTACCCGTGTCAAGACGGTCTTTTCCCGTGAGAAAGTCCCCGTCCCGCGCCGCTGACGCTGGCGGGTGGTTGCTTGCCAGATGGGGAATGAAATGGGTAAGAACGAGCCGGGAAATTAAAGCATCGGGGCAGCAGTCATAATGAGCGCGTGAGCGCGTGAGCGCGTGAGCGCGATTCACTTACGTTATGACTGATCTTTTTCATCTTCAGCGGGTTTTGACAACTCGGTTGGACGATTTGACGGATGGGACGATATGGAATCCGGTTGTCTTGCGCAAGGGTTTTTTTCGTTTTTTTTAACCACCGATGGACACGGATGAACACGGATTGTTTTTTTGTCTTTTATCCGTGTGCATCAGTGTCCATTTGCTTCACTTCGTTCGGAACTTGAGGCGGCGTGTAATTGCCGCTTAACTCTTGTGGTTAAACATGGTCTTGTAATGCGGTTGGGGTAATACCATAAGTCTTGTCACTGGCAGCGGGGTCGCTAGGCTGCCAGGTCATATTATGGAGAAAACCCTGATTCTGTTGAAGCCGGACTGTATTAAACTCAATCACTGCGGCGCGGTTATTCAGCGGCTCGAACTGGCGGGTGGCAAAATCCGCGCCGCCAGGATGCTCACCCTCAGCGACGCTTTGTTGCGGGAACATTACGCTCACGTGGCGCAGCTGCCGTTTTTTCCCAATATTCAGCGGTTTATGCAGGAGACGCCGGTTATCGCGCTGGTGTTGGCGGGCGACCAAATCATTCGCAAGGTGCGCGACCTGCTCGGCCCGACCGATTCGACCCAGGCGCCCAAAGGCACCATTCGTGGCGATTTCGGCACGGACAAAATGCGCAATGTCGTCCACGCCTCGGATTCGCCCGCCAGCGCGACGCTGGAGATCCGCCGTTTCTTCGCTGACGGTGAGGTGTTCGCGTTTTAACCGGCCTGGCCCGGCTCGCTCAGCCAGCGGCGGAATTTCTTGCCCTGCTCGGCGGTGCCGAGCACCAGCAGCTTGTCCCCCGCCTTGAGTTGCTGGCCGGCGGCCGGGTTCAGGATGGCCTGCCCGTCGCGCTCCACGCCCAGCACTTGCACGCCGGTCTGGGCAAAGATACCCAGGTCGGCCAGGCTGCGCCCGAGTTTGGGACTGTCCGGCGGGAGGTCAACGGTGGTCAGTTTGCTCTCGGAAATCGAGGCCTGGCGGCCGGCGGGTTCTTCCTCGGTCTGCAAAAAGTCGAGCGCGGGCTTGATTTGGCGGTCCGCGCCGAACAGCAGCAGCTTGTCGCCGGCGAACAGCAGCGTGTCCGGCGGCGGGTTGGTGATGATTTCGCCGTGCCGTTCAATCTCCACGATGGCGCAGCCGAAGCGCGGGCGCAGGCCGAGCGCGGCGATGGTGCGCAGGCGGCACGCGGCGTGGTCCGGCAGGACGCACTCGGCGAGTTGCACGCGCCAAAACTCGGATTGCCGCGGGGTGACCGTGCTGCTCAGCGATGGCGCGGCGCCAGTCAGCGCCCGGTTGAGCGAATACTGGAACTGGCTGTGCCACTGGATGAGCCGGCGCCAGAACAACGCGGCGAACACGACGGCGATCACCGCCACCGCGCCGCCCGTCCACGGCCCGGCCAGCGGCACGGGGAACAGCGCCCATACCAGCCACAGCAGGCCGACGGCGCCGACGGTCTGGATGGCCAGCTCGATGACCTGCCGCAGGCGCCGCGCCTGCTGGCCGTGGCCGGCGCAGGTATCGGCATAAATCGCGCCGAGCGCGCCGATGTTGCGCCAGATCGCCACGATCAGCGCCAGCACCGCCACGCCGACCACGGTCCAGTACAGGTAGGGGCTGAAGGAGAAGTCCAGCGCCGCGCGCTCCAGCAGCTGACGCAGGCCGTGTTGCAGCGTCGCGGAATACATCAGCACGCCGGCCAGCAGCAGCACTTCGACGGACAACTGCCCGAGCCGGCTGGCGGTCAGTTTCCACCAGACAATCTGCTCCTGTTTATGCGTCATCTCGCGCAGCCAGAACTGGTAGGCGCCGAGGAATTTTTGCAGAAACCGCGGCAGCCGGCCGGCGACGCACTCGGCGATTTTTTCGGAATGTCGCACCAGCAGCGGCGCGAGGATGGAGGTGAGAATCGAGGTGCCGACGGCGATGACGTAAAAATAATCCGGCACGCCCACGCCGGCGTTGACCCCTTGCTGGGCGAGGATGTAGGAGAACTCGCCGATCGGCGTGAGAATCAGCGCCGTGCGGACGGCGGTTTTGAGGTCGCTGCCGGTGAGGAGAAAGCTGACCGCGCCGGCGAGAATGCGCGCCGGCACGATGAACGCCGTCACGCCCAGCACCAGCCACAGGTGCTGGTGCACGGTCCGGAGGTCAATCATCATGCCGATGGAGGCGAAGAACACCGCGCTGAACAGGTCCTGCGTGCCGACCAGTGATTTTTCAATCTTGTGCTTGAACGAGGTGCCGCTGACGATGACGCCGAACAGGAACGCGCCCAGCGCCGAGGAGAAGCCGACGCGCCCGGTCACCACCGCGGCGGCGAACACCATGCCGCCGACGATGATGATTTTCAAATCCATGTCGCCGCTGCGGTCGAAGCGCTGGAGGATTTTCGGCAGGAACAGCACGCCGACCACCACCGTCAGCACCACGAAGCCCGCGAACAGGCCGAGCGTCCGGGCCGGCCCGCTGGCGAGGTCGCCGTGCCCCGCCAGGCCGGCGAGCTGGATTTGCGACGAGAGCAGCGTCATCAAAATAATCACCACCACGTCCTCCAGGATGGTGATGCCCAGCGCGTTCTGCGCGTACCGCTCATGGCTGAGCCGGCTTTCCAGCAGCATCTTGCTGATGATGGCGGAGCTGGAGACCACGAACATGGAGGCGAACACGAAGCTGGCCACCTGGCTCCAACCCATCAGCCAGGCGAAACACTGGCAGAGATTGAACACCAGCCACGCCAGCAGCGCGGTCGCCCAGACCAGGCTGAAGCCCAGCGTGCGAATGCGCGCCAGGCTCAGTTCCAGGCCGACGAAAAACATCAGGAACACCAGGCCGAATTGCGACAGCTGCTCCACGCTGTCCTTGTTTTCCACCAGCGAGAACGGCGGCGTGTACGGGCCGATAATCATGCCGGCCACCAAATACCCGACAATCGCCGACAGGCCGCAACGGCGAAACAACAGTCCCGCCGCGCCGGCGAACACCAGCACCACGGCAAAATCCTGCAATAAATCCATGCGCCAAAGCTACGGCAATCCCCGCGCCGCGCAAAGCGGAAATACCTAACCGCAGAGACGCGGAGACGCGGAGGTTTTTTTATTGATGCACCACTAAGGCACCAAGGCACGAAGGCTGTTTTTGTAAACAAACCTTCGTGCCTTAGTGTCTTGGTGGTGCAAATGGTCTTTAGAATTGGTGGCGGTAGCCCGCTGACAGTCCCCAGGGTTTGTCGTACTTGTCGCCGAAGGAGGCTTCGTAGTCGAGGTGGAGTTGATTGTCAGCGTCGAGTTGCCAGATGAGGCCGGCGCCGAGTTCAGCGCGAGCACCGTCAGTGTTGGCGCGGGTGGATTGGTAGCCGTTTCTGATGGCGCCGCCGCTGCTGATGGTTTCGACGCCGCTGACCTTGATGTAGGGTTGTAATACGCCGCTGTTGGTGAGGTTGATGGTTCTACCGAAGAGGGTGCCGATTCTCAGTTGCAGGGCGTCGAGGTCTTGGGCTTTGAGGTTCATGGGGCCTGCCGTGTAATCCTCAGCGAGGATGTGCAGATAGTTCACTTGGAACTGGGGTTCGATGAACCAAGCATCGCTGAAGGTGAATTTGTTGCCGATTTCGAGGCTGCCGCCGAGGTTCACGTCGTTGTAGTTGGCGGTGAGTTGGCTGCTGCCATATGGGGCTTTCAGGTTGTTGTCCACGCTGGCGGCTTTGATGGTGGCGTCGATATAAAAACCGCTGCTGTGGAGCCAAGTAGCGTAGAGGCCGCCGTAATAGCTGTTGAGTTCACCATCAGTGCCGGGGGTGCGGTAATCTATATCACTGCGACCGTAGCCAGCATACACTCCAAGATACAAGTCACTATC
>JAISBF010000145.1 GCA_031266335.1 Verrucomicrobiales bacterium
CAACTTCAAGTTCCCGCAACCGCCGCGCGGCGGGCAACGCAGCGTCACCCTCAGCGGCGCGCACTTCGCCTACGGCCCGCTGACGGTGTATCGCGGCATCGACTTCGCGGCGGAACGCGACCAGCGCGTCGTGCTGGTCGGGCCGAACGGCGCGGGCAAATCCACGCTGCTGAAACTGCTCGCCGGCGTGCTGACGCCGTCGGCGGGCAAGCGGTTGTTAGGGCACAACATTGTCAGCGGCTATTACGCGCAAAATCGCGTGGAGATGCTCGACGTGCGGCGCACGGTGCTGGAGGAGGCGCTGGACTTGCCCACGCCGGTGCCGGAGCAAACCGTCCGCACCGTGCTCGGCTCGTTCCTGTTCAGCGGCGACGACGTGTTCAAGCGCGTCGGCGTGCTCAGTGGCGGCGAGAAGTCGCGGCTGGCGCTGGTCAAATTATTGCTCAATCCGCCGAACTTGCTGTTGATGGACGAGCCGACGACGCACCTCGACATGGCGAGCATCGACGCGCTGCTCGACGCGCTGGCGCAATACCAGGGCACGCTAATCTTCATCAGCCACGATGTGTATTTCATCCGCGCGCTGGCGAAGAGTGTGCTGAGAATCAGCGCCGGCCAACTCACCCCCTACGCCGGCGACTACGATTATTATTTGGCAAAAACCCAAACTACCGATGCCCGCGTCGGCTTGGTCGCGGGTGAAAAACTGTCCGACCACCGTCCCGAGGAAGCCGCTGACGATGCGGTCAAGGCAAAGCCGTCCATCTTCAAAACCCGCGAGGAAAAGAAACAAGCGGCGCAAGACCGCGAGTCGCGCGCCAAGTTAAAACGCGCCGCCGCCGCTGATGTTGCGCGCCTGGAGGCGGAAATATTATCTCTGGAATCGCGGCAAAAGGAACTACTGGCGGAATTGCAAAACCCGAACACCTTCGACTATCAACGCCACCAGGAATACGAGGCGCTGACCGTGACCCTGGCCGCCGCCAACCAACGCTGGCACGAGTCCGTGGAAAAGCTGGCGGCGCTGTAGTGATGACGCTGATGGTGTGGTGATTTCATTCGGAGAAATAAAAATATTTCTGTTGAGAGATAACTTTTCCGGCAGCGTTGAATTTCACTTCAACTCGCGCAATGTAGTCAGACATGCAAATTACCCATAATGGAGTCTCGTTGGTGGAGATGTCGGCGAAATCGGGCAAATTCTTGGGGTACCGGAAAATGTGCATGTTTCCGTACTCTACGTAAAGACATACTGCTTGCATCCGCGGGTTACGGGCTTCGCGCAACGCCCATGCCGCCACGTCCTCACGCGACTGTCCATGAAAATCAGGGATTTTGCAATAGGCGTATATTGGTTCGGCGACGCCGTAGTACATCGTAACGCTGATGATGAGCACGCAGACCGCGGCGAGTACCGAGGCCACCACCGTCAGCGCCGGGCGCGTTAATTTGCCCGGCGCGAGACCGCGATGTTCGCGGATGGCATGGACCAGGTAGGCCGCTGATATTGAAAAAACGAGCACCGCCGGCACTTCCCAAATCATCATGCCGGCCACATACAAATCGAATATACCGTCAATCATATCAAGGCTGGCCAAGCACAAAGCCAACACCACCCACAGCACCGTCAGCGCGCTGGTGACGATTAGCGGATAAAATAACAACGGGCGGTATTTGAATTTTTTACACCGCCACACAACCACTAACGCGACCAACAAAACAAACATCACCGGCACAAAAACCAAGAAAGTAATCACACACCCCAATCTCGCACCCTCCATCCTAACACGCAAGTGCAAAGCTGATGGTGGCACTGGTCGCGAAGTTTTTTAACCACCGATGAACACTGCTGCACACGGATAGTTCGCGGTACCGCGTAAATTAACATCATCCGTGTGCATCCGTGTTCATCGGTGGTTAAAACAAAGTTATACAAACCTTGACGCAACGACAGCGTTAACTCCTGAACAACTGTCCCATCTTCTGCCCCATCAGCCGGGCGGCCAGGTACAGCGCCGCCGCCAGCAACAGCAGCGCCAGCACGCCGAGGGCGCAGGCGATGTTCGCGGCGGTCGGGGTGATGCGGCCCATCAGCGAGTAGATGGCCTTGGTAATCGGGTAAAAACGGCTCTCTTGGGCCAGCATTAGACTGTTGCTGACATCCAGCATGGCGAAGGAGAACGTGAGGATGCTGCCGGCCACCAGGTTGGCCATGATCAGCGGCAGGCTGACGCGGCGAAAGGTCTGCCACGCGCAGGCGCCGAGGTTGGTCGAGGCTTCTTCCAGCGCAGCGGAGACTTGCTGGAAGCCGGCGTAGGCGGCGCGGACGAGGTACGGCAGGCGATGCATGGCGTAAGCGATCACCAGCAGCGGCAGCGGGTTGCCGCGCGGGTCGAGGAACGCCAGCGGCGAGCCGGGTTTGCTGAAGGTGACGTAGTAGGCGAAGGCCAGCACCAGGCCGGGCAGCGCCAGCGGCAGCATGGCCGCGGTGTCGAGCAGCGCCTTGCCGCGGAATTTTTCCCGCGTCAGCAGCCAGGCGATGGCCAGGCCTAGCAATAAATCCAGCGACAGCGAGCAGACCGAGTACAGCAGCGAGTTTTTCACGCTCAGCGCGGTGGCGTCGAGCCGGAACACCTCGCGGTAAAACTGCCCGCTCCATTCGGTCGGCAGCGCGGTCATGAACCAGCGCGCCGAGAACGATTGCAGCACCACGCCGAGGTGCGGGATGACGCTGACGGCGACTAGCCCCAGCACGCCGGCGGTGGCGAGCAGCGCGGGGAGCCGGCCCAGCCGCACGGTCAGCGCCTGGGCGCCGCCGCGCATGGCCGTGGCGTGATTGCCGCCGCCGAGCCGCCGGCCGAGCAGGAACAGCAGCGCCACCAGCAGCAGGGTCAACACCACCAGCGCGTAGCCCAGCGGGTTGTCAGGCTGTGTCACCAGGTTGAAAATCTGCGACGGCACGGTGGCCTGGAAACTGAACATCAGCGGCACGCCGAGGTCGGTGAACGCGGCGATGAACACGATGGTGGTGCCGGCAAAAATGCCGGGCAGCGCCAGCGGCAGCGTCACGGTGCGGAACACCCGCCAACCGCGCGCGCCGAGATTGGCCGCGGCCTCGCGCAGCGCCGGGTCGAGGTTGGCCATCGCCGCCTGCGCGCTGAGGAACAGAATCGGGTACAGGTGCAGCGCTTGCAACAGGATGATGCCGTAAAAGCCGCCGGACGCCAGCCAGTCGGGCGGGTCGGCCAGGTTCACCAGGCCGGTTTTTTCCAGCAACAGGTTCAGCGTGCCGTAGCGGGTGAAGAATTGCCGCAGGCCGATGGCGCCGACGAACGGCGGCAGGATCAGCGGCAGCAGCAGCAGCGAGTTGAGCAGCGTCTTGGCGGGAAACTCGCAGCGGTTGAACAGCCAGGCCAGCGGCAGGGCGACGGCCAGCGCGAGCAAGGTTGACCAGACGGCAATCAGCGCGCTGTTGAGGAAGCACTGGCTGTAGAACGGGTTGTCGAAAATCAACTGAAAGTAGCGCAGCGAAAACCGCCCGCCGTCGGTGAACGCGCCCTTGAGCAATTCCGCGAGCGGCCACGCGAGGAACACGGCGAAGAACAGCGTCACGGTCAGCGGCAAAAGTTTTTTCATAACTAGTTTTTAACCACGGATGGACACGAATGGACACGGATGATGGACGGACGGCTCCAGGGACACTGGCAATATCTGTGTTTATCCGTGTTCATCAGTGGTTGAAAAATAAGATGTTTTCGCCGCTGACGGTGAAGCGCACGGCGGCGCCGACCGCGGCGCTGACGGTGGCGCGGGCCTTGAGCTGTTCGCCGGCGGCGGTTTGTAATAGCAACTCGCTGGCAGCGCCGAGGTAGGCGCAATCCAGCACCCGGGCCGGGATGCCGCCGCTGCCGGTGAGTTCGACGTGCTCGGGGCGGAAGCCGATTTGCCCGTCGCTGACGGTGACGCCCAGCGCGGCGGCCAGCGGCGCGGCGGCGGGGAACAGGTTGAGTTCGCCGATGAAGGAGGCGACGAAGGCGTTGGCGGGGCACTCGTAGATTTCGCGCGGGGTGCCGGTTTGCTGGATTTGGCCGTCGCGCATCACGGCGATGCGGTCGGCCATGGTCAGCGCCTCGTGCTGGTCGTGGGTGACGTAGATGCTGGTGCGTTTGAGCGCGCCGTGCAGGCGCTTGATTTCGGCGCGGATTTCCAGGCGCAGCTTGGCGTCGAGGTTGGACAGCGGTTCGTCGAATAATAACACGTCAGGCTCGACCACGATGGCGCGGGCCAGCGCGACGCGCTGCAACTGGCCGCCGCTGAGGGTGGCAGGCTTGCGGCCGGCGTAAGTTTCCATGCCAACCTGTCGCAGCGCGGCCTGGACGCGGCGGCGGAGTTCACCGTCAGCGACCTTGCGGACGCGCAGGCCGTAGGCGACGTTTTCGAACACCGTGAGGTGCGGCCAGACGGCGTAGTTTTGGAATACCAGCGCGGTGTTACGCGCGCGCGGCGGGACGCTGACGATGGACTTGCCGCCAAACCGGATGTCGCCGGCGTCCGGCTCGGCGAAGCCGGCGATGGCGCGCAGCAGGGTGGTTTTGCCGCAGCCGCTGGGGCCGAGTAGGAAGAACAGTTCGCCGGAGTTGACGGTCAGCGTGATGTCATCCAGGACGCGGTTTGCGCCGAAGGATTTGGTGAGGTTTTGGATTTGGATGTGCATGGGACTAATAGGTCCGATAGGTCTTATGGATTTCCTGTTCCAGGGTTTGGTAACGCTGCACGGCCTGTTTCATCCAGGACTCCGCCAGGGCGCGCGCCGCGGCCGGATCCTGCCGCCACAGGGCCGCTGACGCTGACGCCGCCGCCTCGCTGATGAACGGCGCGGTGAATTTTTCGATGAACGGCCCGCGGTCGGCGGCGGGGACGCTGAGGATGGCCTGCCAGCAGCGGCGCAGTTGCGGGTGCATGTCGATGACAGTCTGGCCGATCAGGTCGTTGACGAGGTTCCAGCGCCGGCTGCCGAGTTCCGGCCGGTAGGGGATGGAATAATTTTGCGCGAACGGGTTGAGCAGGCGCGCGCCGCCGACACCGTCAGCGGCGTACAGCGCCGGCAGCACGCCCATGCGGGCGATGTCGAACTTGACCGGCCCGCCGGCGGCGCCGCGCGGGTTCATCCACAGCGACTGGCCGCGCGGCGACAGCACGAAGTCCACAAACATTTCCGCCACACGCAGGTTAGGCGCGCCCTTGAGGATGGCGATGCCGTCCGGGTTGATGACCGACAAATCGCGCGGGATGACCAGGCTGAGGTTGTCCCGGCCCAGGAAGTTCCGCTGGGTCAAACCGTAGCTGTCAATGGTCGGCGCGCAGACGGCGTTGCCCAGGGCGACCTCCTTGGCCGGGCCGCTGGCGTTGTCGAGGAAGGCGGCGACGTTGCCGCTCATGCGGTAAATCACGCTCCAGCCGCGCTCCCAGCCGTAGGCTTGCAGGATGATTTCGTAAATCATGTGGAACGCGCCGCTTTTGCGCGGGTCGGCGGAGCTGACCCAGCCGCGCAATTCCGGGCGGCACAAATCCTCCCACGTCTCGGTGCGCGGCTTCATCGTCAGCGCCAGCACGCGGTTGTTTTGCAGGATGCCGAAGGACGCCAGCGCCGCGCCGTAAAACATGTGGTCGCGGTCAATAAGCGGAATCCCGCCGACCTCGGCAGGCAACTGTGACCGGAGGTCGCCGGGCAATTGATGCGCCAGCAAATGGCCGCGCGCCTTCTGGTTGAGATAGGGGTCCAGCCCGCCGCCGAACAGGAGATCCACTTGCGCCGAGTCGGGGGTGGCCGCGAAGCTGGCGTTGAGCGCTTTTTCAATCTGCGAAGCGCCGCCGAGGTCGCGCCAGCGGACGCTGACGGTGCGGCCGGTCCGGTCGTGGTAGAATTTTTCAAACGCGCGGCCGAATTCGTAGCGCACGCCCTCCCAGTGCGGGGAAACGATGATGAGTTCATCGTCAGCGGCGCGGCTCGCCGTGGCCGCTGACAGTGACAGCGCGACCAGCAGAATGACGGTCAGCGGGCGGGCGGGCATAGCTTTATAAGAGCGCCTTCACCGCAGAGGCGCGGAGACGTGGAGACTTTTTGACCGGATAAACGGGACCATTTTCTTCAACCCAACAGCCGGTTTATGCCATCAAAAATCTCCACGTCCCCGCGTCTTGGCGGTGAAAATATTCCGTGTTCAGGAATTCACGAATTTCTTGAGACGCGCGAGGCCGGTCTCGATTTGGTCGAGGCTGGCGGCGTAGGAGACGCGGACGGTCCGGTCGTCGCCGAACGCGATGCCCGGCACCACCGCCACTTTTTGCTGCTCCAGTAACTTGTCAGCGAAGCTCACCGAGTCAAGACCGGTCGCGCTGATGTCGAGCAGCGCGTAGAACGCGCCCCGCGGCTTGACGTATTTGATGCGGCCGATGTCGTCGAGCAACTCGATGACGCGGAGACGGCGCTTGGCGTACTCGGCCACCATTTCGACGACGCAATCCTGCGGGCCTTTGTACGCGGCCAGCGCGCCTTTTTGCGCGAACGAGGTGGCGTTGGAAGTGGAATGGCTTTGCAGGGAGTCGATGGCCTTGGCCACGTTCCGCGGCGCGGCGACGTAGCCGAGGCGCCAGCCGGTCATCGCGTAGGGTTTGCTGAAGCCGTTCACCGTCAGCGTGTGCTCATAGACTTCCTTGCTGAAGCTGGCGATGGAACTGTGCTTTGCCCCGTCGTAGATCAGTTTTTCGTAAATCTCGTCGGACAGGATGTAGATGTCGTCGTCGAGGGCCACCTCGGCCAGCGCGGCGAGTTCGTTCTCGGTATAGACGCTGCCGGTGGGGTTGCCGGGGGTGTTGATGATGACCAGCTTGGTCAGCGGGCTGGTGTATTCGCGGAATAATTCCGGGGTGAGCTTGTAGCCATTGTCAGCGGTCGTGGGGACGATGACCGGCTCGCCGCCGGCCAGCTTGACCATTTCCGGGTAGCTGACCCAGTACGGGGCGGGAATCAGCACCTCGTCGCCGGGATTAAGGACGGCGAGCAGGGCGTTGAAGCAGGAATGTTTCGCGCCGCAGTTGACGATGATTTGCGACGGCTCGTAATCGAGGTCATTGTCAGCCTTGAGTTTGTCCGCGATGGCCGCGCGCAATTCCGGGATGCCGGAGGAAGGCGTGTATTTGGTGAACCCGGCTTCCAGGAAGCCCATGGCGGCGGCCTTGATGTGCTCGGGGGTATCGAAGTCAGGCTCGCCGGCGCCGAAGCCGATCACGTCCACTCCCTCGGCCTTCATGGCCTTGGCCTTCGCATCGACGGCGAGCGTCAGGGAAGGCGTCAACTTGCTTGCGCGTTCTGAAATATCCATAGGGGTTGTAGGCTAGACGAGTGCGCGGCGGGACGCCAGTTTTATTTTTATCCGCCGCCGCTGCCAGTGACCGGCCGGGCGGCAGCAAGCGCCTGACGCATACCGGGCGTCGCCAGAGCAACCCGCGACAAAATCCCCGCGCTGACACTGACCCGATTTTTTACTAACATTTTAATTAAAACCAACGCTGATAGTCACGTCCGCCGCAACCGTCACTTCCGTTCCTTGAGGGTCAGGATATTGGAGCTTCCGTTGATGAATTTCTGCAGGGCATAATTCAGGCTGCGGCGGATGATATACGTCTTGGGCAAACCGGTCTCGGCGTGGTACTGCTCCAACAGTGCCAACTCCTGGCCAAACAATCGCAACGGCAAAATAATCGTCTTCTTTTTCGGCGTGACAGCGGTTTTCATATAACGCATTCGAGATTCAAGGCTGGCTCGATGACCCGATCGGGGTAATCGGATCCTGCGTCAAGCGCGGTTGAAAAACTCCTTGCGTCTGATTCAGCAAACTGTCCAACCCTTGCTGCGGTTGGGAGCGGGTTGGCCGGCGAATGATTTCCGCCAACTCCCGGCCCACGGGGGTTTGGGCATAGGATTGGCTCGGCGACGCACCGTCAGCGATTTCGCCAGCGGCAGCATCGCGCCCGTGCCGGCGTTCCTCCGCGACGCGAAGCTCCTGACTGGAGATGGGCGTAAATTCCGGCGGCTGGCCGGTGCTGGCGTACAAACCCTGAACCATGGCATGAATCTTGGTGCCGTCACTGGCTCCGACCACGCCTTCGTACACCTGGACAAAGGCGCTGTTCTCCTCCTCGCTGATCGTGACCAGAAAATCGGTGCCAATGGCGGAAAAGATCTGATGCGGGGTTTCGATCTTGTAGTCGGTCTGGCCGCGGCCCTTGACGTTAAGACTGTTATGCAACTTGCCTTTGGTCAACACACCGGTGAACTTGCGGTCCGGCGCGTCGCCGGGGGTATAGACATACTCGCGAATGAGCAGCACGCTGTCCTGATACAGGGTGGCGGTGACATCCGGAAATAATTCCAGCACCGCGGCGCTGTTTTTCTCGGTGCGAATCACCGAGCCAATCTTGACCACCGAATCGCCGGTCAGCGGTTGCTCGCCCTTGCCGTCCGTGTCGATGAACACCCGGCCGGTGACCGGCCCGACCTCAATCGGACCGCGCGGCACGACCGGCTTGGCAACCACGGCAGGCACGGCAAGTTTATCAGCGGACGGTTTGGCGGGGGCGGGCGTGTCGGCAACAATCGTGCCGCTGTTGCTGATGCGCAAAGTCTCCTGCGGCGCCAGCTGCTGGCCGCCGACCGTGACCTGGCCGAGGATGCCGGATTGCACCAGCGCGCCATTGCCGTCCAGCACGATGGTCAGCACGGCTTCCTTGGAAACCGTGAGTTCCTGGCTCTGGCAACTGACGGCGAACGGCTGGGGATTCTCCGGATTGGCGTAGAGGATGGCGGTGGCGCGACCCTGCAAGTCCTTGCCGTAGGAAATCTTGAAGGAGTCCGCGCCGATGCGCACCACTTCGCCGACGCTGCCCATGACCAGGGTCTTGACCGTCTGGCCGGAAGCGTCGGCAACCACCATTTCACCGAGCGGGTTAAGACTGAGCGTGGTGGCGGCAAAGACTTGCCAGCCGGACGCCAGACTGAGGATGATACAGCCCGCGAGCCGGACTGCGATTAGACGCGTTATTTTCATGTTGTTTCCAATGTTTGGTTTCATTCAAGTTAATATAAAGATAATTGCATTTCAATATTTTTTTACATTTTTATGAACCTTATTTACCCAGCGCATTAGAGGCGTTGGATCAGGTTGCCCAATCGAATGCTGATAATGAGGGCAAGGGCCACGATAATTTCCCGCCGCCGCGGGAGTCATTGGCAGCGGCGGGTAAGACGGGCCACACGAGCCTTCGCCTTCGCGCAGGATGACAAAAAACCCCGGAGATTGCTCTCCGGGGTTTTTGAACCTGTCTTCCAACAGATGTTAGAAGGTGTACACGGCCTGCACCGCAGCGGTGTGGGCGTGGTCACGACCAGCGTCAGTGGTATCGTTGCCAATATCAACACGATATTCCGCGCGAATCACGAGATTTTCCACCACGTTGAAGCCAGCAGTCAGCGTGAAGCTGGTGCCGTCATGAGCCGTACTGTCATAATAGCGGAATTTCTCCGGGTCATTAAGATGCACATACGCCACGCGGCCTGCCAAGCTGAACAAATCAGTGAACTGATATTTGGCATAACCGGCAGCGCCCCACAACGTTGAAGAAGAGGAATCAGCAGCGCCAAAGTCAGTGCCTTGGGCATAACCCAAATCGGCATTAACGCCAAGCAGGAGTTTCCCGTTGGTGAACTTAGGTGACCAATTGAACACTGTGTCATAAAGTACCACGTTATTGTTCCCGCGAACACGAGCAATCTCGTAGGACGAGTCCCAGCTATAGTAAACGCTGTTTTGCCAGTTGGCGTTGCCGCCATCGACTTTGTAGTTCACTTTAGCCATGATGCCATAACCGTCATTGCTTTCACCAAGCAAACCGTAGTTGTTGTCATCTGCTCCGTTACCAACCGCAAGACCGAGGTCGAGGTTATTGTTAATCGGATACTCCAGCGAGACACCAGTCATGGTGGCAGGCAGGAGCGCATACATTTGGCCGTAGGTGATGTTCAGGTTAGCCGGACGTTCGGTGACTTCATAGCCAAGCCAACTGGCGAATTTACCGGCCTTGATGTCAATACCGTTGCCATAGGGCGCGCGGAAGACCACATAACCCTGCTCCAAGAAAAACTCAGAAGTGGTATCTCCGAAGCTGAAGTTATTATTGAAGGCCCCGGCATCCTTGCCAAACATAAGGTCGGTACGGAACCCGGCTTGCCATTCATTTTTATCAGTCAGGGGTTTCTCAATGGTCAATTTAACCACGTTAAGGTTGAAGTCACCGGAATGGGCGCCGTCACTACCAACACGCCTATTTACGTCTGCACCACCAGTGAAGTTATAGAGATAACTCACATCCACATACCCGTTCATACGAACGCCAGCGACGTCGGTTTCGACGTAGTTGACTTTCTCAACGGCCTTCGACAGGTCTTTCGCGCACGGAGTGGGAGCACCGGCATCGGCAAACGCCGCACCGGACATCAACGCCATGCCGAACAGACCGGCAATCATTTTTTTCATTTTTATTTCTTCCTTGTATTTTGTTGTTACTGAAGCCGCGGTGTGATCACCGTTAACTTCATTGGGAGCGAAAGTAGGGAAGATTTGCGCTATTGGCAACATAATTTTTTATCTGTCGCACAAATTTGCGTTTTTTTTACAGGGAGATCATGGAGTTCATGAAGGGTTTTCTCCATGAGTTTCCGGTAAAAATGGACTCATTCAGCCGACGGCCGAGGCGCTGACGGTGACGCGGCCGCTGATGATGCGCTACAACAGCCCGCGTCAGGCTGTGCGCATCGGCATGATGACGTACAGGAACGGCTTGTTGTAGCGAATCACGCCCGGGCTGAGTTCGTCGGTGAAATCAAACGAAATTTCCGGGGTGTCGAGGTTGCGCAACGGGTCGGCCAGATATTCGGGATTGAACGCGGTGGCGAATTCCTTGCCCTTGTAATTGATGGCCAGTGACTCGCGCGCCTCGCCGACATCCGGGGTGTTGGCGGTAATTTCCAGAATGTTTTTGCCGAAGTTGAGTTTTACCGAATTGGATTTCTCGCTGGAAAGCAGGGCGACTCGCCGCACCGAGTTCAAGAACAACTCGCGTTCCAGGGTGATGCGCTCCTTGGTCTCGGTGGGAATGACCTGACGGTAATTCGGATAATTTCCCTCGATCAGCTTGGACACCAAAAAGGTGTCGCCAACAGTGAAGGAAATTTGGTTGTTAGCGGTGGCAATCACCACTTCCCCCTGGTCGGTCAGAATATGCTGCAACTCGTTGACCGCTTTGGTCGGCAGAATCACATCCATCTCGCTGGTTTTCAGCACCTCGATTTCGTGGTCAACCAACGCCAGCCGGCGTCCGTCCGTCGCCACCAGCGTCAGCTTGTTGTCCTTGAAACTCAGCAGGGTGCCGTTCAGCACGTAACGGCTTTCGTCCGTGGACATCGCGTAGGCGGTTTTTTTCAGCATGTCCCGGAATACTGCCTGCTCGAGCTTGAACAACTGCGCGCTGTCCGCCTTAGGGAAGGGCGGAAAATCCGTTTCCGCCAGACCCATGATTTTGAAAAAACTGTTGCCGGAACGAATGCTGGCGTGCAGCTTGGCGTCCACCTCGATGGTGATTTCCGCGGCGGGCAGCTCCCTGATGATGCTGAACAAGCGGCGCGCCGGCAGCGTAATCCCGCCGGCTTTTTCAATGACCGCCTCAACCGTGGTGCGGATGCCGGTGTCAAGGTCAGTGGTGGAAAGCGTCACCGTGCCGTCGCCGGTTTTGATCAGGACGTTGCTTAATACTGGCAGGGTGGTGCGCGTGCTGACCACGCTTTGCACCACTTGCAGCCCCGCAAGGAATTTATCGCGCTGGATGGAAATTTTCATGTGTGTTGTTTCTAAGTAGTTCTTTATAGAGAGATAAAAAAAAGTAGCAATAAGCTTGTCAACAAGTCACGAAAAATCCTGCAAGTTTTTTATTATAAGCGGGTTTGCGCGGAAAACAGGTGGTGAAAAATTCGGGGGCAACGACGGTCAGCGGGGCGAAGTGGCGGGATTACCGGAGTTATTGGCCAGACTGGCATGGGTTATTCGGCACTTGTTGGTAACGCGGGCGGGCGCTGCCGGTGACTAGCGGGCGGTTTCCAGTTTTTGCAGCAGGAAGTTGATTTGCTGGCGCAGGTGTTCATTGCGCGCCATGTCGGCCTCGGTTTTTTTGCAGGCATGCAGGACGGTGCCGTGGTCGCGACCGCCAAAAGCCGCGCCGATTTCCTGCAAAGATTTCTGGGTCAGCCGGCGGCACAGGTACATGGCCGCCATGCGCGGGATGGCGATGTTATTCGGGCGGCGCTTGCTGGTCATGTCGGTCATGCGGATATCGAAGGTTTCCGCCACCTTCTGCTGAATGGTTTCGATGGTCAGCATGTTGCGGGCTTCCTGCTGGATGAAATCTTTCAGCAGTTCCTCGACCTGCGCCTGGGTCAGCTTTTTATCGTTGAGTGCGGCCCAGGCCGCGACCCGGTTGAGCGCGCCCTCGAGCCGGCGGATGTTGGCCTTGACGCGCTCGGCGATGAACAGCAGCACCCCGTCGCCCAGCCGGACTTCCAGCTTGGCGGCCTTGGCCTTCAGGATGGCCAGCCGGGTCTCGATGTCCGGCGGCGCCAACTCGGCCGCCAAGCCCCACTCGAAGCGGGACACCAGGCGCTGTTCCAGGTTCTTGACCTCGGACGGCGGACAGTCGCAAGTTAGGATAATCTGCTTGCTGCCGTCAAACAGGGCGTTGAAAGTGTGGAAGAATTCCTCCTGCGAGCGCTCCTTGCCGGCGAAAAACTGGATGTCGTCAATCAGCAGCAGATCCGCCTGGCGAAAGCGTTTGCGAAACTTGACGATTTCGCCGTGCTGGATGGCGGAGATGAATTCGTTGGTGAATTGCTCGGAGGTGACATAGACCACCTTGGGCGGCTTGCCGCCTTTTTTGTTTTTGACGATTTGGTGGCCGATGGCGTGCATCAGGTGCGTCTTGCCCAACCCGACCGCGCCATGGATAAACAGCGGGTTGTAAATTCTGGCGGGCGACTTGGCCACCGCTTTGGCGGCCGCGGTGGCGAATTCGTTATTGGCGCCGACGACAAAGGTTTCAAACACGTAACGCGGAATCAGGTCGCTGACGGTCGTCGCTTTGGCGCTGTGGGGGCGCTCCTCGGCGGGCGGCTCCTTGGCGGCGGGTTCCCTGGCGCCCCGGTTGGCGGCCACCTCAAAGACCACGTCGAGGTCTTGCCCGGCGGCCAGCGCCAGCGATTCCTTGAGCTGCGTGGTGTAGTTTTCCTCAATCCAGAACGGGTAGATGGAATTATCCACGCCCAGCACCAGGCGCCCGGCTTCCAGGGACAGCGGCTTGACGGGCGCGAACCAGCGGCGAAACGCGTCGGGAGAAATCAATTTCTGCAATTCCTGGCAGGTTTTCTGCCAAAGTTCCTGCGGATCGCTGATGAAGGGTGCTTCCATGTCGAAGGCTATAGATTAGAAACCGCTGAAATCCCGCGGCAAGTACAAAAGCGCAAAAATAACCACACCCGCGCGCCACACCGTCCGGCTGGCGCCCGGCGCGCGGACCGGTCAAACGGCCTTCTCGCCTCTTTCTTCCGTGCGGATGCGAATGGCGTCATCAACCGGCAGGACAAAGATTTTGCCGTCGCCGATTTTGCCGGTTTTGGCGTTTTTGACGATGACCGCGACGGATTGCTCCACCAGCGTCTCGGGCACCACGACTTCAATTTTGACTTTTGGCAGGAAGTCCACGGTGTATTCGCTGCCGCGATAAATTTCCGTGTGCCCTTTTTGGCGGCCGAAGCCCTTGACTTCGGTGACGGTCAGGCCCTCAACCCCGATCTCCGTGAGGGCTTCCTTGACCTCCTCTAGCTTGAACGGTTTGATGATCGCCTCAATTTTTTTAACTGCCATGCGCATTCCTTGTCGTTGAATTTAAAGAAAGGGCACCATAGGTTAAAAGCGCGGGGTGCGCCAGAAAAAATTTGCACCGCCAAGGCACCAAGACCCGCGGAGATTTTTTATTGATGAACCACCAAGACACGAAGGCTATTTTTCAAATAAACCTTTGTGCCTTGGTGTCTTCGTGGTGCAAGTGGTCTTTAGAATTGGTGCCGGTAGCCCGCTGACAGTCCCCAGGGTTTGTCGTATTTGTCGCCGAAGCTAGCTTCGTAATCCAAGTGAAGTTGGTTGTTAGTGTCCAGTTGCCAGATGAGGCCGGCGCCGAGTTCGGCACGAACACCGTCGG
>JAISBF010000162.1 GCA_031266335.1 Verrucomicrobiales bacterium
GCTCACGCGCTCACGCGCTCACGCGCTCACGCGCTCACGCGCTCACGCGCTCACGCGCTCACGCGCTCACGCGCTCACGCGCTCACGCGCTCACGCGCTCACGCGCTCACGCGCTCACCCTCAAGCCGTTAATTTCTCGGCAAGGCTTTACTCGTTTTATTCCCCTTGCGGCACAGTCCGCCGGTCAGCGTCAGCGGCGTGTGGCGGAAATAATTTTTTACAAAGAGGACCTGGAGTTATTGGAGGCAGGTTGGCTTCAATTAAAGGCCCCACTCCAATTCCTCCATGTCCTCTTGGTAACCCCTTTGTGTTTTCTGTGCTTTTTTGTGGCAATTAAACTGAAAATAAACTCGGAGCAAACATCATGAAAACTAACCAACATGGATTACAAAAACTGGCGCTGACCGTCGCCCTGTCACTGTCAGCGGCAACCGGCAATCTTGTTGCCGACACGTGGATTGGCAACGGCACGCAGGAGGACGCGAACTGGAGCACCGGCGCCAACTGGTATTCCGGCACGGCGCCGCTGCCGGGCAGCGTCATTGGCTTGGATACCACCGCCAATCTCAATGTCGGCGGTACCGTGACGTCGTACAATGATCTGGCCAACATCAGTATCAGCGGGATAAAATTTCGCGGCAACACGGCGCTGCACTTGACCGGCAACGCGCTGTATTTCAGCGGTTATCAGTGGTTGCTGGAGAATGTCTCCCAACCGATCACGTATGTCTTGGACAATGACATCACTTTTGCCCAAGGCATCCAGTTGCAACTCAATCAGGGTGGCAGTAACATCGGCATCAGTCCCGGCATCAGCTTTAGCGGCAAATTCATCAACGGAGCCGCTAATGGCGGGGGATTGTCTCCGGGCAGTTGGGACGCCAACAAAACCCGTTACACCATTGACATCAAAAATTTGTATTTATCCAGCGCCAACGCCACCGGCGCGTTCAATTACACCATCCAGGGCAATAGCGCGGACGTGACCATTGACCGCATTTACAACCAGACGGAGGACTCGGCCCGCACGGATAATTACGGCTTGAATTTGTCAGGCGACAGCACGCTGACGGTGCGCATCACCGGTTCCGCCGATTATCGCGGCAACACGTCGGTGCGCGGCGGGAGCACGCTGATTGTGGGCGGCACCGCCGACATCACTTCGTCGAACCTGGTGCAAGTCTGGGAAAACGCGAGCCTGTTTTACAACAGCAACGTCACGCTGGAAAAATTCTCGTGGAACAACAACGGCAAACTGGGCGGCACGGGCAAGATCCTCGGCAGCAGCGCGAATTTCCGTGACGCCGGCCAGAATTACACCCTGCGCCCCGGCGACCTGGACGCGACCGGCACGCTGCATTTCGTCGGCAACGACGCTGCCGGCAGCGGCAATGTGACGTGGAGCAACGGCGCGAGCACGCTGACCTACGAGTGGCAGTTCGACGGCACCAGCTACGACAGCGTGGACATTGACGGCACGCTGACGCTGGGCGCGACCAACACCTACATCCTCAACATCGGCTATCTCGGCGACACTGACAGTGCGGCGCTGGCGGAGTTCATGGCCGCGGCCGGCGGTTCCCTGGAGGTGCTCAAGGCGGCGGCGCTGACGCTGAACGACGCGACCTGGTCGCTCACCGGCGCTGGCAGTGAATTGCTGGATTTGCAAATCACCGACAGCGGGCTGAGTCTCGCGCTCATCCCCGAACCGTCCGCGTGGCTGCTGTTCGCGGGCGGCGCCGCGCTGCTGGTGTGCCTGCGTCGGCGCCGTTGAAGTTCCTTCCGGGCGCCGCCACTCCCGCGACGACGCTTAGGATGACGAAATCGACGGTCAGCATAGACAAAAGCGCCACGACCATGTTGATGTTCGGTGGCGCTTTGTCGTGATGCTCGCGTGGGCGGCGCGCTTATTTTTCCAGCCGCAACTCACCCCACTCGGCGGGCTGCAACGTGGCCTCGGTGGTCAAATCCTCGGTCAGCGTGGTTTTTTGGTTATAATAATAGGCCCGCAGGGCGCGGTTGCGGCCGGAGACATCGGCGAAAATCACGCCGACATCGCCGCGCCACACGTCACCGGCAGCGGCGCTGACGCCGAGGTCTGACAGCGGAATGGCGGCCTCGACGACATACCACCCCTCCTTTTCGTTGCGCTGGACGGCGATTTTCGCGGACGGCAGCTTGATGACTTCGTCCAGGTGCGCGGCCAGCAGCACCGCCGGCGACTTGGCGCCGGGCGACACGGGACGGTAACGCACCGCCACCGGCTCGCCGTCGAGCACGCTCAGCACCAGCCGCTCGTCACCGGCGGCGGCTTTCGTGCGCGCCGGATCGGCCTTGGCGTCGCTTTGCAGCATCAAGTCCACGCAATCGCCGGTGATGAACAGTTTCTGCCAGTCGGTGCCGCCGTTGCGCAGCGGCGGGGTGGTCTGCCACACCTTGTAAGCGAGGTACAGGTGGCCGGCATCCCGCGCCAGCGCGACCTCGGCGCTGCGGCCCTCGCTGCGGGTGATGTTCACCGCGCCGGCGAGATTCCAGTCGTCCAGCTGGCCGTCAATGACCGGCGGCTTGGCGGCGACGCTGACGGTGATGGCGGGCTTGGCCGCCGGCGCGCCGGCAGCGGCGACGTCACGCCCGGCGGCGGCGCGCCGCGCGGCGTCCTCGGTCAGTTGGTAGTTGAACTGGAACTTGCCGGCCTGGTCTGGCTCGAGGCCGTGCAATTTCAAGATGTGCATCATCTGGCTCGCGCCGTTGATGATGTATTGCTCGCCGTTGAACTGGTAGCCGCCGCGGAAGCTCTCGCCCTTGGCGGCGTGCGGGCCGGTCTGGTTGGCGGCGAGCGGCGCGCCGATGTAGTCGCCGTCGGTGGTGAACAAATACGAGAGGACGTTGCCGTGCCAGTTCCAGGTGAGGACGACGTTGCCGAGGCCGGGCACCTCGTAGTCGTAAATCGCGCCGGTGGCGTGGACGCCGTGGCCCTCAAGCTTGCCGGGCAAGGCGAGCGCCCAGAGGAATTGGCCGCTGTCAGCGTCGTAGGCCTCGAACGAGTTTTTGCCACGCTCGTATTCATACGAGTAGCTGACGATGACCTTGCCGTCGCGCGTGACGTAGATTTGCTGCGCGCCGCCGCTGGTGTGGCTCAGGAAGCGCGCCTTGGCCAAGTCGTAATGCGGCACGTCGTTTTTCCACTCCGGCGAGAGGCGGTAGAGGGCGTAGTTTTTTTGGTGGCCGGCGACGAAGTAGATGCTCAAGTCCCAGCCGACGCCCACGCTCCAGCCGCTCGCGCCGCGGCCCAACGGCGCGCCGGGGGCGGGCGCGACGGCGGCGGTTTTTTGCCACTGCATTTCCTGCGCCGACACGCGGCGGTCACCGTCAGCGTCCGCCCAACTGAGCCAGTCGTCGTTGTGGCCCTTGAAGAATTCGGGATAATAATTCGGGTAAGCATGGTAGCCGATGTCGCTGTCCCACGCGGAGGTGTAGGTGCCGTCGCCGGTGGTGACGGGGTTCGGCCCGCGCCAGCCGAACGCGGCGACCTGGTGATACAGCTCGCCCTCGCGCTTGAGGATGCCGAGCACGCCGCGGTTGTGCGAGATGGCGACGTACTCGTCCTGGCCGTGGTAGCGCACGGCGGCGGGGCCGTTGGTGTCGGCGGCGTTCGGCACGAAGCAGTCGAACAAATCGTGCCGCCGCCAGGTCACCGCCAGCGGCGTGTATTTTTTCGTCGCGTAGTCAACCTTGAAGCGCGTGGCGTGGCTCATGGCCAGCGTCGGGTCCTTCGGGTCAATCCAAAAATAACCGCCGCCGCCGTAGGCGGTCGGGCCGATGTAATCGCGGACCAGCGCGCCGCTGGCGGTGTCCCACACGCTGACGCGGCGCGGGGTGCCGTCGTCCTCCGTCACCCACAGCCGGCCGCTAGCGGTGACCGCGATGCCGCTCGGCACCAGCATCCCGTCCGGCTCCCACGGGCCGACCCACGGGCGGCCGCCGGGTTTGCCGATGGCTTTGACGAACTGGCCGTCGGCGCTGAATTGCTTGACTTGGAACGAGTCCTTCCAGTCGCTGACATAGACGCTGCCGTCCTGGCCCGTCGTCACCGCGAACGGCGCGACCAGGCCGCTGACGATGAAGGGCGTGACTTGCCGGGTCGGCAAATCCACCTTGACCACTTGCGTGCCGCTGACGGCGAGCAGGGTCTTGGCATCCAGCTTGTGCAAGCCGACCGGGGCGGGGAGGCTGACGGTGACGCCGGTGGGCTGGGCGGTGACGGCGTCGTACTCGGCGATTTGGTCGTCGTCGAAGAAGCCGATATATAATTTGTCACCGACCACGGCGAGGCCGAGCGAGTTGGTGCCCTCGGACACGTCGGTCGAGGCGTAGCGCGGCTGGCCGCCGTTGACGGCGGGGGTGAAGGCTTGATTGTTGCGCAGCTCCCACATCCAGTAGTACGCGGATTTGTAGGGCCATTTGGCGACGATTCGCTTGGGGATTTCCTTGCTGAAGCGCGCGAGCTTGCCGGTGCTTTTTTCCACGCAGGTCAGCAGGGTGCGGCCGATGGCGTTGCTGCCGGTGAACAGCGCGCCCTTGCTGCTGTCGGTGATAATCGGGCCGGAGTTCAGCAGGTAAACGTAATCGCCCTCGACCGCCAGCACCGCGCGGCGCGGCGTGCTGTCAAGCGGCAGGCCCCACTGCCGCTGGCCGTGACCGTCCACGGCGATGACGTAGGAGCCGTACTCGGCGCCGGGCGAGCTGAGGTAAACCCAGTCGCCGTCAGTGGCGGCGGCCTGCGGGTTGGCCTCGTCGCCGAGCCAGTCGCCGCGGTCGTCGGCGGTCGGCCACGGTGGGGTGCCGGGGTTGTTGACGGTGGCGAGATACTCCGTGCTCAGCGGCGCGTGCCAGACGCCGCGCACCAAGTAGTCGCCGGCGGCGGCAGGCTCGCCCCACTGGTCGAGGCCGTCCCAGCCGGCGCTATGCGCGCCCTGGGCGCGAAACTCGGACTGCCCGAGCCAGCGCACCAGCTCGCCGTTCGGCTTGAACACGCCGAGGCTCAGTTCCGCGTCCCGCGGCATCTGGTAGGGGAGGTCCAGCGCGCCGCGCGGCTTCAGGCCGGTGACGCTGATGATGGAGTAGCGCTGGTGCAAGTCGGCCCACCACGGCTGGAGCGAGAACTGGATTTGGTCGCCCGCTGCCGGCGCGGCGCCGAGCAATTCCTTCCATGGCAGCGCCAGTTCCAGCGTGTAGGATTTTTTATCCGGCGCGAGCTGGAACGCCGCCCGCGCGCCCTGGCGCAGCAGGAACGGGTTCGGCAAATCCACGCCGTCGGCGGTAATGACCGGCTGGCCCGTGCTGCTGTCCAGCCAGGCGCACAGGTTGACTTTCTTCTTGCCGTTGAACAGGCGGATTTGCAAATTGTCGCCGCCGCCGAAGCCCGCCTGGGTCGCCTCGGTTTTCAAATTGGCAATCTGGCCGAAACAGGTGAAGGTGCCGGCGAGATAGAGATTGTCCGCGTCATAACTCATGGCCACCCGGCCGGCGAAGCGGTCGCCGTAAAAACCGGGAATATAGGCCAGCTCGCGCCACGCGGCCGGCGCCCACTCCGCCGCGTCGCCGTCAATGACGGGCGCGGCCGCGGGCCGGCCGATGGTCCAGTCGCGCAGGCTGTAGCTCCACCAGTTCTTCGCCACCGGCCCGCCGCCGTCCGCGGCGCCGAACGTCAGCGCGCCCCACGCGGCGGGGTTGAAAATGCCCATCTCGTTCCACTTCGGCGGCTCGGCGGTGAGGAAGCACAGCGGCGTCCCGCGCGCCGGCAGCGCCGTGTCAATCATCGCCTGCTTCACCGTCAGCATCGCGGCTTGCGGCAGCGCGTTGTACACCAAGTCCACGCCCAGCCACAACTGCTCACTGGCCGCCGGTTTGCCGCCGCCGGTCACCAGGCGCCACGGGAGGCGCACTTCCTGGAAATATCGGTCGGCGCCGGTGTGCCGGCCGGCGGCGGTCGCCACGCCGGCCAAATCCTGCCACGCCGCCGCGCCCTCGTGCCGCCCGGCCACGGACAATGCCTTGCCGTCCGCCGACGGCCAGCTGGCGAGGTGGAAAATCCGCGCGTCGCCCGCCTTGAGATGCAACTCGAACCCCTCGCCGCCCGCGTCCCAACGGGCCGCGTCCCCGGCAGCGGCGCGATTGGTGCCCGCGGCGAAATCCCGCCACGCCACGGAGATGTACAGCGCCTCGTCGTCGTAACACAGGCGGATGACGCCGCCCAGCTCCGCGGCCAGCGCCTTGGTAATCAGCGGCTCGCCGTTGGAGCGCAACATCTCCCACAACGGCGCGTGATTGTATTCCGGCAAGCCGCGCCACTTCGCCGGGTCGCCGTCCATCGGCATCGGCTGGGCCGCCGGCACAATCAGCGGCAGTTCGAAATAATGCAACACCCGCTCGGCGCGCGCGGTGTTGACGGTGAGGAACAGGAGCAAGGAAACGACGAGGCTGAGGAGTTGGCGGATTTGCATAGGGCAACCTTTGTAGCAAGCGCGACAGCCAGCGCAAGGATTTTGTAAGGTTTTTCATTTTAAAGCACATTCAACGCGGAAGCACATTCAACGCAGAGACGCGGAGACGCAGAGGAATTTTTTTAAAACCACCATACCCAGCGAGCAACACCACGACATGACTGGGAGCGCCGGCTTCCAGCCGGCAGACTAACCCCAGCAGGTGAACCAGCCGGCTGGAAGCCGGCGCTCCCAGTGGTCAGCGACGACGGTCATGTGACGGAGGGAGAAACTTTGCACCACGAAGACACCAAGACACTAAGGCTAGATGATCTAGCAGTCTCGCTAGATGGTCTAGTCGTCTCGCTAGACGGTCTATCAGTCTCGCTAGATGGTCTAGCGGTTGCGCTAGACGCTCTAGCAGTCGCGCTAGACGGTCTAGCGGTCGCGCTAGACGCTCTAGCGGTCGCGCTAGATGGTCTAGCAGTCGCGCTAGACGCTCTAGCGGTCGCGCTAGACGCTCTAGCAGTCGCGCTAGATGGTCTAGCGGTCTCGCTAGACGCTCTAGCGGTCGCGCTAGACGGTCTAGCTACTCTGATAGACACAATTTACGCAGGAAAAAGATTGCTATTCAATGGAAATATGGTCATATTCTTGGGAATGACCCCTGAAGATTATTATTTAATCAGACGTGACTTCCTCCCCACTACCATCGCCGGTCAAATTAAGTGGGCTTCTCTCCACCTTGAAGCCCTCGCCATGCTTGGGGAGAAGTACGGCATCTCCGGTGACACGACCGCCGGTTATAAAGAGATTCTCAACGACATCCTTAAAGTCGAGCACGCCATCAATGACTTCACTACCGTCCGCCGCGTGTACACTGAGGTCTTGCACGCCATGCTCAAGCTCCCTTACCAAACCGCCACGCTCACCGCCGCCACCCTCGCCCCGCTCACCGTCAACCTCGCCCCCGCCCCCGGCGTCAACAACACCGGCCTCATCGCCCTCCTGGTCAAACAGGCCGAGACGGTCATCCTCCCGCACCGCTACCTCACCCCGGAAGATAAAACCGCCTTGCACCTCGACCCATTGCCCAAGTCGCGCGCCCTCGACCTCGCCACCCTGCGCCCCACCGTCACCCCGAAATTCTCCGGCGCCAGCCAACACTTCCGCGTCGCCCTGCCCAAACCCGCCAACCGGGTCAACTTCACCGTCCACTACCCGGACGGCACCCACTACAACTTCATCCCCGCCGGCCTCCGCCACATCAGCGACCCGCGCCCCGCGACCGACGAGGCGAGTCTGCGCGGCTATGAATTCACCCCGCTAAAAGGTGACGAGCCGATCGGCGTCACCATCAAACTAGTCCTCAACGTCCAACGCCTCCAGGGCGGCAACCTCGACCGCCAAAACGTGGCGGAATAAGGCGGCAGCTACAGAGCTACCTTAACGCAAAGGCGCAAAGGAACAAAGGCGCGAAGAAGTTTTTTTACAGGGAGAACATGGAGATTCTTTTTTTTAAAACCTCCATGAACTCCATGATCTCCCTGTTAAAAAAAAATTCTTTACACCTTTGCGCCTTTGTTCCTTTGCGCCTTTGCGTTAATGTAGCTACGGCCGCTCAACACTCCAGCCTGGTCAACCGCCGGCAAACCAGCCATTGTGTCAGCGCGGCGGTGACGAGCAGCGCCGGGAGCAGGAGTCGCCACCAGTCGGCGAAGAAGAATTGCAGGTCTAGCGCCCCAGGCTGGCCCGACGGTTTTCCGTTGAAGATAATCAGGTAGATAACCCAGGCCACCATCGGCGCATATTGATAAAATTTCCGGGGCCACGGCAGCAGCAAGAGACCTTGCATGAACAGCAATAACAATAGCCCGCAACTCGCCACCATGCCCGCGGCGTACACGTTGCCCCAGGGCACCCGCACGACGTTTCTGAGGACGGCGCGCTGCTTGGGGATGGTCAGCGGGGTCGCGTCACTGACGGTCAGCGCGGTGCCGGGGAAATGTTGCCGGTAGGCGTTGAGTTGTTGTTCGCTGACGGTGTCGGCCGTGAGTTCCCAGTGAGGCTGCGCGACGGGCACCGCGCCGCCGAGCAATACGCCCGGCAGCACATACAGGCCGACGAGCAGCAGTCGGCTGTAATATAAACGCCGGCGGTGTACCGGCCGGGTCAGCATGAATTCCGCGCAAGGCAGCACCCGCTGACGGTCGGCGTCGTCGCACGACGGCCACAGGAGCAGGCAGCTGAACGGCAGCACCAGCAGCGCCAGGCGGGCCGCCGCCCAACCATCGGTTAAATAACACAGCAGCAGGACTGCCGCATAGAAAATGGCAAATATCAGCGCCAGGCCCAGCGGCCAGCGATCGTCCGCGTGCCAGTAAAATTTCCAATACCAGCCAAGTTCCCGCCGCAGTTTCATATCAATATACCCCCCAAGCGGACAAGCGCCTGACCAAGTGATAATGCAGCCAGACGGTCAGCGCCAGCAGACCCGCCGTCAGCGGCAGGAAATAGCCGGCGCAGAATTTTCTCGCACTTGCCTGATAATCCGCCAAGTCCAACCCCAGGGCCAAAAGTATTACCAAGCCGGGCAGTGACAACATCCACAGCAACACGATCAGCCAAAGCTGGGCGCGGCAATAGTAAAACAACGCCTGGCACAACAACGCGGCCAGCCAAACTTGCAGGAATAACGCCGCCGCTGACGGTGAGTCGAAGTGGCCGCTGACGGTCAGGCAACGACAGGCCGCCGGCAGCAGCGGCCAGAAACAGGCGCACCAGAAAAACAAATTTTTTGCCAGCAGCCACTTGTGCCGCGCGATGGCGCGCGTGAACATGAACTCCAGCGCGCCCAGCTGTTTGGCGCGTTCAAGGGGAGCAAAATCGGGGCAGAATTCGCGGTAGGCAAAACTCAGCACCAAGAACAGCGCCAAGCACCACAGCGGCAGCGGGAATTGCACCAGGGGCAGTGAATAAACCGACACCACCAGCGGCGCGAGGATGAGATACCAGAGGCCCGCGCGAAACTCATGCTTGATTAACAGCCAGGTTTGCATGTCAGCCTTTCATCGTCAGCGGGTGGCCAGTTCGTAGAAAATGTCTTCCAGGTTGAGATGCCGCACCTCATGGTCAGCGGCATAACGGGCCGCCACCCGCGCCGGCTCGGCGGGGTCGCGGAGCCGGACGGTGACCAGCACCTCGTCCTGGCCGCGGACGGTGCGCAGGGCGCCGGGATAGGTGAAGTCCCCTGCCCCGTGCCGGAACGAGTGGAAGCGGATTTGCCGCACACTCTCGGCGAGTTCGTCCAGCGGCTCGCTGACGATGACTTGGCCGCGCGCGATGATGCCGACCTGGTCGGCGATGCGCTCAAGGTCGGACAAAATGTGCGAGGCAATCAGGATGGTGGCGGCGCCGTCCGTGTCGCGCAACAGCCGCAACAGCTCGTCGAGCAACGCGCGCCGCGCCACCACGTCCAGCGTCGCGGCGGGTTCGTCGAGGATGAGCAATTCGGGCCGCGGCGCGAGGGCGAGGATGAACGCCACCTGCCGCTGCGTGCCGTGCGACAGTTCCTTGATTTTGCGGCGGCCGCCGATGTTGAACTTGCCCAGCAATTGCGCGACCAGCTCGCGGTTCCAGCGCGGATAAAACGCCGCGCAAAAATCCGCCAGCGCGCCGACGCGGTAATTGGCGGGCAGGATTTGTTGCTCGCTCAGGTACCCGACCCGCTGCCGGTCGGCGGGCGTGAAGGTGAACGGGTCCTTGCCGAGCACGCTGACCGTGCCGGCGTCCGGTCGCAGCAGGCCGGCCATGATTTTGATGGCGGTGGTTTTGCCCGCGCCGTTGCGCCCGAGGAGGCCGTACACGCCGCCGCGCGGGACGCTGAGGGTGAGCGTGTCCAGCGCCAGTTGGCCGCCGTTGAAGCAACGGCTGACGTTGGACAACGCGATGGCGGGTTCAGGATGGTTTGCGTTCATAACTTTTCTGGATGAGTAGTTGGAGTTGTTCGAGGGAAAGGCCGAGATGACGGGCTTCGCTGACAACCTGCTCAACGGCGTGCCGGATCAGTTTTTGCTGCCGCGCCTTGCTCAATTGCGCACGGTCAGCGGCGACGAACGTGCCCTGGCCGCGCCGGAACTCGACCAGGCCGTCGCGTTCGAGGAACTGGTAAACCTTGGCCACCGTCAGCGGATTCACATGGAGTTCGGCGGACAGCTCGCGCACCGAGGGCAGTTGCGCGCCGTCGGCCAGTTGCCCGGCGGCGATGCGTTCCTGCAATTGCCGCGCCATTTGGCGGTAAACCGGGACGCCGCTCTGGGGGTTGAGGTGCAGGAACATGCCGTAGTGTATTACAACGATAGAACACCGCCGGCAAGTGAATTATTGATTGATAACCGCGGAGACGCGGAGGCGCGGAGTTTTTTTTTACAGGGAGATCATGGAGAACATTGAGATTCTTTTTTTAAAACCTCCATGAACTCCATGATCTCCCTGTAAAAAATTCTCCGCGTCTCCGCGGTGAACTGTTGTTTTCTACGCTTGGAATCCAGCAGCTTTCCGTTAGGGTTGGCCCCTTTATGAGCAACATCAAGACCGCCATCACCCCGACCCGTGAACAGGATTTCCCCGCATGGTACCAGCAAGTCGTCGCCGCTGCCGATTTGGCGGAAAACTCCGAGGTGCGCGGGTGCATGATTATCAAGCCGTGGGGGTACGGTTTGTGGGAGCAGATTCAGCGGCAGCTCGACCGCATGTTCAAGGAGACCGGGCATGAGAACGCTTATTTCCCGCTGTTCATCCCGCTCAGTTACTTGCAACAAGAGGCCGCGCACGTCGCCGGCTTCGCGAAGGAATGCGCCGTGGTCACGCATCACCGGCTGGAAGCGGGCGCTGACGGTGAACTCGTCCCCACCGGTGAACTGGCCGAGCCGCTGATTGTGCGGCCCACCTCGGAGACCATCATCGGCGCGTCGTTCGCGCGCTGGGTGCAGTCGTACCGCGATTTGCCGCTGTTGCTGAACCAGTGGGCCAACGTCGTCCGCTGGGAGCTGCGCCCGCGCCTGTTCCTGCGCACGGCGGAATTTTTGTGGCAGGAGGGGCACACCGCGCACGAGACCGCGACCGACGCGGTCAGCGAGACGGAGCGGATGCTCGGCGTGTATGAGACTTTCGCGCGCGATCAGCTGGCGCTGCCGGTGTTGGCGGGCGAAAAGAGCGAGCGCGAGCGGTTCCCCGGCGCGGAACGGACGTTGTGCATCGAGGCGATGGCGCAGGACCGCAAGGCGATCCAGGCCGGCACGTCGCACTTCCTCGGGCAGAACTTCGCCCGGGCGGCCGGCATCAAGTTCGTCGGGCGCGATAACACGCCGCAGTTCGCCTACACGACGAGCTGGGGCGTCAGCACGCGGCTCATCGGCGCGCTGATCATGGCGCACGGCGACGACAACGGCGTGCGCTTGCCGCCGCGCGTGGCCGCGGCGCAAATCGTGATTTTGCCGGTGACGCCCAAGGCCGACCAGCGCGCCGCCATCCTCGCCGCCTGCGAGGCGCTGGCGGCGGAGTTGCGGCGGCAGACCTGGCGCGGCGAGCCGCTGCGGGTGAAGCTCGACACCCGCGACCTGGCGGGCGGCGGCAAGACCTGGGACTGGATTAAAAAAGGCGCGCCGCTGCGGGTGGAAATCGGCCCGCGCGACCTGGCCAGCGGCAGCGTGTTCGTCGGCCGCCGTGACCGCGACGCCAGGGACCGGCAGTCGTTCCAGCGCGAGAAGTTCATCACCAGCGCCGCCGGGTTGCTGGAGGAAATCCAGCAAGGTCTCTACGACCGCGCGCTGGCGTTCCGCGAGGCGCACACGCGGCGGATTGACACGCGGGAGGAATTTTACGCCTACTTCACGCCGCAAAACGCGGCGCAACCGGAACCGCACGGCGGCTTCGCGCTGGCGCACTGGGGCGGCGACGCGGCCGTGGAGGAACAACTCAAGAACGACTTGAAAGTGACCATCCGCTGCATCCCCTTCGACGCCGCCGAGGCGGGCGTCTGCCCGTTCACCGGCAGGACGAGCAAACAACGTGTGGTATTTGCTAAGTCGTATTGAAGAACGCAAATCGCAAAACTCAAATCGCAAAACCACAACTGACTAACGCAAAACTGGCTGACGCCGATGTCTAACGCCGCAGGCGAGTTTTGCGTTTTGCCTGGTGGTTTTGAGTTATGAGTTTTGAGATTTGAGATTTCCTTTCACCCAGTCGATGATTTTGCGGTCGTCACCGTCGGCGGCCCAGACGTGGCGGAGGAAATCCGCCGGATGAATGTCGAACTGGCGCAGGAACGCCCGGTCGCCGCCGCAGCCAAACATCAAGTCCGCGGCCAGCTCCCCCGCCAGTTTGCGCTTCGCTTTCTCGATCAGGCGCGGCAGCCACTCGATGCCATCGACGGCGGCGGTCTTCGCCGGCAAGGTCGCGGTCGGTTGCGCGCGGCCGGTGAACCGGCCGTGTTGCGCGACTAAAAAGTAATCGCGCCGCACCGCCGCCACCGTCAGCGCCGTGCCGGCATCCGGCTCGCCGCCGGTGGCCGCGTCCTCGGCGAAATCGTACAGCTCCTGCGCCGTGTGGCCGATGGCGGCGAGGAACTCCTTGTCAGCGGCGGTGAAAAAATGCTCCGCCCCGCGTTCGCCTTGTTGATACTTGGTGACCGCCCGGTTGAACAGGGCGCTGAAGGTGTTGGTCCAGTGGTAGTGAGTCATAAGAACTCAAAACTCAAGACTCAAATCGCAAAACCACAAGGCAAAATTCAAAACCCGCCTGCGGCGTCAGACCTCGACGTCAGCCAGTTTTGCGTTAATCAGTTATGGTTTTGCGATTTGAGTTTTGAGTTCTTTAAGCTACCATCCGGCCACCGATGAAAAAGCTCTTAATTATTATCTTGTTGACCGGCCTGTTCTCCGCCAACCTGCCCGCCATGTCCAACGAAGTTGCCATTATCAAAACCACCGAGGGGGAGCTGGTGTTGTCCTTGTGGGACGATGTCGCGCCCAAAACCGTCGAGAATTTCAAGCAGCTGGCCAAGTCCGGCTTTTACAACGGCACCGCCTTCCACCGCATCATCAAGGGCTTCATGATCCAGGGCGGCGACCCGCTGACCAAGGACACGGCCCAGCAGCACCGCTGGGGCACCGGCGACCCCGGCTACAAAATCAAGGCCGAGTTCAACGAGCGGCCGCACCTGCGCGGCGTCATCTCCATGGCGCGCAGCCAGCACCCGGACTCCGCCGGCTCGCAATTCTTCATCTGCCTGGCCCCCTGCCCGTTCCTGGACCGGCAATACACCGGCTTCGGCCAACTCGTCAAGGGCGACGAGGTGCTGGAAAAAATCGGCAACACCCCGGTGACCAGCCGCGGCGGCGGCGAAGCCAGCGCCCCGACCAAGCGCGTCGAGATTAAAAGCGTCGAAATCGTCCCCGCAAGCGAGCGTTAAAAGCTTCATTAACGCAAAGGGGCAAAGGAACGAAGAATTTTTTACAGGGAGAACATGGAGAGCATTGAGATTATTTTTTTAAAAAACCTCCGTGAACTCCGTGATCTCCCGGTAAAAATCTAGATGGCGAGGTAGGTGGGTTTGGTCAACCCTTTTTCGTACTCTTCCAGCCAGCGCATACCTTCGCTGGGTTTGAGCACGTCGGCTTTGATGGCCTGGTCGATTTGGGCTTTCATCTGGCGGGCGAGGACGTTGGTTTCGTATTGCACGTCGTCCAGCACTTGGCTGATGGTGAAGCCGGGGATGACTTCCTCGATGTAGAAGCCGGACGGTTCGTCTTCGTCCAGGAACACGTGCGCTTCGGTGACGGGGCCGAAGAGGTTGTGCAGGTCGCCCATCACATCCTGGTAGGCGCCCATCAGGAAGAAGCCCAGGATGTAGGGCTGGCCGTTGAGGCTGTGCAAGGGCAGGGTGTGACGCACGTCATCGTCGTTGATGAAGGTGTCGATTTTGCCGTCGGAGTCGCAGGTGATGTCCACCAGGGTGGCGTCCTCGGTCGGCTCCTCGTTCAGGCGGTGGATGGGGGCGATGGGGAAGAGTTGGCCGACGGCCCAATGGTCGATCAGCGACTGGAACACGGAGAAGTTGCACAGGTACTGCGCGGCCAGTTGCGATTGGAATTCGCGCACCTCGTCAGGCATTTTGCCGCCGACGCCGCGATGGTACAACTGGACGATGGACTCGACGATTTTCCAGAAGCCGGTTTCCACGCGCGCCTTGGCCGGCAAGTCCAGCAGGCCGACTTCAAACCGGGTGGCGGCTTCCTCCTTGATCAGCTTGGCCTGGTGCAGGCACTCGCGGCGGTTGCGGCGGTTGAGTTTTTTCAGCACCGCGGCGATGTCCTTGACCAGTTTGTGATCGTCAGCGGCCGGCGCGGGGAAGTGGCCTTTGTCCTTGGCGATGGAGCCGAACACTTCCACCAGCAGCACGGAGTGGTAGGCGACCACCGCCCGGCCGCTCTCGCTGACGATGTCGGGCTGGGGCACCTGTTCCTCCGCGCAGATGTCGGCGATGTTGTGGACGATGTCGCGGGTGTATTCCTCCAGGGTGTAATTGGTCGAGCTTTCCGCGGTGGTGCGGCTGCCGTTGTAGTCAACGCCCAGCCCGCCGCCGACGTCGAGGTAGTTGATGGCGAACCCCATCTTGCGCAACTTGGCGTAGTAACGCGCCGCCTCGCGCACCGCGCGCTGGACGGTCAGGAGATCGGGAATTTGCGAGCCGACGTGGAAGTGTACCAGTTGGAAGAGGTGCTCCTTGCCCTGCTGCCGCAACAACTCCACCGCCGCCAGCAACTCCGCGGTGCTGAGGCCGAACTTGGCGTTCTCCCCGCCGGAGGAGGCCCACTTGCCCGCGCCTTTCGCTTGCAGGCGCACGCGGATGCCGAGCAGCGGGTCAACGCCCATTTCCGCGGCCACGCCCAGCACGCGGGGCAATTCCTCCAGCTTCTCGATGACCATGACGACTTGCTTGTTGAGCTTGCGCCCCAACAACGCCATGCGGATGAACTCGGCGTCCTTGTAGCCGTTGCAAATCAGCAAACTCTCCGGGTTCTGGTGAATGGCCAGCGCCGCGAACAACTCCGGCTTGCTCCCCACCTCCAGCCCGAAGTTGTACGGCGCGCCCGCGTCCTGGATTTCCTCCACCACCTC
Organism: Verrucomicrobiales bacterium; assembly: GCA_031266335.1. Classification (GTDB taxonomy): domain Bacteria; phylum Verrucomicrobiota; class Verrucomicrobiia; order Methylacidiphilales; family JAAUTS01; genus JAIRPN01. The sequence continues at coordinate 15,666 of JAISBF010000162.1, forward strand.
GCGCAACTGGTTCACCTTGATGGGGAACACGCCGCGGTACTGCCCCTGGTAATTATGCTCGCGGATGGCGTGGCGGAAGCTCTCGTTCAACGCCGCGACCTGGTGGCGCAACAAGTCCTGGAAGCGGATCAGCAAGGGCAACGACAATTGCTGCCCGCGCGCCGCGGCGACCACCGCGGTCAAGTCCAACTCCGGCCCGGCCGCGCGCTTGGGCCGCGCGCTGATGTTGCCCGCCGCGTTGATGCTGAAGTAGTCGCCGCCCCAGCGGTCGATGTTATAAACCTGCAACGCCTGTTCGCGCGACCATGGTGCTGAGTTGGTGATCATTTGAGACCAGCTTCATTAACACAAAGGAACCAAGGAACAAAGAATTTTTTTAACAGGGAGACCATAGAGATTATTTTTTAAAAAAACTCCATGAACTCCATGTTCTCCCTGTAAAAAATTCTTCGCGCCTTTGTCCCTTTGCGCCTTTGCGTTAATGAAGCTTTGCTATCCCGCCGCCAGTTCGGTCACGATGATGTTACGGACTTGCCGCGCCATGGTCAGCGGGCCGGTGGCGCCGGGGAAATCCCTGACGCTGACGGCGGGCAGGATGGTGTAGCGCAACGCGGCGGGGCGCGGCAGCCGGCCCTTCGGCGGCAGCATCGCCGCGTGACCGCTGATGGCGACCGGCGTCACGTCGGCGCCGACGGCGATGGCGACGTGAAAGGCCAGGCTGTGAAAGCGGCCCGGCGTTTTGCAGCGCGTGCCTTCGGGGAAAAACACCACGCTGACGCCGTCCGCCAGCAACGCCCGCGCGCGCGCACACAATTCGTCGAACCCGACCTCGTCCGTGTTGATGAATCCCGCCGCCCGCAAATAGCGCCCGTAAAACGGTATGCGAAACGGCCAGTTTTTCGCGACGTGTACGACGCGGGTGAGGCCCAGTCGCGAGAACACAAACGCATCCATCACCGATTGGTGGTTGGCGACAAACAGGCGCGCGCGGTCAGTGTCAGCGTCTTTCCTAACGACCGTGATGCCATTCACCACAGGCCGCAGCAAGCCGTACACCACGTCGCCTTGAAACTTGAAAAAGGCGAATAATTTTTCGCGCGCAAACCCAAGCCACCAAAAATACGGATACAACAGTCCCGCCGTCACCATCAGCCACGCAATGCCCAGTAAGTAATGTGGCAGAATGAGGAGGCGCCGGTAATATCTCATAACTCAAAGCTCAAACCGCAAAACCACAATTTAAAACTCAAAACCTGGCTGACGCATCCGGCCAATCGCAAGGCGACTTTTGCCTTTTTAGTTGTGGCTTTGAGTTTTGAGCTTTGAGTTTTGCGTTAAGTCCTCGATGAACTCGTACAAATCGCCGAGCGTGCGAATCTTGTCCGCCGCGTAGGTGCCGCGCAGTCTGACCTTGAATGCCTGTTCCAGCACCACCACCATGTCCACCGCGTCGAGGCTGTCCAGACCGAGGTCCTCGCCGAATTTCGCCGTCGGCACCATCAGCGCCTCGTCCAGCTCAAATTCCCTGGCTAACACGCTGTTGACTGTCTTGATAATTTCCGTCTGATCCATAGCAGGCAAAAAAACTAACCCACCCCGCCACAAAACACAACCGCCAAAACACGCACCGGCGGCGGGGTTAATTTTAACGCCTCGGCCTGGGCGCTGTCATCAGCCATCGGCACGGAAGTGCAACCGCTGATGCTGACGACCAGCATCAGCGCTAACAAGGCCGGGATGCTGTGTTTAATAAACTTCACCCCCACTTCCGCACCAACAGCGCGCAGTTCGTGCCGCCGAGGGCGAAGCTGTTTTTTTGCAGGATGTTCACCGTCAGCGGCTCGTCGGCGCGCAGGTGGCGGACGGTGGCGCATTCCGGCGCCGGTTCGTCGAGGTTCAGCGTCGGCGCGAAACGGCCGCGGCGCATCATGTTGATTGACGCGATGAGTTCCAGGCAGCCGCTCGCCGCCATCGTGTGACCGAGGTGGCCCTTCAGGCTGTTGACCGGCA
>JAISBF010000173.1 GCA_031266335.1 Verrucomicrobiales bacterium
GGTATCATCTGGCAGCTCGACGACCACAACCAACTCCACCTCGACTACCAGGCCGAGTTCGGCGATCAACTCGACCAGCCCTGGGGCCTCACCGCCGGCTATCGCTATCAGTTCTAAAAGCACATTCAATGCAGAGACGCGGAGGCGCGGAGAGTTAATTTAATAAAAAACTCCGCGTCTCCGCGCCTCCGCGGTTAATAAAATTCCTGCGCGCCGGCGTGATTTTACATGGTTGTCCCGACCGGGTTGTTAACGTATGCTCAAACGCTCCGTGAAACCAAGATTCATCGCCTGGGGTTGTGTGGCTATCCTCATGCTGTCCGGCAGCGGCGCCGGACTGTGGCTGGCATTGGCGGCCAAGCGCGGCTTTACCAAAATTCCGGAATACAGTTCCAGCGCCGAGGCTTGGCGACAATATTTCCCGCTGGAGTACGATTCCTGGCAAGCCACCGCCGACACTGACGATGAGGCTCACAACCCGCTGGCAGACAATCCGCGCCTGGCCGTGCTCCGGGCCGGCGATGCCGACGCCCCGCTGGCCCGGCGCGCTTACGGACACGCCAACGCCCTCGCCCGTTTCCGTGAATTCGCGCGGGATGACACGCCGGCCGCCGAGTTGGTTTTTTATTCGTCCGATGTGCCGCGCCTGATGCATGAACTGGGCGCCGCGATATTCTATCAAAAAAATTGGCGCCAACTCGCCCCGCGGGTCGGCAATCCGGTCAGTTGCCTGGATTGCCATAACCCGAAGACCATGCGTCTTACCGTCACCCGCCCTTATCTGGCGGAAGCCTATGCCGCCGTCACGGGCCGGGACATTCGCAACGCCTCGAAAAAGAAACTGCGCTCGCTCAGTTGCGCCCAGTGCCACGCGCAATATTACCTCGACCGCGACACCGTCAGCGGCGCGATTACGGTCAAACTGCCCTGGAGCAAAAACGGTTATTCCGCCGACGCCATCGAGCGTTATTACGACCGCATTGGACACCACGACTACATCCACGCGATCAGCAAAACCCCGATGCTGAAGGCGCGGCATCCCGATTTCGAACTGGCCAGCAGCGGCGCGCACGCCCGCCGCGGCCTGTCCTGCGCCGACTGCCACATGCCGACGCTGACCGTGAACGGCAGGGAATTCCGCGACCACCAGACTCGCAACCCGTTGCAAAACATGAGCACCTGCCTCGCCTGCCACAAGGAAGACGGTCCCACCCTGGAAGCCATGGTCGAAAAACAACAACAACAAATTGGCGAACTGCGCGGCCAGGCGGAGGACCTGCTCATCCGCGCCCATTACGAAACCAGGGACGCCGCCGAGCACGGCGCCAGTGACGAGGAACTCGCCACCGCCCGCCGCTTGGTGCAGCGCGCGCAATGGCGGTGGGATTTCGTCAGTTCCTCGCGCGGCGCGGCGTTCCACGCGCCCGACGAAGCCGCGCGCATCCTGAGCGTGGCGCTTGACCAGGTGAAAGAGGCGCGCCGACAATTGAGCGCCATCCGGCGCCAACACGGCCGCGCGCAGGAAGTCCCGATCCCCGTGGACCACCCAATTGCCGGCTACCGTCATCGGTTCTAAAAAAGCTTTGCACCACCAAGACACGAAGGCACGAAGTTTTATTTGAAAAAACACTTCGTGCCTTGGTGCCTTCGTGGTGCAAGTTTCTTCGCGCCTTCGTGGCCGGAGTTTCCCGTTTTGGCTTTCAGATTTCAGTTTTCAGCTTGCCGTTTTCCTCTAAATTCACTCCATTATGAACCTCAGTGTTTGCCTCATCACCCTGAATGCCGAGCCTACCCTGGCGCGCTGTTTGCAAAGCGTCCGCGCCAGCGCCGACGAAATCGTCATTGTTGACCGCGGCAGCGCCGATCGCACGCCGTTCATCGCCACCGACTTCAACGCGCGCTTCATCCGCCACCCCGCCGACGCCGCCGACGCCCGCGCGCTCGCGCTGCAGAAGGCCACGCGCGACTGGGTGCTGTTCCTCGCCGCTGACGATGAGTTGTCGCCCGCGCTGCAACAGGAACTGGTCGCGCTGAAAACCCAGCCGCTGACGGTCAGCGGCGGCCTGGTCAACGTGGTCAGGAATTTCGACGGCCAGGCCGTCCGGTTCGGCAAAAAATTCCCCGACCCGCAGCTGCGCCTCGCGCAAAAAACCGCCGCCTGTATTTCCACTAGCGGCCAACTCACCGTCAGCGGCGCGACGCTGACGCTCGCCGGCGAACTCATCCGCCATGCCGACCGCGCCCTGCTGGCAAACCCGCCGCCGTACCGTTTTGGCGCCGCCCTGGCCAACCACCTGTTCCGCGGCGGCCTCACGCGCGGCGCGCTCGGCTGGCAAATCTCCCGCCTCGACGCCCCCAGGCAACCTTAGTGTCCGCGTGACTTCATGGCCCTGAGTTATTAGAATGCATCAATGCCAGCGCCGCCAAGCAACAGCACCGCCAAGTCCGCCGGCAAAATCATGGCGGCCATCCTCGGCTCGCGCCTCCTCGGCCTGGCGCGGGAAATGGTGCTCAGCGGCATCTTTGGCGCGAGCCGCGAACTCGACGCGCTGAAGGTCGCCTTTCGCATCCCGAACATGCTGCGCGATTTGTTCGCCGAGGGCGCGTTGTCCAGCGCGTTCGTGCCGACTTTTTCCAAGTTGTTAGTCACCGACGGCCGGCCCGCCGCGTTGCGCCTCGCCAGCCTGGTGTTCAACGCGCTGCTCGTGACCCTGGGCGTCGTCTGCCTGCTCGGCGTGTTATGCAGCGGCCCCATCGTCAGCGTCATCGCGCCGGACTTCGCCGCCACCTCCGGCAAGCTGCCGCTGACGGTGACGCTCACGCAAATCATGTTTCCGTTCATCCTGTTCGCCGCCCTCGCCGCGCTGTACATGGGCCTGCTCAACAGCCTCGGCAGCTTCGGCCTGCCGGCCTCGGCGTCGATGGCGTTCAACCTGGTCTCCATCGTCAGCGGCGTGGGCATCGCGTGGTGCCTTGACCGCACGTTCGCTGACAAGGAAAAATGCGTCTATGGCTTCGCCGGCGGCGTGCTGCTCGGCGGCCTGGCGCAGTGGCTGATCCAGGCGCCGCGGGCGCGGCAGCTCGGCTTCCGGCACCGGTTCGAGCTGGATTGGCGCGACCGCGGCCTGCTGCAGGTCATTCGCCTGATGGGGCCGGCGATCATCGGCGTCAGCGCCGTGCAAATCAACGTGCTGGTGATGACCCGTTTCGCCGCGTCGTTCGGCAACGGCGCGGTGACCTGGCTCGACAACGCCTTCCGCCTGACGCAACTGCCCATCGGCCTGTTCGGCGTCGCCATCTCGATGGTCACGCTGCCCGCCGTGTCACGGTCAGCGGCGGTGCAAGACATGGACGAGTTCCGGCGCGGCCTGCGCGCGGGGTTGCGGTACATGTTGTTCCTCGCCGTGCCCGCGACAGTCGGGCTGTGGCTGCTGGCGACCCCGGTCATCAGCGCGCTGTTTCAATGGGGCGCCTACACCGCCGCCGACGTGGCGCGCACCGCCGGGTTGCTGCGTTATTACACCGTCGGCCTGCTCGGCTACGCCGCCATCAAGGTGCTGGCGCCCGCGTTTTATTCGCTGAACCGGCCGCTGGTGCCGACGCTGGTCAGCGTCAGCGGCATCGTGTTGAACCTCGCGCTGATCTGGCTGGCCGTCAGCGTGCTGCGCTGGGATTTGTGCAGCCTGCCGCTGGCGGTCTCGCTCGCCGCGTTGCTCAACGCCGCGCTCCTCTGGCTGTGGCTGCACCGCCGCGTCGGGGTCATCGCCGACCGCGCGTTCATGGCCAGCGCCGGCAAAATCCTGCTGGCCACGCTGCTGATGGCCGCGCTGGTGCGGGGCTTGTACTATTTTGTCACGGTCAGCGTCGGCGACGGCGGAAAAATTTTCACCGTCGTCCAAGCGCTCATCCTCAGCGGCGCCGGGGTGCTGGCGTACTTCACCGCCGCGTGGCTGCTGGGGCTGGAAGAAATTCGCCGGCTCTGGCAGGCGTTGACGGTGAAGTTGTTTAACTCCGGTCGCTGACCAGGTTCACCGCGGGGGCGCGGAGGATTTTTTACCGGGAGAGCGTGGGGAAAATGGAGCGGCGGACGGCTTCAAGCAAACCGCCACTCGCCAATTCCTCCATGTTCTCTTTGTAAAATCGATTACCCAATTGTAATGATAAAACCGCCCTTTCCTGAATGACAGGGGCGGGAACATGGTATAGATTGGCGCGATTCAATCCTATGCGACTTAACAACTGCATTCCCGGCCTGGCGCTGGCGTTTTCATTGGCACTTACCGCGTGCGGGCAACCTGCCGATTCCGGCGCAAAAACAAAGCCAGCGCCCGTCGCGGCAAACGCGGTGGACGCCCAAATCGACCAGCTGTACCGCCATCCGGCGGTATTGGTCACCCGCTTCCTGGAGGAAGAACATTTCGCCCATCACGCGGTTGACGCCGCCACCTCCAGGGAATGGATCGAAAATTACATGAAGAACCTGGACTACAACCACTTGTTCTTCCTCCAGGGCGACGTTGAGCAATTTGTCAGCAACGACACCGGCAGCATCGCCGCCAACATCCGCAAGGGCGATTTCCGCGTCGCGTTCGACATTTACCAACTCTTCCGGGCGCGCAGCCACGACCGTATGCAATGGGTGGCGCAACGCCTGGACCAACCCTTTGATTTCTCCGTTGACGCCTATTACACGCCCGATCGCGCCAAGGTCGATTGGCCGGCGGACCAGGCCGCCGCCGACCAAATCTGGGAAGCCCGCCTGAAGTACGACGTGTTGACCGACCGCCTCGGGGAAAAGAAAAAAACCGCCAACTCGGTCCAGACCATCAAGAAGCGCTACGAGTTGTTCAAAAAGAACCTGGACTTGCTCGACCACGAGGACGTCATCGAGACCTACCTAACCTCCCTATCCGCGCTCTACGACCCGCACACCAGTTTCATGAGCCGCAAAAGCGAGGAGGATTTCAAAATCGCCATGCAATTGAAACTGGTCGGCATCGGCGCGGTGCTGTCGTCCAAGGACGGCTATTGCACGATTGAGGAAATCATCGGCGGCGGCCCCGCCGACCTCGACAAACGGCTCAAGCCCGGCGACAAAATCATCGCGGTCGCGCAAGGCGTCGCCGACTACGTGGATGTCATTGACATGCCGCTGCGCAACGCCGTGCGGCTGATTCGCGGCGACAAAGGCACCACCGTGCGGCTGAAAATCATCCCCGCCGCCGGCGCTGACAGTGCCCGCGAGGAAATCAAGCTGGTGCGCGACGAGGTCAAGGTCAACCAGCAGCGCGCCAAGGCCAGGCTGATTCAACAGGCCGGCGCCGACGGCAAGAGGTACAAAATCGGCGTGATCAAGCTCGGCGCGTTTTACAACGCCGGCCTGGACAGCGACGCTGCCGGTGACGGCGACCGCGCCGCCGGCGGTTGCTCCGACGACGTGAAACGGCTGATTGACAAACTCAAGCAACAAGGGCTGGACGGCCTGATTCTCGACCTCCGCGGCAACGGCGGCGGCCTGCTCACCGAGGCGGTCAAACTGGTCGGCCTGTTCATCGACCAAGGCCCCGTCGTGCAAGTCAAGGACTCGCAGGGCCGCCGGCAAACCCTGGAGGATAACACGCCCGGCCTGGCCTACGACGGCCCGCTGCTGGTGATGACCAACAAACTCAGCGCCTCCGCCTCGGAAATCGCCGCCGGCGCGTTGCAAAACTACCGGCGCGCCATCATCGTCGGCGACCAAAGCACCCACGGCAAAGGCACCGTGCAAACCGTCGCCGAATTGCGGCGCTTCATTCCCAGCATCTTCGGCGAGGCCCCGGACTCCGGCTCGCTGAAGCTCACCATCCAGAAATTCTACCTGCCCAACGGCCATTCCACGCAAATGCGCGGCGTCATCCCTGACATCCAACTGCCCTCCGCCCTGGACTACCTCGAACTGGGCGAGGCCAACCTGCCCCACGCGCTGCCGTGGGATGAAATCGAGACCACCAAATTCACCCCGTGGCGCCAGCCGTGCGACGCCGCCCTGCCGACCCTCGCCAAGGATTCCGCCGCCCGCATCGCCGCCGATCCCGACTTCAAACTCCTGCAGGACGACATCGCCCGGGTGAAAAAACGCCTGGAGGACAAACGCGCCTCGCTGAACGAAACCAAGCGCGTCGCCGAGGACGCCGAGAACAAAAAACGCACCGAGGAACGCGACCAGGCCATCAAGGCGATTTCCGCCAAACTGCCGCCAGTCGTCACCTTCAGCTTCGACGACAAAAACAGCATCGTGGAAAAAATCGGCAACGACGCCGACGACGAAAAAAAACCGGCCGACCCCGGCGATGGCGACGAGGAACCCGCCGACAAAAAACTCACCACCATGGACGCCTTCGCCGCCGACCTCAGCCTGCGCGAAAGCGCGCGCATCCTGGCCGAATGGCTCAACCTGCCCGGCGGCGGCGCCGTCACGGCGAAAAAATAGACTCATGGCCGGCGTCACCCACCTGTTACTGGCCTCCGGCTCGCCGCGCCGTCAGGACTTGCTACGGGCGGCGGGCATCCCGTTCACCGTGGATATCCCCGACCTTGACGAATGGGATCACCGCACCCACCCGACGTTAACTCCCGCCGCCATCGTCAGCGCCAACGCCGAGCGCAAAGCCCGCCGCGTCGCAGCCCGTCACCCCCGCGCCGTCATTCTCGCCGCCGACACCACCGTCGTTTGCGCCGACCGCTGCATGGGCAAGCCCGCTGACCGTGAGGACGCCGCCGCCATGTTGCGCTTCCTCAGCGGCCGCACCCACGAAGTGCTCACCGGCGTCGCGTGGCTCAATCCCGCTGACCGCGACTGCAAAATCCGCGTCGCGCGCACCCGCGTCACCTTCCGTTCGCTCGACGCCGCCACCATCAGCGACTACCTGGCCAAAGTCAACGTCATGGACAAAGCCGGTGCCTACGGCTACCAGGAACACGGCGAAATGATCGTCGAAAAAACCGAGGGTTCCGTCACCAACATCATCGGCCTGCCGATGGAACTTGTAATGGAGTGGTGGACCGCCAGTAATCCATCAAACCATCCGTGTCCATCGGTGGTTAAAAAAAACGAAAAAAACTCTTGCGCAAGACCGCCCGATTCCATATCGTCCCATCCGTCAAATCGTCCAACCGAGTTACCAAAACCCGCTGAAGATGAACAAGATCAGTCATAACATAAGTGAATCGCGCTCACGCGCTCACGCGCTCACGCGCTCATTATGACTCTTGCCCCGACTCCTTAATTCTCCAGCAGAGTTTTACCCATTCCGTTCCCCATCCGGTTAAATACCGCCAGCGTCAGCGATGCGGGAAGCAGGTTACCGGAACAGGTGACTTGCTCCTGGGAGAACCCCGTCTTGTCCCAGGAGAACAGCAGCTGCTCCCAGGAGAAATTCATCCCGTCACAGGAGAAAACCATTTGCTCCCAGGAAAAATCCGTCCCGTCCTGGGAGAAACACATCTTTTCCCAGGAGAAAATCATTTTGTCCTGGGAGAAACCCATCTTCTCCTGGGAGAAAACCATTTGGTCATAGGAGAAATTCATCATCTCCTAGGAGAAAACCGTCTTCTCCTGGGAGAAATCGGTCTGTTCCCAGGAGCAAATCCCCGGTTC
>JAISBF010000031.1 GCA_031266335.1 Verrucomicrobiales bacterium
GAGCGCGTGAGCGCGTGAGCGCGGTGTACTTAGTTTATGACTTATCGTTCTCATCTTCAGCGGGTTTTGGTAACTCGATATGACGATTTGAAGAGGGGACGATATGGAATCATGCTGACTTGCGCAAGGGTTTTTTTCGTTTTTTTTTAACCACGGATGGACACGGATGAACACGGATTATTTTTTGTTTTTTTATCTGTGTCCATCGGTGTCCATCCGTGGTTAAAAAAATTCCAGCGAGAAGTCCAGGGCGCGGACGCTGTGGGTGAGGGCGCCGACGGAGATGTAGTCCACGCCGGTCGCCGCCACGGACGGCACGCGCTCCAGGGTCATGTTGCCGGAGGCTTCCAGTTTGGCGCGACCGGCCACGCGGCGAACGGCCTCGGTTATTTGCGCGTCGGTCATGTTGTCCAACAGGATTTGGTCAACGCCGAGCGCGGCGATGAGGGCCACTTGTTCCAGTGTGTCGGCCTCGATGATGATTTTCGCGTCCGGGCGGAACGCGCGCATCCGGTCAACGGCGGCGGCCAGGTCGCCGCGGCCGGTCATCAGCGCCAAGTGGTTGTCCTTCGGCATGAAGGCGTCGTACAAGCCGAACCGGTGGTTGCGACCGCCGCCGCAGCGCACGGCGTATTTGGCCAGCAGGCGCAGGCCGGGGACGGTTTTGCGGGTGTCCAGGATTTGTGTGTTAGTGCCGGCGACGGCGTCAACGAACTGCCGCGCGCGGGTGGCGATGCCGGAGAGGTGTTGCAAAAAATTCAGCGCGACGCGCTCGCCGCTGAGGATGGCGGCGGCGTGGCCGCTGAGGGTGAGGACGGTTTGCCCGGCGGCGAGCGGGTCACCGTCAGCGGCGAGCGGGGTCACGGTCAGCGCCGGGTCGAGTTGCGCGAAAGTCGCCACCGCCAGCGGCAATCCCGCCAGCACGCCGTGTTCTTTCGTGAAGACGCGGGCGCTGACGGTGACCTCCGCCGGCACCAGCGCGGCGGTGGTGAGATCCAGCGGGCCGATATCTTCACCCAGCGCGCGGGCGACGGCTTCATGAATGACGGCGGGGTCGGGCGGTTGCATGGAAAAAGTTAACCACAGATTAACACTGATGGACACTGATAGTTCGCGGGGCCGCGTAAATTAACATGATCCGTGTCCATCCGTGTTCATCGGTGGTTAAAAAAACGCGACTGACGCGCTGCCGGTCTTGCCGTACACTCGCGCGGTGATTGCCGAGCCGACTCCTGAAAATCTTCGCCGCGCCGTGGCGCTGTTGCGCGACGGGCAATGTGTCGGGCTGCCGACGGAGACGGTGTACGGTCTGGCGGGGGACGCGCTGAATCCGGCGGCGCTGGCCGGGATTTTCGCCGGCAAAAACCGCCCGCGGTTTGATCCGCTGATTTTGCATGTCGCGGAGGGGTTCGCGCTGGAAAAAATCGCGGCGGACATCCCGCCGGTGGCGCGGACGTTGATGGCCCGCTTCTGGCCCGGGCCGCTGACGCTGCTGTTCGCCAAGCGCGAGTTGGTGCCGGATTTGGCGACCGCCGGGTTGCCGACGGTGGCAGTGCGTTGCCCGGCGCATCCGGTGGCGCAGGCGCTGTTGCGGGAGTTCGGCGGCCCGCTGGCCGCGCCGAGCGCGAACCAGTTCGGCCGCATCAGCCCGACCACCGCCGCCGCGGTCGCTGACGAACTGGGCGACGCGGTGCCGCTGATTCTGGACGGCGGGCCGTGCCGCGTCGGCGTGGAGTCCACCATTCTCAACGTCAGCGGCGGCGCCGTCACCCTGCTGCGGCCGGGCGGCATCGCGCTGGAGGAAGTGACGGCCGTCATCGGCCGCGTCGGGCGGCCCGCGGACGGTGCGGTCACCGCGCCCGGCATGTTGAAAAGTCACTACGCCCCGCGCACCCCGCTGGAGCGGCTGGCGGCGCCGTGGCCGGCGGACCGGGCGCTGCCCGTGAACGTCGCGCTGCTCGCGTGGCGCGGTTTCGCCGGCGCTGACGGTGAGCGGCGACGGGTGCGGGTGCTGGCTGCTGACGGTGAGCTGTCGCTGGCCGCGGCGCGATTGTTTCAATGCTTGCGCGAGTTGGACGCGCTCGGGATGGAAAAAATTTTCGCCGAGCCAGTGCCGGCGCGCGGTCTCGGCTTGGCGATTAACGACCGGTTGGAGCGCGCGAGCGCGTTTGGGATTTAAGAATCAAGATTCCCAAGAAATTCGCCGGCGGCGCAAATGGTAAAAATCTTAAATAACCCGCGCCCCTTCATTGTCAGCGGACAAAATCAGGCTGTGCGCCGGGCCGCCGCCCGCCTCCGTCAGTGCCAGCTTCATGCTTTCGGCGACCAGCTCGGGGCGGTCCAGCGTGACCGCCATCAGCGTCGAGCCGCTGCCGCTGATGAACGCGCCGAGCGCGCCGGCCTGTTCCGCGTGGCGGATGGCGTCGGCGCAGCCGGGGATGAAGCCGGCGCGGTACGGCTGGTGCAGGTGGTCGGCGAAGGCGCCCTTGAGCAGGGAGTATTTGCCGGTCAGGAAGGCGCTGACGATGAGGCTGGTGTTCTGGATGTTCTCCACCGCCAGCGGCAGCGGAATCTGGGCCGGCAGCGCCCGGCGGGCCGCCGCGGTTTCCACCTCGTGATCGGGAATGACGGCGACGAACCGGACCACCGGCTCGACCGCGACGGTGAAGCGGGCCGCTTTGCCGCTGACCGCGAAGCCGCCGTAGCAGCCCGGCACAGCGTTGTCGGGGTGGCCCTCCAGCTCGACCACCACATCCAGCACATCTTCCCTGGACAGCGGCGAGTCGAAAAAGGCGTTGAGCGCGGCGACGAGGCCGAGCCGCACGGTGACGCTGCTGCCGAGGCCGCGCGAGCGGGGCACGTCGCCGCTGACGGTGACGGCGAAGGGGCGCGGCGGCCGGCCGCTGGCGGTGAAAAAGTTGTCAGCGGCGGCGGCGATGAAATCGTCCGGCCACGGCGTGTCGGCGGCGCTGACGGTGACGGTATTGTACAGATTGAGCGCCACGCCGAGGCAGTCGAAGCCCGGGCCGAAGTTGGCGGCGGTGGCGGGGACGCGGACGCTGATGCTGGCGGGGTTCATGGCGCTGACGGTGCGGATGGCACTTGGATGGCGCGGACGATGAAGCGCAGTTTTAAATCGTCGTCGAGTAAAATTTCCACGGCGTAATCGCCCGGCTGCCGGAATTCCAGGCCGCCGAACACGGCGATGTTGGTGGTGTGCGAATCCTGGCCGCGCAGGACAAAGGGCGTCTCGGTGCGGCCGATTTCCTGCTCGGCCTCGTTCAGTATGCGGATCCCCTGCTTGAACGAACCCTGGCCGTTGTTCCAGCGGGTGTACACGCAGAGTTTGATGACGCGCAGCGGATAGTTGGGCGCGGCGATGACGTTGATGACGCCGACCAGCGTGTTGGCGCCGGACGCCTCGATGCGGATGTCCTCGCAAACCAGCGCCGCCTGTAAATCGGGTGTCATCATGATGGGTTAGATTTAAGATGCTGGAGGCGGGATTGTCAATTCCGCCGCCGCGCCGCGGGCGAAAAAGCTACCGGCGACCGCTGACCGCGCGGCGGCGCCCGATTGCGCGCGGCGGGATTTTTTGGAATTTGGTATTTGGAATCCAGCGCTTGCCGCGATAGCATCGCGGCCTATGGGTCGTCAATGGTTGCACGCGAAACGGTTGGTGGCGGGACTGGCCAAGTCCCGGCAGAACGGCAAGCTGGTCAAGGAAATCATGGTCGCCGCCAAGCATGGCGGGCCAGACCCCGGCGCCAACGCGCGCCTCTACGCCGCCGTGGAAAAAGCGAAACGGGAAAGCGTCACCCGCGACGCCATCGAGCGCGCCATCAAGAAAGGCGCCGGCCTGGGTGGCGAAAAGCTGGTCATGGACAGCGTCACGTTCGAGGGCTACGCGCCGCACAAGGTGCCGGTCATTGTCGAGGCGCTGACCGACAACCAGAACCGCACCGCGCCGGAAATCCGCGTGCTGTTCAAAAAGGGCCAGCTGGGCGGCGCCGGCAGCAACAAGTTTTTGTTCGACCAGGTCGGCTTGGTCGAGGCGTTCCACCAGGACGCTGACCGTGACCTGGAGGAAGCCGCCATCGAGGCCGGCGCGAACGAGGTGGAACCACTCGCCAACGCGCGCAACGACGACATTCCCGAGGGCGCGAACGGCGGGCGCTTTGTCGCCGACCGCGCCGCCGTACACGCGGTGTCGCAGTGGCTCAAGCAACACGGCTGGACCGTGGTCACCAGCGAAATCGGTTATTTGCCGAAAAATTATCCCGACCTGACGCCGGAGCAAGCCGCCGAGGTTGGCGAATTTTTGCAAGCCCTCGACGACCACGACGATGTACACCGCGTCTGGGCGGCGGTGAAGTAATTGATGATTGAAGATTGATGATTTAAAATTTTCACCGTCAGCGCCTGCGGCGAATCAGCTTCAGATAACGCCGAAGGCGCGAATCAAAAAGCAAAAATCTTAAATACTATGAAGCTGCCTTCCCCGCTACTGCCGCTTGGCTTGGCAGCTTGTGTCGGTGCCTGGCTGGGATGCGAATATCCCGTCGCGCCGTGGTGGTCTGCGGCGCTGTTTCTGGCGTTCACGGTCAGCGGCCTGTGGTGGCGCGGTGCGCCGGGCACGGTCAGCGTGTGGCTGGCTGGCGCGGCGGCGTTCATGTGTTACGCGGACGCGCGGCATAATTATTTTCCGCCGAATCATCTGGCGCGTGTCGCGCCCGCGCCATGCGCGGTGGAACTCAGGCTGCGCGCGCTGGAGGACGCGACGCTGACGGTGACCGCGCGCGGCGCGCGGCGGCTGGAATTCACCGCGCGGGCGCTGACCATGCGCGGGGAAGAAACCCCGGTCACGGTCAGCGGGTTGACGCGCGTGCTGGTGCGCGAACCCGGGGCGCTGACGGTGAGTTACGGCGACGAATTGCGCGCGGCGGGTTATTTGCAACCCGTCGCGCCGCCGACCGAGCCGGGCGAGTTCGACGCGCAAAATTATTACCGCGTCCGCGGGGTGCGGCACGAGTTCCTGGCCGACCCGGCGCTGACGGTGAACCTCGGCCATCACGGCGGCAACCGGCTGCGGCAGCTGGCCTTCGCGCTGCGCCGGCACATGGGCGCGGCGCTGACGGTGGGGCTGGAAGACGCGCCCGACACGACGGCCTTGCTGCGCGGCTTGCTGTTCGGCGACACCGGCGCGCTGGCCGACGACACCAAGGCCGCCTTTCGCGTCACCGGCACGCAACATGTCTTCGCCGTCAGCGGCCTGCACGTCGCCACCCTGCTGGCGGCGCTGCTGGTGACGCTGGAACTGGCCGGGGTGACGCGCTGGCGCTGGGCCTGGTTGGCGCTGCCCGCGCTGCTGGTGTTTTGCCTGGCGACCGGGCTGCGCCCCAGCGCGTTCCGCGCGCTGGTGATGATTGCGCTGGTCATCGGCGGCTGGCTGCTGCTGCGGCCCGCCGGGGTGTTGAACTTGCTGGGCGCGGCGGCGCTGGTGTTGCTGGCGTGGGAGCCGGGGCAGGTGCTGGACAAGGGGTTTCAATTGTCGTTTTGCGCCGTGGCCGGGCTGGCGGTCGGCGGCGGGTTTTTCTTCGCGCGCCTGTACCGGCTGCTGCGGCCCGACCCGTGGATTCCGCGCCGCCTGCTGACGCGGTCGCGGCTGGCGGCGGACCGCGCGGCGCGGGTGGTGTGCGCCGCGGTCGCGACCTCACTGTCAGCGTGGCTGGCGACGCTGCCCATCCTGCTGTGGGACTTTCATATCGTCTCGCCGGTCACGCCGCTGGCCAACCTGGTCGTGGTGCCGCTGGCGACGCTGTGCATGACCGTTGCGGCGTTGACGGTGACGCTCGGCTGGCTGTGGCACGGCTTCCCGCTGCTGCTGAACCAAGTGAACTGGCTGGTGTTGAAAGGCATGGTCGGCGGCGCGGTGTTGTGCGCGCGGCTGCCGGGCGCGTTCTTTTACGTCGGCGCTGACGATGTGCCGGCCGGCGCGGCGCGGTTTACCTTTTTCAAACAGGAGGAGCTGTCGCCCGCGCTGTTGCAGTATCGCGGCGGCAACTGGCTAATCGGCACGGGGCCGGAATCCCTGTGGCGCTACCGGATTAACCCGTACCGCCGGAGTCTCGGCATCAATTCGTTCGACGGCGTGATGCTGCCGCGCGGCGGCGCGCGGGCGGCGGGCGCGGCGGCCAGTGTCAGCGGCGAGGTGCGGGCGGGATTTTGGGCGGAGAGCGGCGGCGGCGGGCGGGCGCCGAGTCACCGGCAGTGGCTCGACCGGCTGGCGGTCAACGGCGTGGCGCGGCAGTTCTGGCGGCGCGGCGACGAACTGGCGCTCGCGGAAAATCTGCGCGTGACCGTGCTCTGGCCGCCCGCTGACGGTGGCGATGGCGACCAGCGCGACAGCGGCCTGGTGCTGCTGTTTTCCACGCCCGGCGGCACGTTGCTGCACGCCGGCAACATTTCGCGAGAAGTCGAGGCGCTGCTGGTGGCCGCTGACGGTGACCGGCTGCGCGCCGACTGCCTGGCGCAGGGGCCGCACAATGGCAGCGGCAACCTGAGCCGCGACTGGCTGCGGGCGGTGCGTCCGCGCCATCTGATTCGTCCCGCGCGCGGCTATTTCGCGGACAATTCACTGACACGGGAATTGTGGCAAACGGCGCGGGAGTTGGGCATCGAAGTCTGGCGGATGGAAGACAGCGGCGCGTTGGTGCTGGAGTACTCGGCGGCGGGGGTGACTTTGCGGGCGTTTAAAGAAGGTTCACCACGAAGACACTAAGGCACGAAGGGCTGCATTTTTTTAAAATAAAAACTGTCTCCCTTCGTGCCTTCGTGTCTTTGTGGTGAGAACTCTCTGTTCTCTCGGTAAATTTTGGCTAGGCTCTGGCCGGTAAGAAATGACATGACTTTGACTGAAATCAAACAGGCGCTCGCTGACCGTCACCTGCGCCCGCTCGCGAGTTTGGGGCAGAATTTTTTGTTCGACCAAAATATTTGCCGGCAGATTGTCGCCGCGTTGGCGCCCGCGGCCGGTGACCGCGTGCTCGAAATCGGGCCGGGGCTGGGGGCGCTGACGGAGCGGTTGCTGGAGCTCGATTTGCGGCTCACCGCGCTGGAGATTGACAAGGGGCTGTGCGCTTATTTGCGCGACAAGTTCGGGCGCTCGCCCAACTTCACCCTCGTCGAGGGCGACGCCGCGCAAACGCTGCCGACCCTCAGCGGCCCCGACCGCGCCATCGGCAACCTGCCTTACAACGTCGCCACCCCGCTGCTGGTGACGTTGCTGCAACTGCCCGCGCCGCCGCGCCGTTGCGTGTTCATGTTGCAAAAGGAAATGGCCGCGCGTCTCGCCGCCGCGCCGCGCACCAAAAGCTACGGCGCGGTCAGCGTGCTGTTGCAAACCTATTACCGCGTCGAGCCGCTGCGCACGCTGCGTGGCCAGGTTTTTTATCCCGCGCCCGCCGTGGATTCCACCGTGGTCGCGCTGACGTTGCGGGAGGACCGCCCCGCCTTCGGCGCCGACCGGCAGCGGGAGTTTTACCAGTTCGTCCGCCGCGGCTTCTCCCAGCGCCGCAAGAAATTGCGCAACCTCATCCCCGCCTTCGCCGGCGACCAGCGCGCCGAGGAACTCACGGTCAGCGAGTGGGGGGAATTTTTCCAAATGCAAAGTGAAAAAAGCAAAATGCAAAATTTTAGGGCGGGGATGAATCTGGAGGAAATTTTTGACATCGTCGATGAGCATGACCGGGTCATCGGCAGCGCCCCGCGCGCGGAGGTTCACGCCAGGGGGCTGAGGCATCGCGCCGCGCATGTGCTGATTTTTAACGCTGCCGGTGACGTGCTCATTCAGTTGCGCGCGCCGAACAAGTACCGCCATCCCAACACTTGGGATAGCTCCGCCGCCGGGCACGTGGATAGCGGCGAGGATTATCTGGCGGCCGCGCTGCGCGAGACGCGCGAGGAACTCGGCGTCACGGTCAGCGCCGGCGAGTTGCGGGAAATCGCCTACCTCCGCGCCTGCGCGGAGACGGGGCAGGAGTTTGTCAAGGTGTACGAAGTCCGGCACGACGGCCCCTTCCGGCTCCAAGCCGCCGAGGTCGCCGCCGTGCGCTGGATTGCCGTCCCCGCGCTGGAGCGCTGGATGAGGGAGAGGGCCGCTGACTTTGCGCCTGCTTTGCCTTATCTGTTGGGGCGGCTTCGCTGTCAGCCGCGCTAAAAACCGGGCGGAGTGTTAACGACGCAAATTCCGATTCACACCAACCACGCTGACGTTGACCGGCTCGGCTATCTGGATGCTGACTCGGTGGCACACTGCGGCGGCAGCCTGGCAGATGGCTAAAAATGAGCAGATCCCAGCAAACCGTGTTTTATATAGGGAGGCGGAAGAGGATGAACCAAAAGGACGAAGCGGTATTGAACCCTGCCATGTTAAAACGCCAAATCTCCATTTGCATCAGCAACGTTGCCATTAAATGTCCCTGCTATTTGGAAGCCGACACAGTGACTCATTGCGGAGACAGTTTGGCTAGCTGCATGAGCTATCTAACCTATCATATAATTACGCGGTAATTTTTGTTTGAATGCCGACATTGACGGACATTGTCAGCGGCTGGCTGAACCTGCGAGCAACAGGGAACAAGGAATCATGATATGTCCCATGCGGTGCGTGAAGCGGTTGGCGCGCTGTAGCTCAAACCATAAAACATCCGCCAGAAATAACTTCCCCTCCCGCGACAGTGTCCTGAGCCCAGACCTGAGCCTGACTATTATTGGCTACCAAATTTCAAGGTTAAATAACCCGGCCAAATTATTTTGGATCGGTGCTATAAAATTACTCCAAAATTATCCCTTGACAAATTTAGCAATCTGCTGGTAGCTTTAACCAATGATCATGCAGTGGCGAATTGAATATGTGGAAATGTCTCATGTGGCGGTGCATAGTGACCGACATGGGACATTTGCCAAAAAGGTATTGATGTTATCGGAAGGGAAAGGGCCAACAAACGGTTGTGCGTATCGCCGTGATCCTGTAGATGCTAGAAAGAGACGCATACAACAATTGTTGTCGTCCGAGGTGAAACATTACGAGCCGATACATGATAGCTGCATAGTGGTGAGCGAAATAAGGCAAAAATCACACGTGAAGTTTTTTAGTGAACGAACTTGTCATCGGCATAGTTGGTGCAGAAATTATTCAAGTCCAGCGCAGCAAATGTCAGCTAGATATCACGTCCATTGGAAAAATAATTCAACTAACTGAGAATTGAGGTATGTAAAAATCTCAAGAAGTGATAGGCCGTCGCAAAATCATTTTAGGCCATATGAAAGTTTTTTTATGTTTGACAAAAATATTATTTTATCGCAGGTTCTCAAAATGAAAGGTCAAAGATTTCTATTTTTAGTGATTTGTTTACTGCAGTCCACTCTAGATGCTTCTGTTGTAACAGCGTCTAATCATGCGACTGGGTCATTTTCTAATCAGGAAATATATGAATTGTTAAGTCAAGCAATTATGAAGAATGACAAATCAACATCGTATATGAAGATTTGGCATACTAATCTAACTAATAAAACATGGAAATCAACAGAGTATCAAAAAGTCAATGCCGAAGGGATAGTGTTAAATCGTTATGAAATGCTAGAGTTAGATGGTAATATGAAACCCAAAAAGGGGGCTACTGCAATTATAAACATACATAACCAAGAAGGGGATTGGTCTTTTCGGAGAAATGTTGCTTTATTACATAAATTTAAAGCAAAACTTAAAAATAAAATTCATCAGATTAGTCAGGATTATGATAAAATACCTTTAGATAAAAGCAACTCCTTCTCTATTTCCGAAGTAGAATACCATGGTCGGCCTAGCTTTAAAGTAAAAATGGTTTTATCTGATGAATTATATCAGAAAAGACTGCAAATTGAAGAAAGAGTGCATACTATTCGAGAAAATGATTTGTCAGCAGTAGAAAAAGCAGCAAAAAATACACTTAGAGGAGGGCGCAAGAAAATTAAGTTAGCTGATGCAAATGATAATGTAGGCTATTTATATGAATTTATTTTGGAGAAAAACTCAAATATAATATGGAGTCAAGCAATTTACTTAAAATCTGGGGATTTGCTTGATAAATATGATTTTATTCAAATAGAATTCAATATCCCTCTTTCAGATGATATATTCGAAATTCCTAAAGGAGTAAAGAAGGTTGTAATAGAAAGTCCATTAGATTTATTTAACTACATAATAGAAAGGTAGGTTAGTAACATGAAAAATAACATAAAAATAGTAACGATAGGTCTGCTTATTGCAATATCATTTGCAACTATGCCGATAAAAATGTATGCCATGTCTGCGGAAAGGGCGCTATGCCTTACAGCCTGTGCGCTAAATCATGTGGTATGCAAGATGGGTGAGACTAGGCCAGGTCAATGTGATGCAATATTAGCGGGCTGTGAGGCTGCATGTCCCAAGGAATAGAGCTTTGGTGCTTAATGATATAGTTGTTCACAAGATTTGAAATGCAACTGATTTAGACGGTAGCTAGATAGAAAAAAGTACGTTTGGTATAACGTATAGAAAGGTATGTCAACCTGTTAATTACGTTATTTCTTGTTGTGCTTTTTAGATAGAATCACTGGCTTTGTATTGTACTGGTTGAATTTATATTGTAGCATCTGTCGGCAATCAGATATTTAGGTCGTGTCAATAATCTTTCGCACGATTGAGTTATCAAAGATTGGTTAGTTTATTGATTGATTATTTTGTCTTGTGCCGTTTTAAAGCGGCACAAGGCAATATTGTTCAAGCTGCGGTCTCCGTAAGTTGTGGTTGTTAGTCGAGCCGGTTCATATCCATGTAACACTTGCTGCTCCATTGGGTACCGGCGATATGCCGCAGTCGGGCCCCCACTAACATCAAGGCGCTGTTGCCATCGGGAAGGTGTGCAGCCCACCCGGGTTCGTCGCCGTCTCTCCCGCACGATCCGCTCCAACGGATTGTTGGTGCGCAAATGTCGCCAATGTTCCGGCGGAAAAGGTAACGTACAATATTTTTCGCACAATGGGATGGAGGATATGGACAACCTGAATGAAATAGATGAAAGACGGAATTAATAATAGATACTGTCTAGAATGTTTCGCACTTTCTAGTTATCAGTAGTAGGTTTATTTATTTGGTTTGGTTTCTTTGCCTTACTTGACTATACAGCCAAGCAAAGCAAGATCGTCTAGTTAAACTATGGCCACATCGGTAACGTACAATATTTGAATCCCAGTGCGCTTTTATGCATATAAAAGCATGTTGAAATTTTTGTGCTAAATTAATTTTCATCAGATATATATATTTTATTCCAAGCTTCAGCAATTTTCTCAGTAGGAAAATATACTCTGTTTTCTTGTGGAATTTCTTCTTGTTTTTCTGTAAATATCATTCGTTGAGAATCAAAGTCCCCTATAAATTTAGATTTTGCGGATGAGAAAAGCTCGCTTAAGTTGATAAAATCATGCGGATTAATTTCGCGTTGTTTTTTAATGGACAAAGCATATTCAAAGAAAACATCCCTGAGTTCTTCAACATCTTTTCTCGTCTCATGTCCCAGTCCTTCCGCCACTTTTATTAAGATCGGATAATTTAATTTTAATGCCTCATGATAAAACCATTGTGCTCCTCCTCCTACATAACCATAATCATTTTTACCTGTAGTAATCAACCAAAGACAGTTTTTCCCAACATCATTAGGTATATCGTAAGTGCTATTCACATGAATATTGACAGCCAAAAATCGCTTGGGATTTCTCAGTAAAAGCCGATGCGCCCATTGCGCGCCACGTGACATACCGTAGAGCAAGTAATCTTTTTCGGGTAATTGATAGTCCCGACAAAATTCACTTACAGCTTTATCCCATGCGGTCGCATATACTGAAAAATCCCGGTCTAATTTTTGACGTTCAGAAGCGGAAAGCTCATCCGCGTTTCTACTGGTGTCCCATTTTCCCGGTGTTGACCATGTAAGTACCGCCAGATTATGTTGGGATGCGAAACGCAACATCTGAATCGCCATCCATGTCTGTCTTTCTGTTGGTTGGTTGGTATCAAAGGTGAGTTGTTGCAGCAAAGCGTCTCGGCTCGTTGCCCACGTACAATAAGCCAGCACCCCGTCCACTTTACTCAAGTCTGTTTTCCCTGCCGGAATACGCAAATAAAATTTTAAATTGTCAAGCCCACGGGATCTCAAATCAACTTCCTTTTCAATTACTGTGGGTCGATTGACGGGCAACTGCACTAGTTTTTTCGCCTGAGCCGCAAGAATTTCATGTGGAAACCAGTTTTTATTCGGATTAATGTTATCTTCAATGACATCAACGAACATATTATTATTCTTTTGTTGCTCAATGTCGCGCCAGCAGGGATCCTGCTCTTCCAGCAACCTGTTGAAATACTCTCGAACAAACTGTCGAAAATCCGACAGGTACGCCGGTGGAAAGGTCAAAAAAGTCCAGGCAACCCCTCTGGAGCGGCAAGTTTGGTAAAATTGTTGTATATCCTTCAAGTAAATAGAATCTGAAGTTACCGCCACAATACCCGGCGGACTTTTTGGGGAAACATTGGGTATGTCCCATTCCTGTGTACCGTGACAAAAACAACACCAGCCGTTAATCAAATCCGGCGTGGAACGCACCATGCTCAGCAACAGCAAATTACCGTTGCGATTCCGACCGTAAACATAGACCGGCAGATAGGTGAAAAAAGTATCCGCAATGCCTGTCCTGAAAACCTTGGAACCGCCCAGCGTCGCCTTCTTATAACCGCCGCCTTGCTGCACCTTGGCACCGTCAGCGACAATATCAACCAAGGATAACGCCAGATTATGCGATAAGGCGTACTGCTTCCATAATTCAATATCCTCCATTTCATCCTGATTAGGCGGATACATTTTATCATCAAAACACGCGAGCATGACAATCACTCCACGGGGAGCCTCTGGTTTCCATGTCTGAAATTTAGCCTCAATGATGTCCTTGTCCTTGAACGGGCCATAATAATATTCGACCGGTGTTTGAGCAAAAACTTTTCCGCCGAAATACCATGCCAGAGAAAAGCAGAAAAATACTGTTCGGTAAAGTCCGGTAAAATTTTGCAAGGTTGTCATATGTCGGTTATTTGGCGGTTGTGGTAAAAGCACGCCAGAGTTTGGCAAATTTAGCATCGGGCAACCATATCATCATTTTACTGCCAGTGTAATTCAGCACCGACATAGTGCTTTTGGTGGCCGGGTTGCCCAACCAGCCTGATTGTTTGTCAATCATTTGTAGGGGTAGCGATGCAACGGGATTCAATCGCAACGGAATTACAGCCTCAAAAAAGCCTATGGCCAGTTGCGGACTTTGGGCCGGTTCGTGTCGTGTATTCGGTTCAATGGCGAGACACCACAAGGCTTTTTCCTTGCGGTTAGCATACACTAACTCTGTCATGTTTTCATGACGATATTTTTCATCGTATTGCCCGATGATAAACAAGCCGGGCACTGTCCTTACCGGTTCCGCGTCGTTCAAATCATGACAGCCACCCTTGACCGTGGCAAAAGCCATGACTTGTTCCGGTTTCCATCTGGCAAAGTGATAGGCGAACTGCCCGCCCGCCGAGTGACCGTACAAACACAATGGCAGACTGGAAAATGACGGCTGGTTTAATTTTTCACCAAATGATACCAAGGCCTTAAACAAAGCCGCACCGGAACCCTTCGCGGGATAATCGTAGTCCGCCCAAGGCAACTCACCTTTGAGGTTACAAGTGAGAATGGCGAAATTCTGTTCCACGGCAAATTTTTGCCAGATTGGTATTTTATGCCAATCCAAGGAGCTGCCCGACCATCCGGGCAGCAAAACCAAAATTCCCCTGACTGTTTGCGTTTCACCGGACACCCACAGGCGAAAATCCGCGCTGACAAAATTATCCTCGTCCTGCGGGGTAACGCTGAAATTCAGCACGGCTTCAGACGCCGAGGCTTTGAATATCGCCCCGACAGTCAATCCAATGCAAACAAGTGATTTAATTGTGCGGTTCATTTTTATTCGGCGGATAATTGCAGGAATCGAGCTTCAATGTCCTTGTATTTGGGATACAGCGGGAATTTTTGCAGGAGTTCTTTCAAAACCGCAATAGCCTGTTTCTTTTGCCCAATTTTTTCCAGTGAAGCGGCCTTGGCCAGTAATAATTCCGCGTGACCTGCAATGGCAAATTGATCCGCGTTTTTTTTCGAAAGGGAGGCAGCCTTGGATTTGGCAATGATGAGCATATCCCACAGCGCGGCGATTTCCCGCGGCTGGTGCTGTTCATACCAAGGCAGAATAGAAGTATTAAACAATTTTTCCACATTGGCAATCGCGCCAGAATAACCGCCGTCCTCTTTCAAATAAGCATCCTCAATACGGTAATACTTGGTCAGCAGGGATTCTCCCAAAGATTCCTGCAGCAAATGAAATCCTGTCAGATTATCCGGTCCCTCTTGAATGCCCTTGAGCACCGTCAGGAAACAATTTATCGCGCGCGGTTGGTCTTCCAAGATGAGGTAAAGATGTCCCTGCAAATTGGCGGCCGCGAGTTCAGTGGCAATCGGGAGCCGAGAGTCACTGACGAGACCGGTATTTTTCTTTTGCCACTCACGAAAAGCCTGTTGCGGTTTAAGATCTTTCGCAAAGAAAACCTCATAAACAGCGCTTAAATACAGGGCGCGATATTCCTCCGATGAATTGCGGGACAAATCTCGAATAGCCGGTTCAAAGCTGTCCTTCATCACCTGCGCCCTTTGCCAACCGGCTTCTTTTAGCAGTTTCTCGGCTTCGCGTGAAGGCGTTGCGGTTTCCTGTGACCAAAGAACATTGATTCCTGTCAGAAGGAACATCGCCGGCAATGCCGAAAAATGTGTTAGACTCATAGCGAGACATATGTTAAACAATTCGCGGTGAATATTGAAGCAGAATTTTTTTATAAGTCACAGCCGCGTTTGCAGTTCATTTTTGACTCGCCCAATCATTGTTCGGTAATTCTGGGCATGTTGGCGTTGGTTTTGTGCGGCGCTCTGGCTTTGTTATGGGGAAATGGAAAGTCAGTTGCCCGCACAGCGAGCATGATTGCTTGCGCGGTGATGTTGCTTGGCTTGTTGGGCGGACTGGTGCTGACGTATTCACGGGGTGGTTGGGTGGCGTTCTTCGCGGGATTGGCATTTTATTGGGTAACAGCAAAACCGAAAAAAATAATTCCGGTCAGTGTGTTGGTCGGGTTCCTATGCCTGCTGTGGTTGCTACCTCACGGCTGGCAGCGGATGAATTCAATGACCGATGTCACGGAAGACCGCTCAATTTTACATCGGGTGATGGTCTGGCAGGGAGCGCTGACGATGGCGGCGGATCATCCATTGACCGGCATAGGCGGTGACAGTTTTGGCAATGAATTTTCAGCGTGGTACCAACCGCTAACCATGAACACCCGCTATTTGGCGGCGTTGAGCAATTATTTGACCTTGGCTTCGGAAAGAGGATTTCTCGCGTTGTTTATTTACCTCTTGCTATTAGGCTGTCCGTTTGCTATCTGCTTTTACCTTGCACGAAAACGGCAAAATGCCTTAATAATATCGTTATTGGCGGTAGAAGTGACTTATCTGATTTCTGGACTATTCACTTACAGCACCTCCTTTTGGCATGTAACGGGATTATTTCTGTTCGTCTATATAATCGTCCTGGGTTATTTGGGCTATCATTTGGTCAAAAAGAATCTGACCCGAAAAACAGGATGCAAAATCTTGGCCACAACGGCGGGAAGTGTCGGCGCGGTAGTATTGGTGTTGTATTTTACCGGTCTGTTTTTTCTGATGGAATTACCTTGTCGCGTTTCCCGTTTGCAAATTTCGGATGACATCCCGGCGGTTATGGTTGTACCGCAAAATATCCCGGTGTACGGGACAATCATTCATTTTCACGACAAGGGCGGCTCCGTCCAAGAAGACGGTAAATCATCCCTGCGACCGATGGCTCAGGCGGGTTTTATGATTATCGGCTGTGACTATCGGGCAGGAGGAATAGACGGGTTGCGTGATGCTGAAACTGTTATGCGGTGGGCAATTAATACCTTTTCAGAACAAGGAGTACCATTGTACTTGACAGGATTCGGCGTCGGTGGACGCATGGCGATTTTGGTTTCGGGCAACATCGAATTTCGAGATAAGGTAAAGGGAGTGGCAGCGGTTAACGCTGCCGTTGAATGGCCATTTCCTGAACTTTCACCTCTGGATCAGCTGGGTTCCCTGCAAGCCCCCGTGCTTCTGATTTACCATGATGCCTCGGCGCCGAAAATGCTTGCCAGCAACATCGCAAATTTTCTGGAAACTGCCAAAGTCAGGAATAAATCGGTGCAAATGATTTGTATTCCGAATGATGATAACCAATTAAATCTCGATGGGCTACCGGTGGAAAAGATAGACGAATTTTTCAGGCAATTATAGCAAAATTGCCAAAAAATGCGGAGTTATTCAGCGCCCACCACCGGCCGGATCAAACAGTCGCAAAGTCACCGCTGTCGCCGAATATTCCAGCACCAGCGCAGTGCGTCGCAGTCCTCCATCCGCCAGACCTCAATGCCCAGTTCCCACGCCGTTTGCCACAATTCCAGTATCAGCGAATTGTCCGCGAAATAGCCGCGCGCGGGACGGATGAGGTGGCGCGAAACGTTACCAAAGCCAGCAGGAGAAAAAGAAGATTGCGACCGACCACTTGCCAACCGGAAAGGTTTAACCATGTTGGCAAGGACACTTTGAAACAACCGCAATCGGATTGATTACCCGTGATGTTCATGATAACACCCAAAATCAGAAATAATATCAGTAATCCAGCCGCTAAAAGCGCTCCTTCGTGACGGTAAGCTGGCAGCAAAAGACTCAGACCGATGGCAAGTTCCAATCCGGGGATGGTCAGTACAGTCAAGCCTTGAAGCCAAAACGGCAAGAAAGAAATTTTGAGAATAGCTTGATGAAAACTTTCCAAATCACCAATTTTAGAAAAAGCCGCTGTTAAAAAAACGACACCCAGAATGACGGTGCAGCAGCGGGATAAGCATGGTAAAAAGCGATTCATTGGTCAGTTCCTTTTAATTCGTTTTCCACATCTTTTTTCATGGCTGGAGACATGGTCATAGGCAAGCGGCAACTTCTCCATTCAGGCCAGCCTTCGGGATAGACGTACACATTGTCCAAACCGCGCTGCATCAACTCACGAGCGGCAACATAAACCAAGCCGCAGGAAATGCCGTTGCAATAAACCACCACGGCGGGAACGGCTTTCAACTTAGCCAATAGTTCATCGGTAATGACGAAAGGGGGTTCCACCGGTAAGTTCAAGGCATCTTCAATATGTCCGTAGTCGTAAAACTGCTTGGCGCGGACATCTAGGAATATTGTCCTCTCGGCATGAAAAAAACGGATGGCTTGAGGCAAGCCGATGTTTTCAAATTTGACGGTTTCCTCCGTCTTGACGGGCTTGGCAATCGGAGCTAATAAATCGCGCCAGTTCAAATTTTCCTGCGTCATTAAAATTATCGTGCCAAACGTTAACGACAAAGCGATAATCTTGGCCAAATTTACCGGTTCAAGTTTTTTTAAAAATAAGGCATTCATGTCTTTTAAAACCCGGTATCATCATTAGTTGAGGTTACCAATTGCCCATTGCCCAACTAAAAAAACGTAGCGTTGGCTAATGGTGAAGATCGTTACCTCATTCTTGACGATACCAAGAACCTCATAATACCCTGTTTGCTAACTAACTGGCAAGTTATTTCTCAGTTAATTCGAGTGGCAGAGTTGCCTTAAATGAAAAGACCCCGAAGCGGCAAGGTGTTTTTGATTATGACGATATGTAACAGTTACGTGCCGGAGTTGGTAAGGCCGCTGAGAGAGGTGTGGCTGGCGGCGCAGCCACTGTGGTTACCGCATGGCTGGAGCAACAGGAACTCTTCTCGAGGCCAGCGCGGCGACGCTGGACCGGCTGTTGCGTCTGCTGCGGACGCGGCAGCCCAAGGGGCGCTGCGGCACCAACCGTATTTCACCACGAAGACACTAAGGCACGAAGGGAGACAGTTTTCATTTTAAAAAAACGCATCCCTTCGTGCCTTGGTGTCTTCGTGGTGAAACCGTTCTTCCCCGTCCTCGGGGCCGGGAAACGGAAAATTTATTGACATGATATTAAACAATATGTTCTATATGACTTTCATTTATGACCCCACATAATTCCGCGCCCGTTCAACGCCAGAAATGTTTCCTCGTCTGCCAAGCTCACATCGACCCGGTGTGGTTATGGCCTTGGGAGGAAGGTTTGACCGAGGCGATTTCCACCTTCCGCGTCGCCGCCGATTTTTGCGACGAATATCCCGACTTCGTGTTCAACCATAACGAGTCGCTGCTCTACGAATGGGTGGAGCGCCACGACCCGCCGCTGTTCAAGCGCATCCAGGATTTGGTCAAGCGCGGGCGCTGGCACATCGCCGGCGGCGGCTATTTGCAACCGGACATGATCGGCGCGGCGGGCGAGTCGCTGATCCGGCACTTCCTCGTCGGCAAAACCTATTTCCGCGAGAAATTCAACGCGGAGCCGCGCGTGGCGTACAACTTTGACTCCTTCGGCCACCCGCAGGGCCTGGTGCAAATCCTCGCCGGCTGCGGCTTCGACGGCTACGTGTTCTGCCGCCCGAACCGCGCGGTGCTGCCGCTGCCGGTGGGCGCGTTCCGCTGGCGGCACGCCTCGGGCGCGGAGGTGCTGGCCCGCCGCAGCGACGAGCATTACATCACGCAGGGGCATTTGTTGCGGAAGATGAGCGACACCGACTGGGCGAAATTTTTCGCCGCCGAGGGTGACTTCATGTTCCTGTGGGGCATCGGCAACCACGGCGGCGGGCCGAGCCGCAAGGAGTACGCCGACTTGCGGAAACTGCCGCGCAAGTTCCCGCGGCTCGAGTTCATCGAGTCCGACCCGGACACCTTTTTCCGCCACACCGTCAGCGCGCGCGGGCGCGAGAATTTGCCCGTCGTCAGCGACCTCGATTTCAAGCCGGTGCAGGAGGGCTGCTACACCTCGCTGGCCACCGTCAAGCGCCGCCATCGCCGCGTGGAAAATTTGCTGCAACTGGTGGAGTCATTGTCAGCGGTGGCGTGGTGGCAGGGGCGGCAGGAGTATCCGGCCGCCGACCTCGCGGTGGCGTGGAAAGATTTGCTGTTCTCCGAGTTTCACGACATCCTGCCCGGCTCGTGCATCCCGTCCGCCGAGGCGGACAGCCTCAACCTGCTCGGCCACGCCGAGGAAATCCTGCGCCGCCGCCGCGCCAGCGCGCTCATCGCCCTGTTGCGGGACGAGCCGCTGGCCGAGCGCAACGAGACGCCGATCTTCGTGTTCAACCCGCACAGCTGGCCGGTGACGCAGGACGTGGAGGTCGAGTACGGCCTCGACCAGCAGTACGCGCCGGACAGCGTCGAGCGCTGGCTCACCGTCAACGGCAAAAAAATCCCCGCGCAGTTCGAGAAGGCGGAGGAAAACC
Source organism: Verrucomicrobiales bacterium (assembly GCA_031266335.1). GTDB lineage: Bacteria > Verrucomicrobiota > Verrucomicrobiia > Methylacidiphilales > JAAUTS01 > JAIRPN01. The sequence goes on from JAISBF010000031.1 coordinate 19,574, forward strand.
TGCTGCAAAAAGACTGGGGCGAATGGCGCGCCCGCGCGGTGTTCCCGCTGACGGTGCCGCCGCTCAGCCGCGTGCGCCTGCAAACCCATTACCGCGTCCTGCCGCCGGAGAAAACCGTCCGCTGGCGCGCCCCGGCGCTGCCCAAGCGCGGCCGCTACCGCCTCAACGTCGGCGGCGGCTGGCAGGCGGGCATCAATGTGCGGACCGGCTTGCTGGACTCGATGTGGCACAGCGGGCGCGAGGTCCTCGGCCGCGGCTCCTGCCAGCCGCAGATTTTCCAGGACCTCAATCACAGCTGGGCCACGCTGACCGAGTGGGACCGGCCGGTGGCGCGCTTCACCCTGGCGACGCCCGAACGCACCGCGCAAATCATCGGCTCCGCCTACACGCATAAAATGTTCCCCAAGGGCAAACCGCCCGTCCGCATCATCGAGGACGGCCCCGTGCGCACGGTCATCGAGGCCGTCTTCGTCAGCGGCCACTCCTACCTCGTCCAGCGCTACGCCCTGCACAAGCTGCGCCCGCTCATCCAGATTGACCAAACCATCTTCTGGGCCGAGCACGACCGCAAGCTGCGCCTCGCATTGAACGTCAACCCCGGCCTGAGCCGCGTCGAGGCGGAAAAGTGCTACAGCATCGACGACGAGACGGCCACCGTCAGCGACGGCAAGGAGCACGACTTCCAGCACTTCCTGTGCCTCTCCGGCCAAGGCCAGGCGCTGCCGCTGACCGTGGTCTCGCACGGCACCCACGCCTACTCCTTCCGCCCAGGCCTGTTGCGGCTGAACCTCCTGCGCAGCCCGTCCTACTCCACGCACGAGCAGCACCTGCCCGCCGACTGCGACCGTTACCTCGACCGCTACCAACCGCGGCAGGAGCAGGGCCTCAGCCACGCGCGGTTCTCCCTGCTGTTCGGCCCGCTGACCGGCAACCGCGCGTGGTCCGCCCGCGCCGCCGCCGAGTTGAACGTGCCGCTGGAGCCGTTCGTGTATTTCCCGACGCAACGGCAGCCCAAGGTCCGCCCGCGCAGCTTCGCGACGGTGACGCCCGCCAGCGTGCAACTCACCGCGCTGAAAAAAGCCGAGCGCGGCGACGACCTGGTGCTGCGCCTGTGGGAAACCGCCGGGCGCAACACCAAGGGGACACTGACCGTCGAGGGGAAAAAATACCCCTTCACCATCGGCGCGCACTGCCTGCAAACCCTGCGCCTCAACCGCGCCGGCCAGCTGACCGTGACGGACTTGCTGGAACGGCAGCTTCATTAACGCAAAGGCGCAAAGGAACGAAGGCGCAAAGAATTTTTTTACAGGGAGATCATGGAGAACATGGAGATTATTTTTTTAAAAACCTCCATGAACTCCGTGATCTCCCTGTAAAAAATTCTTTGTTCCTTTGCGCCTTTGCGTTAATGCAGCTAATGAAGCTCCGGTATTTACCTGACCGGCTCCAGTTTGAAATAATCAATGCCGATGCCCGCCGCGCGCTCCTGGCAGGCGGGATTCTTCCCGACCGGCGTGAGCTTCAACTCGTGCGCGCCGGCGCCCAGCGTCAGCGTGCCCAGCACCACCGGCGCGGCGGGCGACACGCCCTTGTAACCCTGCTCCGGCGCCTGGTACAAATCCACCGGCGCGCCGATATTCTCGCCGTCCACCGCCACCTGATAGATGCCGAATCCCGGCGCCTTGGTGAACCGCGCGATGAGGTTGTATTTGCCGGCGGCGCTGACGGTGAGCGTCAGCAGCAGCGCGTCGTCGCGCCGGTCGGTGAGCCACCACAACTGCCGGTCGTCGCTCCACGCGCCGGGCTGACGGTGCCACATGGTCTGGGTGTGCCCCGGGTTAGTGGCGTTGGTCCGCGGCATGGACTCCGCCTCGATGGCGCCCGGCTCGATATATTCGCCGCGCCACGGCGTCCAGTAGCCGACGCGCTCGGTCACCGGCAGCGGCTCGTAAGCGTCGTCACCGTCAGCGGCCTGATACCAGAACGCCGTCGCCGCGAACAGCGAGATGTTGCCGAACGGGCGCGGGTTGGTGTTGCGGTAATATTTTTCCAGGTAGCCGGCGAACTCCGTCTGGAACGGCACGTCGTCCGCGATGTGCCAGCGCAAATTCTCGACGTGCCCCGCGTTGCTCTCGTTGATGGGCTGCGCGTGATACGGGCGCGCGAACGGCGTCGGCGAGCACCAGGCGTAGCCGAAATAATCCTCCGCGCCGGTGCCGAACAGCGACGGGAATTGCTCGCCGTCCACGAAAAACTTCTCGTCCCCCTCACCCCACCAGCCGCCGCTCGGACTCCACACGTGCAGCGCCACGCCGACGAAGCGCCCGCGGCCCTTGGTCACCAGCAGCGGCCAGTCAATCTCGCGGTCGGCGCGCGGCATGAACACGTCGCGGTGCCACTTGGCGTGGAAGCGGCCCAGCTTCGCCGCCTCCGCCACGGTCAGCGGCTGGTGTGCCACCGCGCAACTCAGCGTCACCGGCAGCGGACTGTCGTTGCCGATTTCAATTTTCGCGCCGCGCGCGAACGGCATGAACCAGCGCGCGTAAAACTCGCCGTCAGCCGTCATGCCCGCCGCCCAGGTTTCATACGGCTTCGCGCCGCCGAGGAAGCCGAAGAAATCGCCCAGCGGCGACCACACCGCCGGCCGGTCCGCGCCGTCCCACGTCATCGTCAGCGTCACCTGCCGCAGCAGCGTCCGCGCCGCCTCGGCGTCGGCGGGCAGGTCTGTTAACCTCACGCGCAGCGCCGTGACCGCGCCGCTGCCGGTCAGGCTGCCCACTGTCACTGAGCCGCCGGCGGGCACGGTCACCGTCAGCGGCCTGGCGTCCGCGTCACGGTCAGCGCCGCGCACGACTTTCGCGTTCAACTCGTCCAGCGCCGCCGTGTCGTCCGCTGACAGTGGCAGCTTGAACGTCGGCACCGTCGTGCCTTTCGGCAACAGCGTGTAGTTGAACTGGAAATACTTGCCCCAGCCGGAATCCCTCACTTCCGGCGTGCCCTTGTCCGCCGTGATTTTGCAGGATTTTTGGAACGGTATCGGCACGTACAAATTCCCGCCCGGCGACCAGCCCTGCGGCCACACCACCACGCCGGGATACGACAGATTCGTCCACGCGGCGAACGGGCCGTTCTTGAAAAAATGCTCGAACGGCATGTCCACCGCCGGCTCCGCCGCGCCGTCGAGGAACAGGCGCACGTGCCCTTTGGCCGCCGCCGCCGACCACACGCGCCAGATGACGCCCGGCCCCTCCAGTTCCGCCATGACCACCTGGTCGCCCTCCTCGCGGATGAAGCCCGTGCCGTCCCCGTTCCGGTCCCAGTCCGTATATTGGTCAGCGGCAGCGTCGTACTTGCTGGCGCGGTCGTAACTCGACGCCTCGCCCGCCCGCTCACCGTCAGCGGGCAGTGTCGCCAGCCGCGCCATGTCCGTGTAACGCGCCACCAGGTCGCGATAGGTGTAAGTTTCCGCCGCGGCCGCTGACAGTGTGCTCACCGTCAGCGCCGCGCCCATGATTCCAACGATTAGTTGCTTGTTCATAAATTTTTCCTTTCGCGCGGCCGCTTATTTCGCCGGCTCCAGTTTGATATAATCAAGGCCAAACAAATAACCGCGCGACCGCTCGTGCTTGCCGCTGACGGTGACCCCCAGGAGGTGCGCCCCCGCCGTCAGCGTGAACTCGCCCAGCACCGTCTCGTCGCCGACGCTCACTTGCGGCGCGAAGCCATCCCACTCCGCGCCCGCCGCGCCGTCCACGTCAAACTTCACCGTCCCGTAATCGTGCGCGCGGGTGCAGCGCGCCAGCACGCGCCACTGGCCCGCCGACGGCGCCTTGAACTCCACCTCCAGCCGCTGCCCGACGGCGTCCGCGCGCCAGAACAACTGCTGCTGGCGGCTCCATTCGCCGGTCCAGTTCGGGTTGTCCATGATTTGCCCGCCCGCCGTGATTTTTTCGCGTTCGAGTTGTTCCCGGTTCACCACGCGCAACTTCTCGCCCTCCTGCGCGCCGGGCACGTGGAACACGACCGGGTTGGCGAGCGGCGCGCGCGCCGCCCACGGCGTCGCCGCGTAGTCGTCCTCACCGTCAGCGGCGAGATACCAATACGCCACCGCCGCGTAAGCCGCCTTGCGGAAATATTTTTCCATCGCGCCCTCGAACAATTTTTGGAACGGGATGTTGTCCGCGATGTGCCAGCGCACATTGTCCACGTGCCCCTCGTTCTCCTCGTTCACCGGCTGCGCGTGCAGCGGGCGGACGAAGCGGTGCCAGTCGCACCAGGCGTAGCCGAAATAATCCTCGCTGCCGGTGCCGAGGGTCGAGGGGAATTTCTCGCCGTCCACCCAGAACTTCTCGTCGCCCTCGCCCCACCAGCCGCCGCCGGGATTCCACACGTGCAGCGTCACGCCGGCGAAGCGCCCGCGGCCCTTCGTCACCAGCAGCGTCCAGTCAATCGCGCGGTCCTTGGTCGCCGGCAAAAAGGCGTCGCCGTGCCATTTCGCGTGGAAGCGCAACAACTTGTCAACATCCGCCGGCGGCGGCGCGGTGACGGCCGCCCACGTCATCGTCACCGGCCGCGGGCCGTCGTTGCCGACCTCGATTTTCGCCCCGTGGCCGAACGGCATGAACCAGTAACAATAAAACGTCCCGTCGTCGAGCTGCCCCGCCGGCAGCGTCCGAAACGGCTCCGGCGCCGCCGCCGCGCCGAAGAAATCGCCGAGTTGCGACCACACCGCCGGCTGCGGCCGGCCGTCCCAATACGCGCTGACGGTGAGTTGCGCCAACAGCGCGCGCCGCGCTTCAAGGTCGGCGGGCAAATCCTTGATGTTGACCTTCAGCGCCGTGATGGCGCCGCTGCCGGTGAACTCCGCCGCCACCGCCCGCCCGCTGCCGCTGACCGTGACCTCGCGCGTGACCAGCTTCGCCCCGGCGCGTTCCCCCGCCGGGTCAGCGCCGCTGTTGGCGAGGATGGCGTTCGCGCGATCCAGCGCCGCCTCGTCCGCCGCCGTCAGCGGCAGCTTGAAGGTCGGCACCACCGTGCCCGGCGGGAACTTGGTGTAATTGAACTGATAGTAATTGCCCCAGCCCGGCTCCGCGACGATTTTGCAGGATTTCTGGAACGGGATTGGCGTGTAATTGTTCAGGCCCTGCGCCTCGGTCCGGTACACCAGCAGCGGGCGCGTGAACGGCGCGTGCCGCCCGTCGAAATATTCCTTGAAACGCAAATCCACCGCCGGCTCCGCCGCGCCGTCGAGGTAAATCTTCACCCGCCCGTCGCCCGCCGTGGCCGACCACGTCCGCCAAATCACGCCCGGCCCTTCCAGTTCCGCCATGACGATTTGCCCGTGTTCCTCGCGAATGAAACCGCCGCCGTCGCCGTTGGCGCCCCACTCAAGATATTGGCCGCTGTCAGCGTCGTACTGGCTCTTGCGGTCGTAGCTCGACGCCAGCGCGCCGAGTTCGCCGTCGGCCGGCGGCGTGGCCAGCAATTCCAGGCTAGTCAGCCGCGCCGCCAAGTCGCCGTAGGTGTAAGTTGCCGCCCGGCCGCTGACGGTGACCGCGGTCACGGTCAGCGCCAGCGCCGCCATTTTCTGCCATTGTCTGGTAGTCATAAATTTTTTCACTATTTCACGGATAGGTGCCGGGTTCGTGGAAATCCAGCGTCAGCGAGGTTATTTTGTCCGGCCCGCCGCCGAGGGTGAGGATGATTTCATTGTCAGCGCCGAACTTGACCCACGGCGTGATGTTCAGCGTCAGCACGTCCGCCTCCTTGGTGTGCGGGCGCAGATAGTGACCGTTGATGACCACGCCGGTCATGCGATTGCCGCGGATGCACACCGTGCGCCCGCGCGCCTCGTCACTGAGCCTGACCACGCGGCGCAGCGCCAGCGTGTTTTTTTCCGTCGTGCCGGGCACGCTGATAGCGGGGCGCCAGTTCAAGTAATCGCCGCTCGGCTGCCATTCGCCGGCCAAATCCTGCCGCGCCGCCGGGTCAGGGTAAAACGACATCCACGACGACTCGCGCGCGCCGAGTTTCACGCGCTCGTTCTTCTCGCTGCGCACCTCAACCGCGAACACATGCGTGCTGCCCGGCGCCACCGGCAGCGCCATGCAGCGGTCGGCGAGCGGCTGCCCGTCCATATAATAACGCGTCCAGCCGTCGCAATGCGTGAGCCGCAGGTCGATGGTGCCGCCGCGCCAGTCGTCGGGGATGGTCACTGCCTTGCGAAAGATGCCGCGTTTCGCGCCGGGGTGGTCGGGATGTGTGAACACGTCGAACGCGCGCGTCTCCCAGTCACGGTCAGCGAACTCAACCGCCACCTCCGGCGGCAGCGCGCCCGCGCCCAGCTCGACGTTGTCGAGCACCTTGAATCGCCAGCCCTCGGTGAGGTTGACCATGCGCAGCGGCGCGGGCGTGGGGAACGGCTTGCCCAGGTCGCCGTCAGCGCCGCTCCACCAGCCGCGTTGCAACGCGAACCACTCGTCCGCCGCGCCACTGACGGTGCGCGGGGTGAGGTAAACATTGACTATGCACGGCGCCGGCACCCGCACCGGTAGCCGCCCGTCACTCATCGCGTGCCGCGCGCCGGTCTGCAAATTCACGAACCACGCGGGGCGCAGCGGCTCGTCCATCACCACCGCGCCGGTCAACTCGGCATTCTGGCTGCGGTTGAACACGACCCACACGTCGTACAGGCCGTTGTTGCTGATGAAGCGCCGCCAGATGACGTTCTGGTTTTCACCGTCAGCCTCGAAACGCGCCGGCACCGGCGCCAGGCCGAGCCATTGGAACAAGTGGTGGAAAAACGGATTGCCGCGCTTCGCGTCAAACTGCGGGCCGACGGTGACCACATAACCTTTGCCGATTTTACGCCAGCCGACCGCCGCGCTGCCGTCTTTCCACTTGGCGAGGATTTGCGCGTCGTCCTCGACCCGCTGATAATGCGCGCCGCTGATGGTGCCGAAGTCAAGGCCGGCGGGCAAAAACCCGCGCGCCTCCTCAGCGGCGCTGACGCTGACGGTGTCGTGGTAAAAATATTTTCCCGGTTTCGCGCGAAAACCGCTGAGCCGCGCGAGCGGCCACGAGTCCGGCACCTCGTAGCTGTGCCGCCCGCTGTCGCCGTAAGTCACGAACACGCCGCCGTGCTTGACGAAGCGCTCGATGCCGCTGACGGTGGCCTCGTCCATGAACGCGGTGTTGGCGTCCACGATGACGCGGTATTTGTCGCACTGATTGTTTTGGAACGACAGCTCGGTCACCGCGTCGCTTTCATAAATCGGGCCGGGCGGCACGCCCTCCAGCGGGCTGAACAAGTGGCGACTGTTGAACCCGGACACGAAGCCGCTGCCGCGCAACAGCGGCTCACCGTCAGCGTTCGCGGCGAGGAAGCCGTTGCCCGTCCGCGGGTTCATCCACGGGAACCCCGGCAGCCGCTCGACGCGCGCGGAATAAATCGCCGCCACCTGCGCCGTGGTCGCGTGGTAGCGGCCGATGGTCGAATACACGTTGATGTAATCCTCGAAATTTTGCTTGATGTCCGGCCGCCAATAAACCTCGCCCATGTGCTGGAACAAATCCACCGCGTTCACGCCCTCGGTCAACCAGTTGCCGAACGAGAACGACAAATGCTCCGCGATGGCCGGCCCCTGGCTCGGCTCGGTGCTCATCGGCAGCCCCGCCGCGCGCATGTGCGCCGGCAGCCGGTCGCACCACCAGCCGCCCATGTAGCCGGTGTTGTGGAAGTCGCCGCCGAACTCAATCGCCGCCTGCTGGATCACGTCCACGTAGGAATCCGGCGACATCAAAATAATCCCGCGGTCGGGGTCGGCCTGGCGAATCATCTGCATCCCGCGCCGCACGACCTGCCCGCGAATGTGAAACATCCAGTGATAAAAATCCGCCCACCGCGCGTTTTTCGCCGCGCCGAGCAGCGGGTAATTTTGCGGCGCCTCGCCGGACAAATAAATCCGGTAGTTCATCATGCCGCGCGGCAGCCGCAGCGCCAGCGTGTTGCCGCTGTCCTTCAGCAGCGCCGTCACGTCGTACGCCCCGCGATGGCTCTCGTCGAACAGCGGGATGGCCGCCTCCAGCGCCTTGCCGTTGAGCGCGACGACGACGCGCTGGCTCAGGTCCTTGTTCCGCGCCGCGGCGCGCACGTCGTTCAGGTCCCAGACGTAGAGCCAGATTTTTTTGTGCGCCGAGCGCCAGCCACTGTCAGCGTCGAAGTGCCGCCGCCACAACACCGGCTTCGGCGCGATGGTGCCGGCCAGCCGGGCGAGGCCGTGGTCGGGCGCGACAATGGTCGGCCACGCGCGGTCGTCGAAGTCCGCCGCCAGCGCCGCGTCATTGTCAGCGGCCTCGTAACTCGCGCGCCACTCGCCCTGCAAATCCCGCGCGTCCGGTCCCCAGCCGAAAAACTCCGCCACCTCCGGCACCCGCACGTCCGCCCACGAGCGCAGCGGCAAATCCCAGCGCGCTGCCAGTGCCGCCACGGTCTGATATTTGTCGCGCAAATACTCGCGATAATTCGCGTCCGCCAGCGGCCCGTGCTCGACCAGGTAATCCGCCGGCCCGTGCCCCATCTCGCCGTGCGGCTCCAGCCACGCGCTGATGTTCTCGATGCCGCGGGTTTTGCGCACGATTTGCTGCAACTGCGCGAACAGCGTGTCTTGCGCCTCCTCCGCGCACCACGACACGGTCTCGCCGCCCCAGCGCATCGAGCCGTAATACGAGCCGAGAAAGCCCGGCGCGAACTGCATCATCGTCAGCGGCTCGCGGTTATACACCCAGAAATGCGTCTTCGCCGTGAGGTCGAGATTCATCCCCACCGGCAGCCCCTTGTTGACCGCCGAGCGCAGCACCCATTCCCAGCCGACGTCGTTGGTCAGCCACTCCGCGCTGTGCCCGTATTGCGCGCCGGTCCAAATGGTGACGCCCGCGCGACGGTTCGCCGCGGCGAACTCGAAATCCTGCGCCTGGTCGTAGGCCGGGTCGCCGTGAATGCCGTCCGGCCCCAGCTTCAGCCAGCCCGGCCCGTAGTAAAAATGGAAACCGTATTTGTCAAACCGGTCGAGCCACATCGGCACCGGCACCGCCGCTGAGGATGACCAGCCGTCGCCCAGCGTCAGCGCCTTGCCTAACAAGTCGCCGAGCGCCGCCGCCGACGCTGACGCCGCGACCACCACCGTGCCGCCGCGTTGCAACGCCGCCACCGCGCCCTGCGCGCCGGCGTCGCGGAAATTGACGGTCTGCCCGCCGACGCTGACCGTGCCCGGCTTGGTGCCCGGCGGCAGCGAGTCGAGGTCGGACAAATATTTCGCCTGCGTCAACTTCGCCTTCTCCTCGCTCTCGCAGTTGATTTGCAACAACGTGCCGCCGTCAGCGCCGCGCCAACTGGTACCGCTGACCGTGCCGTAGGCGCGCAATTTTTTCGGCGCGAACATCCCGCTCACCGTCAGCGCCGTCCCGTTTACCAGCGTCGCCGGCGCGCGGTCAGCCGCGGCGGTGGCGGTTTTTTTTGCCGCGCCAGTGTCAGCGGCGGATTTTTTCGGCAACCGCTGCCCGCACACGGTCAGCGTCAGCGCCGGCAGCAAAGTCAAGGTCAACAACCATTTCATAGCATTTCCTGTCATGGATATGTCCCCGGTTCGTGAAAGTCCAGCGACAGCGTGGTGATGGGGTCCGGCCCGCCGCCGAGGGTGAGGATGATTTCATTGTCAGCGCCGGGTTTCACCCACGGCGTGATGTTCAGCGTCAGCACATCGGCCTCCTTGGTGTGCGGGCGCAGATAATGACCGTTGATGACCACGCCGGTCATGCGATTGCCGCGGATGCACACCGTGCGCCCGCGCGCCTCGTCGCTGACCCTGACCACGCGGCGCAACGCCAGCGTGTTTTTCTCCGTCGTGCCGGGCACGCTGACGGTGGGACGCCAGTTCAAGTAATCGCCGCTCGGCTGCCACTCGCCGGACAAATCCTGCCGCGCCGCCGGATTGGGATAGAAGGCCAGCCACGACGCCTCGGCGGCGCCGAGGAATTTGCGCCCGTTGTCGCTTTGGATATCCGCGGCAATCATAAATTTATCGCCCGGCCGCAGGTCCAGGTCGTCGTTGCGACCAATCGGCTGGCCGTTCAGATAATACTGCTCCCGCCCGCGCCCGTAGGCTGACGACAACCGCAGGGAGATGGTGCCGTTGAGCCAGTTGTCAGGGATTTGGATTTCGCGCCGGAACACGCCGCGCCGCGCGTCGGGGTGGTCGGGCAGGGTGAACACATTGAGCGGGCGCGTCTCCCAGTCGCCGTCGCTGACGGTGGCGGCGACCTCCGGCGGCGGGTTGGTTTTTTGCTCCAGCGCCAGCGGCTTGAATTTCCAGCCGTCGGTGACGCCGACCGACCACTTCGGCGCCGGCTGGGGGAACGGTTTGCCGGGATCACCGGCAGCGCCGCTCCACCAGCCGCGTTGCAGCGTGAACCACTCGTCCGCCGCGCCGCTGACGGTGCGCGGCGTGAGCCACACGTTGACCGCCATCGGCGGCAGTTGCACCGTCAGCGTGTTGCCGGCGAGCGGGTGCCGCGCGGAGGTCTGCACGTCCACCAACCATGTCGGGCGTGCCGGCGTGTCCAGCGTCAGCGTGGCGGTCAGCGCGGAATCGCGGGTGCAGTTGAACACCACCCACACGTCGTAGAGGCCGCTGTTGCTGACGAAATGCCGCCACACCACGGTGCGCGGATTGCCGTCGCTGACCGTGATGTTCGCCGGCACCGGCTTGATGTTCAGCCACGCGAACAGGCTCTTGAAAAAGTCGTTGCCGCGTTGCATGTCAAACTGCGGGCCGACCGTGACGACATAACCCTTGCCGATTTTTCGCAGGCCGACCGCCGCGCTGCCGTCGTTCCACTTGGCGAGGATTTGCGCGTCGTCCTCGATCCGCTGATAGTGCGCGCCGCCGATGGTGCCGAGGTCAAGGTCGGCGGGCAAAAACCCGCGCGCATCCTCAGCGGCGCTGACGCTGACCGTGCCGTTGGTGAAGTATTTGCCCGGCTTGGAACGGAAGCCGGTGAGTCGCGCGAGCGGCCACGAATCCGGCACCTCATAGGTATGCCGCCCGCTGTCGCCGTAAGTCACGAACACGCCGCCGTTCCTGACGAAGCGCTCGATGCCGCTGACGGTGGCCTCGTCCATGAACGAGGTGCTGGTGTCCACGATGACGCGATATTTGCCGCACTGGTCTTTTTGGAACGACAACTCGGTCACCGCGTCGCTCTCGAAATACAGGCAGCCTTCCGGCAGCAAGCCGTTGCCAAGCGGGCTGAACAGGCTGCGGACGTTGAACTGCGACACGTAGGCGTTGCCGCGAAACAGCGGCTCACCGTCAGCGTTCGTCTGCGCGCGCGCGTGCAGCCACGGGAAGCCGAGCAGCCGCTCGACGCGCCCGGAATACAGCGCCGCGATTTGCGCCGTCTCCGCGTGGTAACGCCCGACACTCGTATAGACGCGCATGTAATCGTCGAAATTTTTCTTCACCTCCGGCCACCACAGCGTCTCGCCCATGTGCTGGAAAAAGTCCACCGCGTTCACGCCCTCGGTCAGCCAGTGCCCGACATACAGCGGCAGCTCCCACGCCGCCTGCGGCCCGCCGCCCGGCTCGACGCTCATCGGCAGCCCCGCCGCGCGCATGTAGGCGGCCAGCCGGTCGCACCACCAGGCCGCCATGTAGCCGGTGTTGTGAAAATCGCCGCCGTACTCAATCGCCGCCTGATGGATGGCCTCGACGTAATAATCCGGCGACATCAGGATAATCCCGCGGTCGGGGTCGGCCTGGCGAATCATTTGCATCCCGCGCCGCAGCACGTTCGCGCGGATGTGAAAGGTCCAGTTGTAAAAATCCGTCCACTGCGCGTTGCCGCCCGCGCCGAGCAGCGGATACGCGCGCGGCGCCTCGCCTGATAAGTAAATACGATAGTTGACCGCGCCGCGCGGCAGCCGCAGCGCCAGCACGTTGCCGCTGTCCTTGAGCAGCGCCGTCACGTCAAACGCCGCGCGGTGGCTCTCGTCGAACAGCGGATTTTTTTCCTCCAATACCTTGCCGTTCAACGCCGCCACCACGCGCAGGCTGGCGTCTTTTTTCCGCCCGTGGTCAATGTTGTTGTTCATGTCCCAGATATAGAGCCAGACTTTTTTTTGCGCCGCGCGCCAAATACTGTCAGCGTCGAAGTGCCGCCGCCACAACACCGGCTTCGGCGCGATGGTGCCGGCCAGCCGGCCCAGCGCGTGATCGGGCGCGACGATGGTCGGCCACGCGCGGTCGTCGAAGTCCGCCGCCAGCGCCGCGTCATTGTCAGCGGCCTCGTAGCTCGCACGCCACTCGCCTTTCAAGTCCCGCGCGTCCGGCCCCCAGCCCATAAACTCCGCCACCTCCGGCACCTTCACGTCGTCCCACGCGCGCAAATTTTTCTCCCAGCGCGCTGACAGTGCGGCGACGGTCCGGTATTTGCCGCGCAGGTATTCGCGGTAGCTCGCGTCCGCCAGCGGCCCGAACTCGACCAGGTAATCCGCCGGCCCGTGCCCCATCTCGCCGTGCGGTTCCAGCCACGCGCTGACGTTCTCCAAATCGGTGTATTTCCGCACGATTTGTTGCAACTGCGCGAACAGCAAGTCCTGCGCATCGTCAGCGCACCACGACACCGTCTCGCCGCCCCAGCGCATCGAGCCGTAATACGACCCCATGAAGCCCGGCGCGAATTGCATCATGCTTTCCGGCCAGCGGTTATACACCCAAAAATGCGTCTTCGACGTGAGGTCCACGTTCATCCCCACCGGCAGCCCCTTTTTGACCGCCGCGCGCACCGCCCAGTCCCACACCGGGTCGTTGGTCAGCCACTCCGCGCTGTGCCCCCACTGCGCGCCGACCCAAATGGTGATGCCGGCGTGGTTGCTCGCTTCCGCGAAATCGAAATCCTCCGCCAGGTCGTAAGTCAGGTCCGGGCGGCCGTTCAGGCCGAATTGCAACTGCTCCGGCAGCGGCTTCAGCCGGTACCCGTAATAAAAATGCCAGCCGTATTGGTCAAACCGGTCGAGCCACATCGGCACTTTCACCGCCGCTGACGATGACCAGCCGTCGCCCACCGTCAGCGTCTTGCCTAACAAGTCGCCAAGCGCCGCCGCCGTCGGCGCCGTCGCGACCACCAGCGTGTCCCCGCGCTGCAACGCCGCGATCACGCCCTGCGCGCCGACGTCGCGGAAGTTGACGGTCTGCCCGCTGACGGTCAGCGTCCCCGGCTTGGTGCCCGGCGGCAGCGTGTCGAGGTCGGACAAATATTTCGCCTGCGCCAGTTGCGCCTTGGCCTCGCTCTCGCACTTGATTTGCAACAACGTGCCGCCGTCAGCGGCCCGCCAACTGGCGCCGCTGACCGTGCCGTACCCGCGCAGTTTTTTCGGCGCGAACACGCCGCCCGCCGTCAGCGCCGCGGTGTTCACCGCCGCCGGCGGACGGTCGGCGACCGCGGTTTTTTTCGCCGCGCCACCGTCAGCGGTGGCGCGCGGTTTGCTGAGGCGCTGCCCGCTGGCGTTCAGCGTCAGCGCCAGCAGCAAAGCCAGGGTGGTTTGCCAGTGCATAGTTTTAGCTTTCATTTCACGGATAGGTGCCGGGTGGATGGAAATCCAGGGTCAGCGAGGTTATTTTGTCCGGGCCGCCGCCGAGGGTGAGGATGATTTCATTGTCAGCGCCGGGTTTCACCCACGGCGTGATGTTCAGCGTCAGCACGTCCGCCTCCTTGGTGTGCGGCCGCAGGTAATGACCGTTGATGACCACGCCGGTCATGCGGTTGCCGCGGATGCACACCGTGCGCTCGCGCGCCTCGTCGCTGACCCTGACCACGCGGCGCAACGCCAGCGTGTTTGCTTCCGTCGTGCCGGGCACGCTGACGGTGGCGCGCCAGTTCAAGTAATCGCCGCTCGGCTGCCACTCGCCGGACAAATCCTGCCGCGCCGCCGGATTGGGATAAAAGGCCAGCCACGACGACTCGTGCGCGCCGAGCAGGACGCGGCCATTGTCGCTCTGCACGTCGATGGCCAGTGTGTGTTGCTCGCCCGGCCGCAGGTCAAGGTCGTCGTTGCGGCCGATCAGCCGGCCGTCCAGGTAATACCGCGCCTGCCCCCGCATATAAGTTGACGACAACCGCAGGGAGGTGGTGCCGTTGAGCCAGTTGTCAGGGATTTGGATGGCGCGCCGGAACACGCCGCGCTTCACGCCGGGGTGATCGGGATGCGTGAACACGTCGAACGCGCGCGTCTCCCAGTCGCCGTCGCTGACGGTGACACCGACTTCCGGCAGCGGGTCGGTGGCCTGCTCCAGCGGCAGCGGCTTGAATTTCCAGCCGTCGGTGACGTTCAGCGACCACTTTGGCGCCGACTGGGGAAACGGCTTGCCCAGGTCAGCGGCCGCGCCGCCCCACCAGCCGCGTTGCAGCGCGAACCATTCGTCCGCCGCGCCGCCGACCGCGCGCGGGGTGAGCCAGATTTTGACCGTCAGCGGCGGCGGCACCCGCACCGGCAGCCGCCCGTCGCTCAACGCGTGGCGCTCGCCGGTTTTCAAATCAACGCACCACGCGGGCCGCAGCGGCTCAGCCAGCACCAGCGTGCCCGACAACTCGTCCGTCTGGCTGCGGTTGAACACCGCCCATACGTCGTAGAGGCCGTTGTTGCTGATGAAATGCCGCCAGATGATATTTTTGCCGTCGCCCTCGAAACGCGCGGGCACGGGCGCGAGCTGGCGCCATTGCAGCAGGTGCTGGAAAAATTCCTGGCCATGCGCGACATCGAAGTGCGGGCCGACGGTGATCACATACCCCTGCCCCACCTGCCGCAGGCCGAGCGCCGCGCTGCCGTCCTTCCAGGTGGCGAGTATTTGCGCGTCATCCGCCACCCGCTGATAGTGAATGCCGTTGAGCTGCTTGGCGCCAAACTCATAGTCAGCGGGCAGAAACCCGCGCTCCGGCTTGACGCTGGCGGTGTCGGGGAAAAAGTATTTGCCCGGTTTCGCGCGGAAGCCGCTGAGCCTGGCCAGCGGCCAGGTGTCCGGCTCCTCGTAGGAATGCCGCCCACTGTCGCCGTAGGTGACGAACACGCCGCCGCTCTTGACGAACCGCTCGATGCCGCTGACGGTGGCCTCGTCCATGAACGAGGTGTTAGTGTCCACGATGACGCGATATTGGCCGCACTGATTGTTTTGGAACGACAACTCGGTCACCGCGTCGCTCTCGTACATGGTGCCGTCCGGTATATGCTCCATCGGGCTGAACAGGGAGCGGACATTGAAGAAGGAGACGTAGGCGCTGCCGCGAAAATACGGCTCACCGTCAGCGTTGGCGGCGAGGAAGGCGTTGCCCAGCCACGGATTCAGCCACGGGAAGCCGGGCAACCGCTCGACGCGCGCGGAATACAGCGCCGCCACCTGCGCCGGCGCCGCGTGATAGCGCCCGATGGTGGTGTAGATGTTGATGTTGTCCTCGAAATTCTTTTTGATGGCCGGATGCCAGTACACCTCGCCCATGTACTGAAAGAAATCCACCGCGTTCACCCCCTCGGTGATCCAGTTGCCGAACGAGTTACTCAAGTGCCACGGCTCCGTCGGCCCCCCGCTCGGCTCGATGCTCATCGGCAGCCCCGCCGCGCGCATGTAGGCCGGCAGCCGGTCGCACCACCAGCCGGCCATATAGCCGGTGTTGTGAAAATCGCCGCCGTACTCGATCGCCGCCTGCTGGATCACATCCACGTAGGAATCCGGCGCCATCAAAATAATCCCGCGGTCGGGGTCGGCCTGGCGAATCATCTGCATCCCGCGCCGCACGACCTGCCCGCGAATGTGAAACATCCAGTTATAAAAATCCACCCATTGCGCGTTTTTGGCCGCGCCGAGCATGGGATAGATTTGCGGCGCCTCGCCTGACAGGTAAATGCGATAATTAACCATGCCGCGCGGCAGCCGCAGCGCCAGCACGTTGCCGCGGTCCTGCACCAGCCCGGTCACGTCGAACGCCGCGCGGTGGCTCTCGTGAAACAACGGGGCTTTTTCCTCCAGCACCTGGCCGTTCAACGCGATGGTGACGCGCTGGCTGGAGTCCTGGGGCTGCTGGCGGTTGTCGTTCAGGTCCCACACGTACAGCCAGACTTTTTTTTGCGCCGACCGCCAGATGCTGTCCATGTCGAAGTGCCGCCGCCACAGCACCGGCTTCGGCGCGATGGTGCCCGCCAGCCGGCCGAGCGCGTGGTCGGGCGCGACGATGGTCGGCCACGCGCTATCGTCAAAGTCCAGCGTCAGCGCCGCGTCATTGTCAGCGTCGGCATAACTCGCCCGCCACTCGCCCCGCAAATCCCGCGCGTCCGGCCCCCAGCCGAAAAATTCCGCCACCTCCGGCACTTTCACGTCGTCCCACGCGCGCAAATTTTTCTCCCAGCGCGCTGACAGTGCCGCGACGGTCCGGTATTTGTCCCGCAAATAGTTCCGGTAACTCGCGTCCGCCACCGGCCCGTGCTCGACCAGATAATCCGCCGGCCCGTGCCCCATTTCCCCGTGCGGTTCCAGCCACGCGCCGACATGCTCGGTGTCCTGGAACTTGCGCACGATTTGCTGCAACTGCGCGAACAACATATCCTGCGCATCGTCAGCGCACCACGACACCGTCTCGCCGCCCCAGCGCATCGAGCCGTAATACGAACCCAGAAACCCCGGCGCGAACTGCATCATGCTTTCCGGCCAGCGGTTGTACACCCAGAAATGCGTATTCGAGGTGAGGTTCAGGTTCATCCCCACCGGCAGCCCGCTTTTCACCGCCGCCCGCACCGCCCACTCCCAGGACGGATCGTTGGTCAGCCACTCCGCGCTGTGGCCGTATTGCGCGTTCGCCCACATGGTGATGCCGGCGTGGTGGCTCGCCGCCGCGAAGTCAAAATCCTGTTGCGGGTCGTAGGAAACAATCGTCCGCTGATTCTCGTCCCACCGCAGCAGGCCCGGCTTGTAATAAAAATTGAAGCTGTGCCGGTCAAAGCGGTCGAGCCACATCGGCACTTTCGCCGACGCTGACGATGACCAGCCGTCGCCGACGGTCAGCGTCTTGCCTAACAAGTCGCCGAGCGCCGCCGCTGACGGCGCCGCCGCGACCACCAGCGTGTCCCCGCGCTGCAACGCCGCGATGCCCCCCTGCGCGCCGGCATCGCGGAAATTGACGGTTTGCCCGCTGACGGTGATGGTGCCCGGCTTGGTGCCCGGCGGCAGCGTGTCGAGGTCGGACAAATATTTCGCCTGCGCCAGCTTCGCCTTGGCCTCGCTCTCGCAATTGATTTGTAGCAACGTGCCGCCGTCAGCGCCGCGCCAGCTCGCGCCGCTGACCGTGCCATACGCGCGCAATTTTTTCGCCGCGAACGTGCCAGTCACCGCCAGCGCCGCGGTGTTCACCGCCGCCGGCGCGCGGTCGGCGATCGCGGTTTTTTGCGCCGGCTCGGCGGTGGTGGCGGCGCGCGCCGGTTTTTTCAGCCGCTGACCGCGCGCGTCCGCGCCCAGCGGCAACGTTAACAGGCCGACCACCAGCCCGGCGCCGGCCAGTCGCAGAACGGTTTTTTGCACCGCAACCATGCGTGATGTTATATTTATCATCTGTTTAAAACGAACAAAATCTCCAATTGTCGCAATTTTCTTTAATCGATTATTCCATGGTCAGTTAGAATGCCGGCGTGTTCGTCGCCGGCGCTTTATTCGTCCGCCCGATACCAAATCAACAGCGAGCCGGGCGCCTTGTCAACCGCCAGCTCGACGCCGTTTTTCAATTCCCGCCCGCTCTTTTTCACGCGGACGTTTTTGTCCTCGTCGAACAGCTCGTACGTGTCAGCGTCAGCGAGGCCGGACAGCTTCACCGTCAGTGTCGCGTTTTGGTTCTGCTCGCGGCGGAAGGCGAGGATGATGCCGTCGCGCTGTTCGGGACGGTTGAGTTGATAGGCCAGCCACACATCGTCAGCGGCGTAATTTTCCACCGGCGTCAGCGGATAATAGTCGCCGTAATAATACGGGCGCAATTCCTTGAATGCGGCCAGCACCCGCTGCATCTCGGGAATCGGCCGCGTGCCTTTGCCGGTCGAGACTTCCCACGCGGTCGCCATCGTCGCGCCCAGCGCGGAGCGAAACTGATAATGATCCGCCGAATAAGTGGCGGTGCCGTGTTGCGGCAAATAAAAATGCAGCCCGTAGGTGTGGCATTGCTGGCCCTTCGGCTCGCCGTACTGGTAATCCGTCCGCCACAGCGGCGCTGACCGTGAGACGGTTTCCAAATCAATCCGCCGCCCGCCGCTGGCGCAGTTGTCAATCAGCAGATTGGGGAAGCGCTCCAGCAGCGTGTCCCAGAACGCGTACAATCCCTCGATGTGCCGGATTTCCGCCATGCCGACGCGGTCGTCACCGTCAGCGGCGTCCTTCTTCGCCCAGAATGGCGCCGGGTCGAAATTGAAATCCTGCCGGTAATAGTCAACGCCCTCGCGGCGGAAAAATTCCGTCATGAAATCGGCCAGCCACTTGACCGCGGCGGGGTTGCCGAGGTCGAACAGGAAAGTGTCGCCGTTGTGGGACAGTTTGATCATCCACTCCGGGTGCTCGCGGTCGAACAGCGAACCCGAGCGCACGCGCTCCGGCTCGAACCACAGGAGGAATTTCGCGCCGGTCGCGTGCGCCTCGTCGGCCATGGCGCGCAGGCCGTTGGGGAACCGCTCGCGCGGCACCGCCCAGTTGCCGACATTCACATACCAATTGCCGCCCGGCTTGAACCCGCAGCCGTCGTACCAGCCGGCGTCGATCCAGATGGCCTCCGGCGTCAGGCCGAAGTAGTGGTAACGCTCGATCAGCCCGACCCCGTATTTCTCCGTCAGCGCCTCGAACTCGCCGCACGGCGGCGGGTCGCCGTAATCCAGCATACTGCTCAACGGATAATCGGCGCGCCGCCCGTCAATCTTCCGCGCATGGTGCGCCTGCACGAAGCGGCGAAACTGGTTGTGCCCGGTCATGCGCTCGCCGCGCCAGTGCAGCAACGCCACGCGCGGCGTGCGGATTTCCTCGCCCGGCCGCAGTGTCAGCCGCAGCCGCTCCATGCCCGCTGACAATGCGAACGCCGTGGCCGAGCGCCGCTCAAGGTCAGCGAACCATTTGCCGGTCCAGCCCACCGCGACGACCAGGCCCTGACCGCCCGGCGCCTCGATGTTGAAAAACGGCAGCGCGGCGCCGTCCGACGAGCGCCCGCGATCCGGCGTCAGATAAATGTTCTTGCCCGCGGCGACCGGGTCGCGCAGCGGCTCGAAGTCATTGCGCTTGGCGTCGCTGCCGCGCGAGTGGTGCAAAATCAACTCGCCGCTGACGGTGGCGAACTCGCGGTCGATCACCTTGACTTTTTCCAGGATCGGCGTGTTTTGCTTCGCGGCGTTGGCGAAGCGCAGCACCCATTCGACCGCCGGGAAATCCTTGAACGCCGTCACCTCGCACTTCACCGTCAGCGCCGTGGCCGGGTCGGTGTAGGTGAACAGCGTCACGTCCTGATCCGGCGCGGAACGCACCGTCAGCGCCTGGTATTGCCAGCCGGTGATAAATTCGTCGGAGTTTTTCCCGCCATAGACAAAGGAAAACGGCGGACGTTCGCCGCGCGCGAAACTTTGCGCCACCCAGGCGGTGGATTGAAACGCCGATGTTGCGGTCAGCGTCGTCTCCCGCGCGAAAACCATGCCGCACGACAGCATCCCGCCCGCCCAAGCACAACCGATTTTTTTCATAATGATATTCATGTTGGTATTGATATTCATGTTGGTTTGCATTGCCGATGGTTCACCGTCAGCGTCTTCACGGATAGGTGCCCGGCTCGTGGAATTCCAGCGCCAGTTCGGCGACCTCATGGCCGGGGCCGATGATGATCAATTCATTGTCAGCGTCGGGCCGCACCCACGGCGTGATGTTCAGCGTCAGCCAGCCCGATTCCTTGGTGTGCGGGCGGACGTAACGGCCGTTGATCACCACGCCGCTGACGTTCAGCCCCTGCAATACCACGGTGCGCCCGCGGGCCGCCGCGTCCACTTGCACCGTCCGCCGCAACGCGACGGTCTGCGCCTCCATGCGCCCGGGCAGCTTGACGGCCGGCCGCCAGTTCAGGTAGTCGCCGGTTGGCTGCCAGTCGCCGGCCAGGTCCTGCCGCGCCGCCGGCGCGGGATGATAGACCAGCCACGTCGCGCCGCGCGCGCCGAGCAGCGCGCGGTCGCGGTCGCTCTGGATGTCCACGGCCAGCAAATGAGTTTCGCCCGGCTTGACCGCCAGCACCGCGTTGCGGTCGGCCAGCGGCTTGCCGTCGAGATACAGGCGCGCGGCCCCGGTGAATTCCGGCGACCGCAGCCCGATGACGCCGTTCCCCCACGTGGCGGGAATTTGAATCGCGCGACGGAACACGGCGCGGCGCGCGCCCGGATGGTCGGGATGGGTAAAGGTGTCCAGCGCGCGCGTCTCCCAGTCGTCGTCGCTGACGCTGAGGCCGACCTCGGTCAGCGGGTCGTTGTTCTGCGTCAACTCAAGCACCTTGAACTTCCAGCCCGCAGTGATGTCCACAATCCATTTCTGGTCGGGCTGGGGAAACGGTTTGCCCGGGTCGCCGTCAGCGCCGCTCCACCAGCCGCGTTGCAGCGCGAACCATTCGTCCGCCGCGCCGCTGACCGCGCGCGGGGTGAGGTAAACATTGACGATGAACGGCGGCGGCAGCTTGACCGGGATGCGCCCGTCGCTCATCGCGTGGCGCTCGCCGGTTTTCAGGTCAATGAACCACGCCGGGCGCAGCGGCGCGTCCAGCACCACCGCGCCGGACAATTCCTCCCGGCTGCGGTTGAACACCACCCACACGTCGTACAGGCCGCTGTTGCTGACGTAGTGCCGCCAGAGCGCGCGCTGGTTGCCGCTGGTTTCGGCGTGTTCGAAATGCGCCGGCACGGGCGTGAGTTCGAGCCACCGGAACAGGTGGCGGAAAAACTCGCCGCCGGCCGGGTTGGCAAACCACAGCGGGCCGACCGTAACCACGTACCCCTGGCCCACCTGCCGCAAGCCGAGCGCCGCGCTGCCGTCCTTCCAGGTGGCGAGTATCTGCGCGTCATCCGCCACCCGCTGATAGTGCGCGCCGTTGATCGGTTTCTCGCCGAGCGTATAGTCGGCGGGCAGGAACCCGCGCTCCGACTTGACGCTGGCGGTGTCGGGGAAAAAGTATTTGCCCGGCTTGGCGCGGAACCCGCTGAGCCTGGCCAGCGGCCAGGTGTCCGGCTCCTCGTAGGAATGCCGCCCGCTGTCACCGTAAGTCACGAACACCCCGCCGTTCTTGACGAACCGCTCGATGCCGCTGACGGTGGCCTCGTCCATGAACGACGTGCTGGTGTCCACGATAACGCGGTATTTGCCGCACTGGTCTTTTTGGAACGACAGCTCGGTCACCGCGTCGCTCTCGTAAACCGGGCTGTCCGGCACCGACTCCATCGGGCTGAAACTGGCGCGGACGTTGAACGCGGAGACAAAGGCATTGCCACGATAATACGGTTCGCCGGCGGCGTTCACCGAGTCGCGCGCCGCCAGCCACGGGAAGCCCAGCAGCCGCTCGACCCGCCCCGAATACAGCGCCGCCACCTGCGCGGTCGCCGCGTGATAACGGCCGGTTGTCGTGTAGATGTTCACGTACTCCTCGAAATTCTTGCGAATGTCGTCGTGCCAGTACACCTCGCCCATGTATTGGAACAAATCCACCGCGTTCACCCCCTCGGTGATCCAGTGGCCGAACGCGCCTGACAAGTGATCCGGCGCATACGGCCCCTGGCTCGGCTCCGTCGTCATCGGCAGCCCCGCCGCGCGCATGTAGGCCGGCAGCCGGTCGCACCACCAGCCGCCCATGTAGCCGGTGTTGTGGAAATCGCCGCCGTAGTCAATCGCCGCCTGCTGGATCACGTCCACGTAGGAATCCGGCGACATCAAAATAATCCCGCGGTCGGGATCGACCTGCCGCACCATCTGCATCCCGCGCCGCAACGCCCGCTCGCGGATGTAAAACGTCCAGTTATAAAAATCCGCCCACCGCGCGTTTTTGCCCGCGCCGAGATTGGGATACGCCTTCGGCTCCTCGCCGGACAGATACACGCGGTAATTGACCATGCCGCGCCCCAGCCGCAGCGCCAGCACATTGCCGCTATCTTTCACCAGCCCGGTCACGTCAAACACCGCGCGGTGATCCTGGTTGTACAACGGCGGCGTCTCCGCCAGGATTTTGCCGTTCAGCGCGACGACAATCCGCCGGCTGGGATCCGGCTCCTTTTGCGCGACGGCGCGGTTGTCGTTCATGTCCCACACGTACAGCCAGACTTTTTTATGCGCCGACAGCCAGCCGCTGTCAGCGTCAAAGTGCCGCCGCCACAGCACCGGTTTCGGCGCGACGGTGCCCGCCAGCCGGCCGAGGCCGTGGCCGGGGGCGCTGATGGTCGGCCACTGGCCGTCGTCAAAGTCCGCTGTTAGCGCCGTGTCATTGTCAGCGTCCGCGTAACTCACCCGCCAGTCGCCGCGCAAGTCCAGCGCGTCCGGCCCCCAGCCGAGAAACTCCGCGACCTCCGGCGCCTTGATCTCGTCCCACGAGCGCAACGGCAAATCCCAGCGCGCCGCCACCGCTGACAGTGCGCCGTACTTGCCCCGCAAATATTCGCGATAATTGGCGTCCGCCACCGGCCCGTACTCGACCAGCAAATCCGCCGGCCCGTGCCCCATTTCCTCGTGCGGCTCCAGCCAGGCGGTGATGTTTTCCACCGGATGGTATTTCTTCACCATCTGCTGAATCTGCGACAGCAGCGTGTCCTGCCCCAGGTCCGAGCACCACGAGACCATCGCGCCGATGCCGAAATTCATCGAGCCGTAATACGAACCCTGGAAATCCGGCGCGAACTGCATCAGCGTCAGCGGGTCGCGGTTGTAAATCCAGTAATGAATTTTCGAGTTCAACTCCAGGTTCAACCCGACGGTCAGGTCCTGCCGCACGGCGGAACGCAACGCCCAGTCCCAGCGCCCGTCGTTGTTCAGCCACTCGGCGGTCTCGCCGAACTGCGCGCCCGTCCACATGGTGATGCCGGCGTGGTTCTTCGCCGCAAACGCGAAATCCTGCGCCGGATCGTAGGAAGGAATCGGCCGCCGGTTTTCATCGGGCTTCAGGATGCCCGGCCCGTAATAAAAATGGAAACTGTACTTGTCGAACCGGTCAAGCCACCTCGGCACCTTCGTTTCCGCTGACGATGACCAATCGCTGACGGCGCCCAGCGTCTTGCCTAACAAATCACCAAGCGCCGCCGCTGACGCTGACGCCGCGACCACCACCGTGTCCCCGCGCCGCAACGCCGCGATCACCCCCTGCGCGCCGGCATCGCGGAGGCTGACGCTGTGCCCGCCGACGGTCAGCGTTCCCGGCTTGGTGCCCGGCGGCAGCGTGTCGAGGTCGGACAAATATTTCGCCTGCGTCAGCCTGGCCTTGTCCTCGCTCTCGCAATTGATTTGCAGCAACGTGCCACCGTCAGCGCCGCGCCAACTGGTACCGCTGACCGTGCCATACGCGCGCAATTTTTTCGCCGCGAACGTGCCGGTCACCGTCAGCGCCGCAGTGTTTATCGTCGCGGTCGGACGGTCGGCGACCGCGGTGGTTTTCACCGCAGCGCCAGCGGCGGCGGCGCGCGGTTTCGTGATACGCTGCCCGCTGACGTTCAACGTCAGCGCCAGCAGCAGGGCCAGGGTGGTTTGCCAGTGCATAGTTTTAGCTTTCATTTTATGGATAGGTGCCGGGTGCGTGGAATTCCAGCGCCAGCGAAGTTATTGGGTCCGGCCCGCCGCCGAGGGTGAGGATGATTTCATTGTCAGCGCCGGGCTTGACCCACGGCGTGATGTTCAGCGTCAGTTCGTCGGCCTCCTTGGTGTGCGGGCGCAGATAATGACCGTTGATGACGACGCCGGTCATGCGATTGCCGCGGATACATACCGTGCGCCCGCGCGCCGCGTCGCTGACCCTGACCACCCGGCGCAACGCCAGCGTGTTCTGCTCCGTCGTGCCGGGCACGCTGACGGTGGCGCGCCAGTGCAAGTAATCGCCGCTCGGCTGCCACTCGCCCGCCAAATCCTGTCGCGCCGCCG
This sequence comes from Verrucomicrobiales bacterium, assembly GCA_031266335.1. Taxonomy (GTDB): domain Bacteria; phylum Verrucomicrobiota; class Verrucomicrobiia; order Methylacidiphilales; family JAAUTS01; genus JAIRPN01. The sequence continues at coordinate 43,774 of JAISBF010000031.1, forward strand.
GGTCGGGATGGAACGACAGCCACGACGCCTCGCGCGCGCCGAGCAGCGCGCGCCCGTTGTTCTCGCCGCGCACGTCAATGGCGAACACGTGTTTGCTGCCCGGCGTCACCGGCAGCGCCATGCAGCGGTCGGCCAGCGGCTGGCCGTCCATGTAATATCGCATCCAGCCGTGACCATGCGCCAGCCGCAGGTCAATGGCGCCGCCGCGCCAGTCGTCGGGAATGCGCACTGTCTTGCGAAACACGCCGCGCCGCGCGCCCGGATGGTCGGGATTGGTGAACAGGTCGAACGCGCGCGTCTCCCAGCCGCTATCGTCAAACCCGGCGGCGATTTCCGCCGGCGGTTCGGCGTGGTCGGTATTGTCGAGCACTTTGAATTTCCAGCCCTCGGTGAGGTTAACCAGCCGCTTGGGCGCCGGCCGGGGAAACGGCCGGCCCAGGTCATCGGCAGCGCCGCCCCACCAGCCGCGTTGCAAGGCGAACCACTCGTCCGCCGCGCCGCTGACCGCGCGCGGGGTGAGCCAGATATTGACCGCCATCGGCGGCACGGTCACTGGCAGCGTGTTTTCAGTGAGCGGGTGCCGCGCCGCGGTTTGCAAATTCCAACACCACGCGGGCGGCGCCGGCACCGTCAGCGTCAGCGTCGCGTCAAGCGCTTGGTCGCGGCTGACGTTGAACACCACCCACACATCGTACAAGCCGCTGTTGCTGACAAAATGCCGCCACACCACGGCGCGCGTGTCGCCGCCGCTGACGGTGAGGCTGCCCGGCACCGGCGCGATGTGCAGCCACGCGAACAGGCGGTCGAAAAAGGCGTTGCCGCGCGGGAAATCGAAGTGCGGGCCGACGGTGATGACACAGCCCTTGCCGATTTTTCTCAGGCCGACCGCCGCGCTGCCGTCGTTCCACTTGGCGAGGACTTGCGCGTCGTCCGCGACCCGCTGATAGTGGCCGCCGCCGAGGGTGCCGAGGTCAAGGTCAGCGGGCAAAAACTCCCGCGCCGCGCCGGCGCTGACACTGACGGTGCCGTTGGTGAAATATTTGCCTGGCCGCGCGCGAAAACCGGTCAACCGCGCCAGCGGCCAGGTGTCCGGCTCCTCGTAGGAGTGCCGTCCGCTGTCGCCGTAAGTCACGAACACGCCGCCGTTTTGCACGTAGCGCTCGATGCCGCTGACGGTGGCCTCGTCCATGAACGAGGTGCTAGTGTCCACGATGACGCGGTATTTGCCGCACTGGTCTTTCTGGAACGACAGCTCGGTCACCGCGTCGCTTTCAAAATACCGCGCGCCGGCCGGCGGCAAGCCGCCGCCGAGCGGGCTGAACAGGCCGCGCGTGTTGAATTGCGAAACGTAAGCCGCGCCGCGATACAACAACTCACCGTCAGCGTTTGTCTGCTCGCGCGCGCCGGCCAGCCACGGGAAGTCAAGCAACTGCTCGACGCGCGCGGAATACAGCGCGGCGATGCTCGCGGTCGCCGCGTGATAGCGCCCGACGCTGGTATAGACATTGCGGTAGTCCTCGAAATTTTTCCGGATGTCCGGCCACCACTGCACCTCGCCCATGTGCTGAAACAAATCCACCGCGTTCACGCCCTCGGTGAGCCAGTGCCCGACGAACAGCGGCAGGTCCATCACCGTCTGCGGCCCGTTGCCCGGCTCGACGCTCGTCGGCAAGCCCGCCGCGCGCATGTAGGCGGCCAGCCGGTCGCACCACCAGCCGGCCATGTAGCCGGTGTTGCGGAAGTCGCCGCCGTACTCGATGGCGGACTGCTGAAGCACATCCACGTAGGCATCCGGCGCCATCAAGACAATCCCGCGGTCGGGGTCGGCCTGGCGAATCATCTGCATCCCGCGCCGCAGCACCTGCCCGCGCAGGTGAAACATCCAGTCATAAAAATCCACCCACCGCGCGTTGCCGGCCGCGCCGAGCATGGGATACGCGCGCGGCGCCTCGCCTGACAAGTAAATACGGTAATTGACCATGCCGCGCGGCAGCCGCAGCGCCAGCACGTTGCCGTTGTCCCGCACCAGCCCGGTCACGTCGAACGCGGCGCGGTGGCTCTCGTGAAACAGCGGGATTTTTTCCTCCAGCACCTGGCCGTTCAACGCGACGGTGACGCGCTGGCTCGCGTCGTCGGGCTGCCGGCGGTTGTCGTTCAGGTCCCACACGTACAGCCAGACTTTTTTTCGCGCTGACAGCCAAATACTATCCGCGTCGAAATGCCGCCGCCACAACACCGGTTTCGGCGCGATGGTGCCCGCCAGCCGGCCGAGGCCGTGGCCGGGCGCGACCAGGGTCGGCCACGCGCCGTCGTCAAAATTCACCGTCAGCGCCGCGTCATCGTCAGCGGCCGCGTAACTCACCCGCCACTCGCCCTTTAAATCCCGCGCGTCCGGCCCCCAGCCGAAAAACTCCGCGATTTCCGGCGCCCGCACATCGTCCCACGAGCGTAAATTTTGCTCCCAGCGCGCTGACAGTGCCGCAACGGTCCGGTATTTCTCCCGCAAATATTGCCGGTAACTCGCATCCGCCAGCGGCCCGTGCTCGACCAGGTAATCCGCCGGCCCGTGTCCCATTTCCCCGTGCGGCTCCAGCCACGCGCTGACGTTCTCGGTGTCCTTGAACTTGCGCACGATTTGCTGCAATTGCGCGAACAGCAGGTCTTGCGCGTCGTCCGCGCACCACGAGACCATCGCGCCGAGGCCGAAGTTCATCGAGCCGTAGTAGGTGCCTTGAAAATCCGGCGCGAATTGCATCAGGCTTTCCGGCCAGCGGTTGTACACCCAGAAATGCGTGCTTGACGTGAGATCCACGTTCATCCCCACTGGCAGCCCGTTTTGCACCGCCGCGCGCAGCACCCACTCCCAGCCGACCTCGTTGGTCAACCACTCCGCGCTGTGGCCGTATTGCGCGCCGGTCCAAATCGTGAGGCCGGCATGGTTGCTCGCCGCCGCGAACGCGAAATCCTCCGCCGGGTCGTAAGCCGGGTCCGGGCGGCCGTCCAGGCCAAACCGCAATTGGTCGGGCAGCGGCTTCAACCGCCCCGGCCCGTAGTAGAAATGCCAGCCGTATTTGTCAAAGCGGTCGAGCCACATCGGCACTTTCACCGCCGCTGCCGATGACCAGCCGTCGCCCACCGTCAGCGTCTTGCCTAACAAGTTGCCAAGCGCCGCCGCTGACGTTGCCGCCGCGACCACCAGCGTGTCCCCGCGCCGCAACGCCGCGAGCACGCCTTGCGCGCCGGCGTCGCGGAGGCTGACGGTCTGCCCGCCGACGGTCAGCGTGCCCGGCTTGGTGCCCGGCGGCAGCGTGTCGAGGTCGGACAAATATTTCGCCTGCGTCAGTCGCGCCTTGGCCTCGCTCTCGCAATTGATTTGCAGCAACGCGCCGCCGTCAGCGGCCCGCCAACTGACGCCGCTGACCGTGCCGTACGCGCGCAATTTTTTCGCCGCGAACGTGCCGATCACCGTCAGCGCCGCGGTGTTCACCGCCGCGCCATGATCAGCGGCGGCGTCCGGCTTTGGGGCGGCGCGCGGTTGGGGAACCCGTTGCCCGCAGGCGGTCACGCACAGCGTCAGCGCCAGTCCGCCCGCCGTCAGCGCCACCCGGGTTGCCCGCGCGCCGCGATATTTCACTGGGCCGGTTCCAGTTTGATATAGTCAAGGCCGAAGAAATGCTGCGAGGACTGGTCGTTCTTGCCGGTGCAGGTCACGCCCAGCACATGATCGCCCGCCGTCAGCTCGACCACGCCCAAGTCGGTCGTTTCCTCCGACATGACGCGCGGCCCGAACAAGTCCACCAGCGCGCCCTGCGGCTTGCCGTCAACGTCAACCTGGAAAATGCCGTAGTTCCCGGCCCGGGTGAATTTCGCCAGCAGCTTGAACTTGCCCGCGGCCGGCGCCTTGAAGCCCAGTTCCAGCCGCTTGCCAACCGCGGCGCCCGGCCAGAGCAATTGCCGCCAATTGCTCCAGTTATCCTGGCCCCAGGCAAACATCTCCTGCCCGTGATAAGAACCGGCGACCTCGCGGTTCAACACCCGCAGCGACTCGCCCTCGATGACGCCCGCGACCCGGAAAACATTCGGCTGCACCCACCAGCCGACGCGCTCGGTCACCGGCAGCGGCGCGTAGGGATCGTCACCGGTGGCGTCCAGGTACCAAAAGGAAATCGCCGCGTAACGGGTGCCGCGCGCCTCGGGAAAATATTTCTCAATCGCGCCCTCGAAGGATTGTTGGAACGGGATGTTGTCGGCGATGTGCCAGCGGTTGACGCTGACGTGGCCGTTGTTGTGCTCGTTCACCGGCTGGCTGTGCAGCGCCTGGATGAACGTGCCGCCGGACGACCAGGCGTAGCCGAAATAATCCTCGCTGCCGGTGCCGATGGTGGACGGGAATTTTTCACCATCCACCCAGAATTTTTCATCGCCCTCGCCCCACCAGCCGCCGAGCGGGTTCCAGACATGCAACTGCACGCCAACCAGCCGGCCGCGGCCCTTGGTCACCAGCAGCGTCCAGTCGATTTCGCGCCGTTCCGGGGCATCCGGCAAAAAGGCGTCGCGGTGCCACTTCGCGTGGAACCGGCCGAGGCGCGCCGCCGCGTCCGCCGCCAGCGGCGCGGTGGTCACTTCCCACGCCAGCGTCACCGGCAGCGGGCTGTCATTGCCGACGGCAAGTTTCGCGCCCGCGGCGAACGGCAGGTACCAGTAGCTGTAAAACTGCCCGTCCTCGCTAACGCCCGCGGGCAGCGTCCGGAACAGCGTCGCGCCCGCCGAGGAGCCGAAGAAATCGCCCAGCGGCGACCACACCGCCGGCTTGGCCGCGCCGTCCCACGCGGCGCTGACGGTGAGTTGCGCCAGCAGCGTCCGCTGCTCCTCAGGGTCGGCGGGCAGGTTGTCAATCTTCACCTTCAGCGCCGTGATCGCGCCGCTGCCGGCGAGATCCGCCACCGTCGCGCTGCCGCCGGCGGGCACGGTCAGCGTCTTGCTCTCGGTCTTGGCGCCCGCGCGCTCGCCGGCCGGGTCGGCGCCGACGGCGGCGAAAATCTTATCCGCGCGGTCCAGCGCCGCCTCGTCCGCCGCTGACAGCGGCAGCTTGAAGGTCGGCACCACCGTGCCCGGCGGGAATTTGGTGTAATTGAAGTGATAGTAATTGCCCCACTGCGGGTCGGCGACAATCTTGCACGACTTCTGGAACGGAATCGGCGTGTAATTGTTGTAGCCGTTGGCCTTGGTTTTATAGATCAATTGCTCGCGCGTGAACGGCGCGGTCGAGCGGTCGAAATACGCCTTGAACGGCAAATCCACCGCCGGCGTCGTCGCGCCGTCGAGGTAAATCTTGACATGTCCCTCGCCGACCGTGGCCGACCAGATGCGCCAAATCACGCCCGGCCCCTCGAGTTCCGCGAACACCGCCTCCTCGCCCTCCCTGCGGATGACCCCGCCGCCGTCGCCGTTGGCGCCCCAGGCGACATACTTGCCGGTCGCCTCGTCGTATTTGCTGGCGCGGTCGTAACTCGACGCCAGCGCGCCCGTCTCACCGTCAGCGGGCAGCGTCGCCAGCCGCTCCAAATCGGTGAGCTGCCCCACCAAATCGGGATAAGTATATGTCGTCGCCGACCAGGATTCCGTTGCCCACGCCAGCCCGCCGGCCAGCACCAACCATTGCGCTATTTTTTTCATAATTTTTCGTTTCCAATCAATTTGCAAATTCCCCGGTCATCGGACAATTTGTCTGGCGGATTGTTTCACAAGCCCCGTCGCAAAACGATCCAAATGCAACCACCAAACATTAACATAATAACCCTATAAATGTCCCATATGTCATGTCAATGGCAATTTTGCTGGCGATGATGATTTTTAGGCGAATAAATTTTATGGAGCGCTGCCGGTCAGCATCAGCGTTTATATTCCCCTCCCCCGTCATCCCAAGCAGGGGTCTTAGCCCCTAATAAAACCTAGGTCGTGTTAACACTACGCAAGCAAATCACAATTAAAGCGAGCGAGACATAGGCGGCGAACATGCGGTCGAGTTTGTCGTAGCGCGTGAAGATGCGCCGAAAACTTTTCAGCCTGCGGAACAGGCGTTCAACCTCATTGCGTCGCCGGTAGCGTCGTTTGTTGAGCCGCCAGGGGCGGCGGCGGCGCGGGTGGGGCGGCACGACCGGCTTAAAGCCCAGTTGGCGCACCAGCGCACGGGTGGCATCCCCCTCGTAAGCACAGTCCATCGCCATGGCGCAGTGGCGTCCGGGGCTGGTCAGCCCCTGGAGCAAGACCCGCCCCTCCGGGCCGTCCCCGGCCTGCCCGCCGGACAACCGGAACCTCAGCGCGCACCGGTCAGTTGCGGCAACCAAATGCAGTTTGGTGGTCCACCCGCCGCGACTCTTGCCGATGGCTGGCGGCCCGTTTTTTTCCGCGCGCCAGCGCCGTCGGGAGGCACTTTTACCGTGGTGCTGTCCAGGGACAGCACGGTCAGCCGCACCGCGATAATCTGTGCCTGTTGCAAGTGCGCAAAGACCCGTGCCAGCACGCCCGCCTTGCTCCAGCGGTTCATCCGCGTGTACAGCGTATGCCAGTTGCCGTATTCCCTGGGCAGCCGCCGCCACTTGCAGCCGTTCTCCAGCACATATAAAATGGCGTTGAGAAAGTTCAGTTGCCGGATGCTGACATTGCCGCGCTCCACCGGCAGACTGCTTTTGATTCGCGCGAATTGTTCGGGGGTGATGGACATGGCTGGTTTTGTAGCCCACGCCCAGGCACTTGTCAATTAATGTTAACACGACCTAAGGCACCAAGACACGAAGGATTTTTTTAGGGGCTAAAGTAGCTAAGGACCAAAAAAAAGGTCTAACAATGGCTACGATGTATGAACGGAAAAGTCGTCTGAAGGTACGGCCACAAACTCGGTTGATTGCCTTGTTTGTCGCCGGCGCGACGGCACGTGCGGCGGCAGCGTTAACCGGGGTGCAGGCCAACACGGCGATCCGCTTTTTCTGCGGTTTACGCAAATTGATTGCCAGTAAGTTACCCAGCCATGAGCTCTCCGGTGAAGTGGCGGCCGACGAGAGTTATTTTGGTGGCGTGCGCAAAGGTCACCGCAGTCGAGGTGCGGCCGGCAAGGTGGCCGTCTTTGGTCTGTTGAAGCGGCAAGGCAAGGTTTATACCGCCATCATTCCCAATGTTAAAACCGAGACGATCCTGCCGATCATCAAAGAGCAAGTCCGCCCCGACAGTATCGTCTATACCGATACCTTTGGCGCTTATAATGCGCTGGATGTTGCCACCTTCCGTCATGTGCGCATCAACCATTCCGAACGCTTTGCCCAGCAAGGTAACCATATCAACGGTATTGAGAATTTTTGGAACCAAGCGAAACGCCATTTACGCCGCTTTAACGGCATTACAAAAGAATAGTTTTACTGGTTTTTGCAGGAGTGTGAATGGCGCTTTAATTCAGGCAACCATAAATCCCTTCTTTACCAGCTTAAATACTGGTATAAAACCGCTAAACACTAGGCCTCAGAGCCTGTACATAATCTTGCTTCTGTGTACAGTGAGCCTGATGGAAATCATCAGTGGTCGGCAATATCCCAGTGACATCAGAAAAGAGCAATTTGCGGCAATTAAACCGTTATTGACAAGTGCGCGTAAAAGGACTCGGCCACGTGAGGTGGAGTTGTACGAAGTGTTTTGCGCCGTACTCTATGTGTTACGTAGCGGCTGCCAATGGCGGATGTTGCCTGATGGTTTCCCCAAGTGGCGCACGGTCTATGCCTACTGGCGAATTTGGCAACACGCCGACCACACCGAGCGCCTGTTGCAACAGGCCCTTAAAAAAATCGGTTGGCGAGGCCCGCGTCAACCTTGGGCGCAAGGCCAGGCCCAGCCTGCTAATCGTTGACGCACAGAGCGTCAAGCACACCGACAGCGCCAGGCACAAGGGTTACGACGCCGGCAAAAAAGTCTCCGGCCTCAAACGTCATCTGCTGGTGGACACGCAAGGGTTGCCGCATGGCATTATGGTCACCCCCGCCGACTGCACCGACCGGCAGGGCGCGGTGACACTGCGGCGCGGCCACCACGCCGACTTGCCGCAAACCCAGACTGGGCTGGCCGCCGGCGGTTACAGCGGCCAGCCGTTTGCCGCCGCTGTACGTCAGTGGCTGCCGCAGGCCAGGGTGCAAATCGTCAAACGCTCGGACTTGTCAACTTTTGTGGTGCTTCCCAAACGCTGGATTGTCGAACGCTCCTTTGCTTGGCTGGAGAAACACCGCCGCCACTGGAAAAATTGCGAACGCCGCCTCAACTCTTCTCGCCAATTCGTCATCCTCGCGCTCCTCGTTTTGCTCCTCAATAGATTATGAACAGGTTCTGAGCTACTTCAGCCCCATCTTAAATTTCCAACCATCTTCAGCGGCCCAAAATTTTTTAAAAAATTTTTAAAAAACCAGTTGACATGATTTATCAGGTAGTTCAACATAACCACATAAATGAAAAGGAGCAAATTAATGAAATCAAGTCTAGCAATTGTTATGGCGGCGCTGTTACTGACGACGCAGCCTTGGAATCAAGCCGAAGCTACTGTGTTCATTGACCTGAATTTTTCCGGCGACACCGCGAAAAATTCCGGCGTGATGGGTGACGGCAATGTGGGGCTGCACGACGGCAGAGGCACTTTTTTGGGCGCGGGTACCGGCGCCTGGGAAAATGTCAACGCCACGGGCAATCCCGCCGGACGCGCTTACAAGACTGGGGCGGCTGTTTCGGGTTCGGGCACGGGCAACGGGACGATTTCCTGGGTTTCCGCCAAGCCCATGGAGGGGATCAAGACGCTCACGTTTTACGCGTGGCTCAAGCCGAGCGCGCTGATGGAGGGCGGACGGTTGTGGTCCTGGGGTTCCGGGCGCGCGAACGCTTTGATTCAGGTGGCGGGCGACGGCACGATGCGGTTGAATACGGTGGTTAACAGTGAATTGGTGGGCAGCAGCCTGAGTTTCGGATTCGCTGATAGTAGCGTGTTAGGCAAGGAGGCAATCGGCAAGTGGTTGTTTGTCGGCGTGACCTATGACAGCGTGGCGGGCACGCTGACCGGGTATGCCGGACGGGCGGACGACGAGTATCTCGCCAGCGAGAGCAGGGAATACTCGGCGGGGGCGCTTACCCAGGCCGCGGTGAGCGGGCTGACCCTGCTGAATTCGACGCCGTTGGCGACCAACAACCGGCCGTTTGCCGGTTCGCTCGGCGCTTTTTATCTCTCGGATGAAAAAGTGGATTTCAAGGCAATCTTCAACGCGCAGAAAACCGCTTTTAAGGCGGTATCAAAATAACCCTGAAAAATGAAAGAAAGGCGAGGCTGAAATGAAAACAAATATATTGGCGATAATGACGGCGCTGTTGTTGACGTCGCAACCTTGGAATCAGGCAAAGGCCACCGTGTTCATTGACTTGGACCTTTCTGATCACACCACCAACACCGTTAAAAACGATGGCACATGGGGAAATGGAACGGTGGGGCTTCTAGTGAGTGGTTCTATAGTACCTGGTGCGGGCACTTGGGAAAATGTCAATGCAACAGGCGATCCCGCCGGATTAGCCTATAATACCGGGGCTACTGCCAGCACCGCTGATGGCGGGAAGATCTGGTGGAATAACGGCACTATAGCTACTACTGGTACCCTCACGTTTTACACGTGGATCAAGCCAAGCCAACTGATGGCGGGTGGTCGGGTGTTTGAGTCTTATAATAATGGTACGAGTTTGAATGTCATAATTGAGCCTGTTAGTGACCATATGGCACTGAAGTTTACGATTAACGGTCAAAGTAGCGGTAATAGTATTAATTTTGGGGCTACTGAAAGCAGTGTATTGGGGGATTTGGCAATCGACAATTGGCTGTTTGTCGGTGTGACTTATGACAAGACGAGCGGAGTGACTGCATTCGCTGGGCTGGCAACTGACGATGCGCTCGTCAATTTTACTAATAGTTATATGGTAGGAGATGTTTCACTGTCATCACAGCTGCTTACATTATTGGACAATAATTATAACGGCTCTCGGCCGTTTCTCGGATCGCTTGGCGATTTTTACCTCTCGGATGAAGTGGTGGACTTTGAGTCTATTTTCGACTCGACAAAATATCTTTTCATCGCCGTCCCCGAAGTTTCCACCAGTCTCCTGATGCTCGCGGGTGGCGCGCTGCTGCTGGGCTTGCTGCATCGTCAGCGTCGCCGGGCTTCCTAACGGATCTGGCGAAAGATACCCCTCCATGAGCGCGCCATTCAAGGTCTTGTACAGCAACGACCTCACGCACATCGAAACCTGCGTCAGTCCCTATCACCGCCAGGGTGAAAAATTCAATCGCGACATGCTGGATGCCTCGGTGGATGAAACCGCTGACACTGGCATTGACGCGCATCTGCTGCAACCGGGCTTCGGCTGGATGGCGCTCTGGCAAAGCCAGGTGCTGCCGCCCGCGCGGCACTGGGATTGGCTCAGGAACACATACGACATTCGGGAAGCGGATCACTATCTGGCATATGTGCTGAACGGGGGCGACATTGTCCGGGATTTCACCCGGCGCTGCCGCGAGAAAAACCTGGCGCCGTTCATCTCCTACCGCATGAATGACACGCATCATCTCGAAAAGTTGCACAGTAAACACGCTGACGGCGCGCAGCTCAATGTCAGCGAATTTTACCAACAGCATCCCGAATACATTCTGGAACCCGCCTCGAACTCCTGGCAGGACCGCGGCCAGAATTGGGCTATTCCAGAAGTCCGGGAGTACAAGTTTTCCTTCATTCGGGAGTTATGTGAAAATTACGACCTCGACGGCCTGGAACTGGATTTCGTGCGCTATCCGCGATTGTTCCGCCTGCATGAGACGCCGCCGGAGCAGCGGGAAGCCATTCTCACCGAATTTGTCACCAGAGTGCGGACGCTGCTGGACGCCACGGCGCGGGGAACCAAGCGCTGGCTGTCGCTGCGCCTGCCGTTGCCCGCTGACATGCACGGCAAACTGGGGATTAATTTCGACCGGCTGGACGCTGCCGGTGTCGATATGTTTAATTTGTCCAGCTACTATTATACCGTACAAAATACAGATATATCTCTTATACGACAGGCAACTAAAAATACTTCTTTGTATCTGGAAATGACCAACTGTATTTCCGTCGGCGCCGCGGTTGACCAGGAGGATGGTGACAATTTTGAATTGCTGAACGCGACGGAAAATCAGCTGCGCACAACGGCGCAGGGCGCCTATGCCCGGGGCATTGACGGCATCAGCCTGTTCAACTTTGTGTACTACCGGAAACACGGTTCCGAAAAAAAGCAAACCGCTGTCAGTGAGCCGCCGTTCGGGGCCATCAAGCGGCTGCGGGAGCGCGAGGTCGCGCCCAACAGCGTCCGGCATTATTTCATCGGTTCGCATTGGCAGGACGACGGCTCCCTCCCCAAAAGCATGTCCTTGTACGGCCAGTATGCCGCGCTGACCATGAACGTTGCCCCGTCCGGCGCTGACCATGCCGCCTTGTTCGCGCATGTGGACCATGCCGCGGCGGGCGATTGGGAGGCGTGGGTCAACGACCGGCCGGTGTTCCGCCACGATGCCGTGCCCTGTGAGTGGCGGACGCCGCGACATGCCGCAAAGGTGCTCGGTTGGCCGATTCCCGTGGCAATTTTGAATAACGGAGCGAATGAGATTGTGTTTCGCTCGAAGGACGCGGTGAAGTCGGTGCTTGATTTTGTGGAACTCATTGTCTGGTAGTCCCGGCATGAAAAAATTCGGTATGCGTAAAAAATCCCTGATCATGTTGTTTGGAGCGGCCTGCGCCGCTGTCACTGTGGTTCCGCCCGATGCCGTCGCCGCTGACGCTGGCGAGCTGTTCGGCAATTATCCGCCGCCGTATGCGAAACTGCAACCGGTCGGCGCGGCGGACAAGCCGTATGGAACGGTTAATTTCTGGAAAACGGACCGGCTGGAGGTGCCGGTTTACTCGGGCAGCGGGAATATGCTGTTGAACCCGTCGTTCGAGGAAGGGTTTAAATATTACACGTTTCCGCCGGACATCGGCACCTATGAAAAAGGTTATGAGGAGAAATACTCCATCGACCAGACGGAGCATAAATTTGGCCGGGCTTCCTTGAAAATCAAGGCGCTGACGCTGACGGGCATCAGATCGTTCGATAACCTGCAATCGTTCGGTTATCCGGTCAAGGCGGGCACTGCGTATGTGCTGAGTTTTTACGCGAAAGCCAGCCAGCCGAACATTCGCCTCAGGGTGGGGCATTATTCCGAAAACACCAATGCCAAAGAGAAGGCCCCTAACGTCTCAAACGGCGAGTTTGCGCTCACGGACAGTTGGGAGCGGTATGTCATTACCGTCAAAGCCAATTCGAGCGGTTACTCCTTTAATCTGCAAATTCTGGACAACGTGGCGGGCGGGGCCGCGTGGGTGGATGGCCTCCAGTTTGAAGAAGGGGACAGCGCGACGGAATTTGCCGACCGGCCAGTGTCAGCGACGCTAGTCACCGCGGCGCCGGGCAATTTCCTGACGCCGGGCCAAAAAACGGACGGCACGCTGCTGGTGAAAACCGCCGTCCCCGCGCAAACCGGCGCGGTGGAAGTCATCGTCAGGGATTTCTTCTACCATGAAACCAGCCTGGGAAAATTCGAGTTCACCACCGACGCTGACGGTGTGGCGAACATAAAATTGCCGCTGGACGATTTTGTGGCGCACCGGACAGGCGTGTTCGTCGTGCGCACCCAGATCAAGCTCGCTGACGGACAAGCGTGGGTTGAGTATTCCCGCTTTTCGGTCATGCACAAGATGCAGGGCCGGCATCGGAACAAAAACATTTTTGCCTATCATCAACTGGTTATTCCAAATCAAGAGGCGGGCTTGCAACGCTGGCGGGACATCGGCCTGGGATCAGTCAATTATTTCTTTTATAATTTCCATAACAAACTGTTGTTCGATCTGCTCAAAAAATATGACATCGAGGACACCGGCGCCCTGATGCGCCAGCATTGGGAAAAATCCGGCCCGCGCTTCACGGGCAATACCATCGCCATCCAGGAACACGGGGCCGCCGACCCGAATCCCAGGGTGTTGGTGCAGGGAATGGTGGAATGGGACAGCGTCAGCCCGGAGCGGGAACAGGCGGTGCAGTCCGCCGCCAGGGAATGGGCGCGGTATTATCACTGGCGGAAAAATTTCGCCTTCCATCAGGAAATCGAAAACAAGATGATGCTCAACGGCCGCTATGATGACCTGGCCAGGCTGTTGATCGCGTGCGCCAGGGGCGTGAAAGAAGCCTCCGCTGATAATCAAGCCTATCTCGAAGGCGGCGCTGCCAATGTGAAAATGGGCACTTCCCTCGTGGATAATTTGCTGACCGCCAGTGAAAAAGTCGCGCCGGGCTTCAAGTTCGACCGCTTCGCGGTGCACGCTTACGGACACCCCGAAAACGAGGAAATGGAGGATTTGTTAAAAAACTTTTTGGCAGTGCTGGACCGGCACGGCTACGGCGACGCGCCGCTCTATATCAACGAAGGCGGGTATTACGCCCCGTTTTGCATCGAGGACTGGCGGCTGACGCCGTATCGGCCGTTCCTCATGGATCAATATCACTTGTGGGGCATCAGTTACGACATGGGTTGGGGCGAGCGAGTGTCAGCGGCCCTCAAGGCCAGGGCGTGGCTGCTGACCTTGAAACATCAGGACCGCATCAAGCAATTCAACATGTGGCGACCGTTCATCTATCTGGATTGCGACTTGACGCCGCTGGCGGTGCAAAAAACGGTCAATACGCTGGCCCGGTTGTTTGGCAACGCCTCGTTCAAGCAGGAAGTATCCTTTGCTCCCAAAAGCAAGGCGTATGTGTTTGAGGACGACGACCAAATCCCCATCGCCGCGATTTGGGGATATGAGGACGCGGTGGAAACCGGCATGAAGTCGCCCCCGCTGCTGTCCATTCCGTTGAATGGCGGCATTGTCAGCGTGGTGGATCTCATGGAGAACACCATGCCGATTCCCGCGACGCAAACTTCCCTGAAGCTGCCGCTGACGCCGTTCCCGATTTTTCTCAAGGGCAATAAGGGCGGGCTAAAAAAGTTAGTCGATATCGTGGAAAACATCTCGGTCGAAGACGCGAATTATCCCCCGATTCAACTGACGTCCCGCCTCAAAGACCGCGATACGCTGACGTTGCGGGTTAAAAATTTGCTGAATCGGAGTTTTGCCGGCGACTTGAGCGTGAGAAACGGGAGCGCGCCGGCAAAAGAGCAGCGTCTTGAAATTCCGGGCCTGACTGAAATTACCGTCGATGTCAAATTGCGCGCGCCGGTTGCAAACTCGCAAATCAACCGGGACTCCATCTCGTGGACGCTGACCGACTCAGGGAGTAATCGCTATTCCGGTATCATCGTGGAAGAATCCTTCGGCATCCGCAAGGCCGCCGCCAAAATATCCCTGACTGGTAATTTGTCGGAATGGGACGGCATCCCGTATATTCCGATGACGAATCTCCGGGTGCGTTCCAAGGGCATCGAGAAGGATTTTCGCGTCAGTCCGGACGGAACCGCGGCCCCGGCGGAATTGCAGGCCAAGTTCAAGACGGCGTGGGACGACAAGTATTTTTATCTGCTGGTCGATGTCACGGACCGCAAGCTGTTTGCCGGCGCCCGCATCACCAATCGGGCGGAAGTGACGGATTGCGACGTGATGATCGCCTACTTCGACACGTTGTGCGACGGCAAGGACCGGAACACGCTGCGGGTGGACAGCGACGATTATTACTACGCTTTCCTGCCGAAACCCGAGGAGGGGAAGGTGCTGGTCTATACCCAGGAGACGGCCAATCAGCAACTCGGCCTCGGAGTGAACGCGGTAAAGGCCAGAGCGCTGGTGACGGAAGTGCGGACGGTGTTCAAGCAAACCGAGCAGGGATACTTTTACGAAGTCGCGTTTCCCAAATGGATGCTGCTGCCGTTGCAACTGCGCGAGGGGGCTACATTTGGCTTCGGGTTGCTGGTCAACGATAAGAACGATGAGCAGGACGCGGGTCGCAGCCTGAATCTTTCCTATCCGCCGAAGTCTTCCTGCTGGCGGCGCGCCGACTTCTGGCCCCATGCCATTCTGGAGAAATAAAATGATTGCGGCGGTGATCACTCTTTTTTATGCACCAAAACCAAGCGGCTTATGTCCATAACCAATAAGGTAAAAAAAGCTTTGATTAACCGGCAGGTGACGTTTGGCTCGTGGCTACAAATTGGCACGTGTCCGGGCATCGCGGAGATTCTGGCCAATGCCGGTTACGATTGGCTGGTAGTCGATTGCGAGCATTCCGATATTGACGTCGAAGGATTTTCCGCCTTGGCGCGGGGAATGTATGGGCGAGGGCCGCTGCCGTTGGCCCGTGTCCGGGAAAACGACACGCTGGCCATCCGGCAAATGCTCGACGCGGGTGCGCAGGGAATCATTGTGCCGTTAGTGAACAACGCTGATGAAGCGCGCCGGGCGGTCGCTGCGGCGAAGTATCCGCCGCAGGGCATTCGCGGCTTTTGCTTTTCCCGGATGAACGATTACGGCGTCAATTTTTCCGCATACGCCGCCGCTGCCAATGACAACATCGCGCTGATCGTGATGATCGAATCAAAACAAGCGGTCGAGGAAATCGACCAAATCCTGAATGTCAGCGGAGTAGATGGTGTCTTGATCGGCCCGTATGATTTGAGCGGTTCGTATGAGTTGACCGGCCAAACGAATCATCCGACCGTCCGGGCGGCGTGCAAAAAAGTGGCCGACGCCTGTCAGCGACACGGTAAGTCGGCGGGCTTGCACCTGGTTCATCCCACGCGGGAGTCGATTCAGGACACAATCGACAATGGTTTTACTTTTATTGCCCTGGGGGTTGACATGGTGTTTTTGAATGAAGCCTCCCGTTCCGCGCTCAACCTGGCCAGGAAAATTTTGGCCAATAACTAACCGCCAACCGATCAGATTTTCATTTTCTTATGCCGCTTGCAGAAATTCTTGTCGTGCATCATACCCATACCGATTGGGGGTACACGTCGCATCCCCGCGTGGTGGAAGCGCAACATTATCGTTACATCGACCAGGCCGTTGATTTGTGCCGCCGGTATCGGGATCAGGGAACTTCCTCGCGGTATCGTTGGACGTGTGAATCATCCTGGGTGGTGCATGGCTGGCTGCAATCACGCGCTCCCCGTGAACGGCGCGCGTTTCTCGATTGCGTGCGGCGCGGCGAAATTGAAGTCGCCGCCATGCCCCTGCACCCCACGCCGCTGGCGGACAGCCGCACGATTGCGGCGGCTTTGCGGATACTCGACGAGTTGCGCGCCGAGGGCATTCCCATCTCCGTGGCGCTGATTTGCGACATTAACGGGTTAAGCTGGCCCTGGGCGGACGCGCTGCTGGACCATGGCGTCACGACATTATGCACGGCCATGAATTTTGTTTGCGGCGGCGGGTTGCCGCGTTATACGGCATTTCAATGGCAGAGCGTGTCAGGCCGCAAACTGTTGTGCTGGCAGGGCGCGCATTACAATCAGGGGGCTTTTTGGGGCATCAACTACGACGCGCCGCAACCGGCGCCCACGGTCAGCGCCCCGGCCCGACCCGGTAACCAGTCAATTGATGCCGGCGCTTCAAGGCGGCGGGAAGTTGATTTGGTGAAACGATTGGCGGAGCTTAAGGATTATCCTTACGAAAAGTTGCTGCTCCAGGTCACCAATGTTCCGCCGGACAATGGCCCGCCGCATCCACAATATTTGGATTACATTGCCGCCTACAATCGGCAAGCCCGCTCGAATGAATGGCCGATGATGCGTCCGGCAACCTTGCTGGAATGGGCGAATTACTTGTCCAAGCACGCGGCCAGGCTGCCGGTCTTCACGGGCGACTGGACGGATTGGTGGGCGTCGGGAGTGGCGAGCACGCCGCGTGAGACCGCCGCGCTGATGGAAGCTCAGCGCCACATTCACGCGGCCGAGCGGCGGGGGCTGCCCGCTGAACATGCGACAGCTGTCAGGCGAAAGATTTTTTTGGCGGCGGAACACACCTGGGGTGGCAGCACCAGCGCCCTCAAGCCCTATCAATTGCTGTCGCTCGCCGGACTCGCGGCCAAACAGGAACTCATGTATGCCGCTGTCGTTGACGCCAACGAGGCTTTGCGCGCCTCACTGCAACCGCGTTACCGGTTGTTGGATACCCGGCTGGAATCATTCGATCCCTTGTGGAACGAGTTGGTCCGGGGCAAAGCTGACGTTGTGCCAGTTCAGCCTTTGCGCCAGGTGAAAGCTTCCCGCCGGAGAAAAGTTGACTGGCAGCGATGGATTAATCCCGCGACGCTGAAGGTGATCCTTGAGGAACCGCTGAACGGGGAGCGTTCCACCTGGTTTGAGGTTGGAAAATTTGACCGACCGGAAGCACACGGTCACTGGAACGAGGCGCCCCGCTGGCAGCGAACGGTGCTGAAGTCTGCCCACATTGATTGGGACGCTGCGGGTGATACCGTCCGCCTCGAGGTACACGTCAAACTCGGTTATACGGAACGTCCCCGTTCCCTCTACATCCTGTTTCCGTTTGGGTTTCAATCGTCACTGCTCGCTGATGTTGGCGGCGCGTGGGCCGATCCTTGCGGGGAAAATATTCCCGGCTCATGCAAAAACTGGTGGACGGTGCATCGTGGCATTCTGCTGCGCGGACGCGCCACCTCGATGCTGTGGACGCCGTGGGATGCGCCACTGGTCATGTTCGATGAACCTTGTCCAACGCCGCCCCGAAAACACAATACGTGGCACGCGCGCACTTTGGTGTCTTGGCCGATCAATACCTATTGGTTCACAAACTTTTGCGGCTTGAGCGGCGGCGATTACACCTTCCGTTACCGCCTGAAATGGTGGCCCGGCGCGGTGAGTATGCGCGATGTGGAAGAATATTGCGCGAGCGACCCGCTGGCCGATTATCCGCAGGTGATCGCTGTCGCGCAAGACACTGTTCCTGCCGCAGCGAAAAACAGAATTCCCAAAAAAATTAACCACCTGAAAAAAAGAAAAATATGATTTTCAACCGACTCGAAGAGGCCAGTCGTTTATACAACCTGCATTCCGGCTTTGCCAAAGCGTTTGAGTTTCTAAAGCAAGACGGCTTGGCAACACTGCCCATCGGCAGCTATGAGATCAATGGGGAACAGGTTTATGCTATGGTACAACAAGGCGTTGGCAAAGGGCCGGCCTCGGCCCGCCTGGAAACGCATAAAAAATATATTGATATTCAGTTTACGTTAACAGGGCTGGAGTTGATTGGTTGCGGCCACGCCAGGTGGCATCAACCCGATTCCCAAGGCTGGGATTACGCCAGGGACATTTGTTTTCTGACCGGGACTCCGGACTTTTGGCTGCTGGTGCCTGAGGGGAGTTTTGCCATTTTTTATCCAGAAGAAGATTTGCATGCTCCCATGTGCGGAAACGAAGCGGTGCGGAAGATTGTCGTAAAAGTGAGTGCCTAGTTTAACCGTCATGAATGCCACCACTGAAGCAAACGGCGCCGTTGCCACGCCAAATCGCTATGCCGTTGGCACGCTGAAATATGACAAGCGCGCCATCGTGATTTTATTCGGCTGGCTGTTATGGGGTGATTTTGCCTTCAATTTTTTCGAGTCGGTCTTCGGGCGGTTCATGCCGTTGTATCTCAAGGAGCTGAACGCTTCCAATGTCTTCATCGGCATTACCACCGGCAGCGTCGCCGGCTTGGTCAATATCCTCTTTCTGCCCAATATCAGCCAATGGAGCGACCGATTGCGCGCCCGGCTGGGACGGCGCATTCCCTTTCTGTTGATTGTCACGCCCCTGACCACCCTATCCCTGCTGGCCATCGGCTTTGCGCCGGAAATCGGCGCCTTGACGCACCGGTATTTGCCGTCGTTTTCCTGGCTGACCCAGACCGGGTTGGTGCTGTCCCTGTTGTGCCTGTTCACGATAGCGTTTCATTTTTTCAACATGATTTTGGTCAATGTCTTTAACTGGCTGGTGCGCGATGTCGTTCCGCAAGTCCTGATGGCCCGCTTTCTCACCTGGTTTCGCGTCGTCGGGACCGTGGCAGCAATGTTGTTCCTTTGGTATGTCTTTCCCACGATGCTGTTCCACCGCAAGCTGACCTTCCTTCTGGTCGGCTTTTTCTATCTCGCCGCATTTCTGTTGATGTGCTGGAAAGTAAAGGAAGGCGATTATCCCGCGCCTGAATCTCGCGGTTCCGCTGATAACTTTTTGCGGCGTTTCGTCACTTATTTCCGGGACTGTCTGGGCATTCCGCTTTATCGCAATTTTTTTCTCGTCCATGTCCTGTTTGTCATCGGCAATGTTTGCGCCAATTACTCGTTTCTCACTCTTTATGCCCGGCATACCTTGCGCTTGGAAATGGAGGCCATGGGGCAAATCTACGCCTATGCCGCCCTGTTGAGCGCCGTGGTTTATATTCCGATCGGCTGGTTGTGCGGCAAGATTGGTGAAATGAAGGTTACGCTGGCCAGTCTGGTCACGCTGGTGATCGTGGCAATCCTGGCTTATTATTTGGTAACCGATCAAACCAGCTGGCTGGTCTATAGTCTCGTGTCCTCGCTTCCCGCGGTGGGATGGACGCTCGGTTCGCTCACGGTCAGCATGCGTCTGTTCCCGGAGAAAAGTTTCGGCCAGTTTGCGTCGGGCATCAATGTCTTCAGTTGCGGCGGCATGATTGCCGGCAACTACATCTGCGGAGAATACATGGATTTCGTGGATAGTAATTACCGGCTTATTTTCTGGTGGGTCGCGGGTTTTTGCACGCTGGCGATCGTGCCGATGGTGGCAGTTTATCGCGGCTGGAGACAACATGGCGGCCCCGATCACTACGTGGCCCCGTCGCCAATACGGAAATAGAATAATGAAACCTACTTTATCAGCATCAACCCCGTGACTTATGCAAATGACTCCTCCCACTATTCTGCCTTGCCTGCAGGCCCGCCTCCAGGCTCAGGAAAATCTATACGCGTCGCGCAACCGGATTTCCTCCTCGGCCTGGTCCAATGGGATTTTCGACCGTTACGAACATCCGGTGCTCACCGCCGCGCATGTCCCGCTTGCCTGGCGTTTCGATTTTAATCCGGCCACCAATCCGCGCGGCCTCGAACGACTCGGCATCAATGCGGTGTTAAATCCCGGCGCCATTGAACTCAACGGCCGTTTTTATCTGATCGCCCGCGTCGAGGGCGCCGACCGCAAATCGTTTTTTGCCGTCGCGGAAAGCGCTTCCGGCATTGATCAGTTCCGGTTCCATGCAGATCCGATTTTGCTCGACCAAATCGACGATCCCGATGTCAACGTCTATGACATGCGGCTGGTGAAACACGAGGACGGCTGGATCTACGGGCTGTTTTGCACCGAACGGCGCGATCCCACGGCTCCACAGTCCGACACCAGCAGCGCGGTCGCGCAATGCGGCATGGTCCGCACTCACGATTTGAAAAACTGGGAACGACTGCCTGACTTCAAATCATCCTCCGCCCAGCAGCGCAATGTGGTGCTGCATCCCGAATTCGTCAACGGTCGTTATGCCTTCTACACCCGACCGCAGGATGATTTCATCTCGACCGGCTCCGGTGGCGGCATCGGCTGGGCTTTGTCCGCGTCAATGAATCCGGCGGTAATCGGTGCCGAGGAAATCATGGATCCGCGAGTTTATCATACCGTCAAGGAGCTTAAAAACGGACAAGGGCCGGCCCCCTTGCGCACTTCCGCCGGCTGGCTGCATCTGGCGCACGGCGTGCGCAACACCGCCGCCGGGTTGCGTTACGTGGTCTATGCGTTGCTTTCCGATTTGCGCGAACCCGCCAAAGTGCTGCGGCGTCCCGCCGGCTACCTGATTGCCCCCGAGGGCGAGGAGCGAATCGGCGACGTAGCCAATGTCATTTTCTGCAACGGCGCCATCGCGCGGGAAAACGGCGACGTTTACATCTACTACGCCTCATCGGACACCCGCATTCACGTTGCCACCAGCACCGTGGAGCGTTTGCTTGACTACGTCATGAACACCCCGGCAGACCCGCTTATTTCTTCCGAATGTGTGCGTCAGCGCCGGTCATTGATTCACGCTAACCGTGAATTTTTGGCCGCCGCCCATTTATGATTATGCGCCACGCTGACCATCACCTGACCGACGATTATTAGCTAGTGTCGCTGATGGTAATCCATACGCCGGGAGCATCCCGGTGGTTATCTCGCCACGCCGGACGCTGACAATGGGATCGTCTGCGTCTCGGAAAGTTTGGCCCGCTCGGTCGCGTCCTTTTTGGTTAAACCGCCGACAAACTGCACCGTGCCGTGATCGCTTCTGGCCAGTGTCGGCGTCATGACCCCGGCGATGGACTGACGGTCCTCCTGGGCCAGAATGCCGCCATTGGCATCCGCCTCGGTGTAACGGTAATTCTTGGCGCTAATCACTTGCACGATATGAAGATTGCCCGTACGGTCAAACGCAATCTGCGGATCGGCAAAGGAGACCACTTTGCCCAACCGAACCGTGTTGTACATCAAATTCTGATCCGGTTCCTCCACCCGCAAATACAAATTCGCCTCGTTCACATCCAAAAACCGCACCAGACTGTACACTCGTTTCACGCCGGTGTTGTAAACGTCTTGCGTCCAAATCGTCTCGCCCTTGCCCACAGTAAAATAAAGTTTGCCGGTCATGATAGGCTTCAGACCGGGAATGTGAACAATGGCTTGCGCGGTATAACCGCCGGTGGAGCGAATGGCGTAATAAGGCAAAATGTCCACGCTGATCCGCTTGGTTTCCCCGGGCGCCAGGTTAATTTGTTTGGCGGTGATGCTTTTAACCTGATTGACCACGCCGCTGGCTTGGTTGAACACCAAAAAGCCCAGCCACGACTTACCGTCGTCATTCGCGCTCAGGCTGAATGGAGCGTCGGTCACGTTGGTTAACTCCAGGGTCAGGTCAATTGATTCATATTGCAGGTAAAGACTGCGCTGTTGGGAAAATTGCACCTCCACCTGCGCTGACACTGGTGTCACGACCAGCCATGAAAATATCCCGGCACAAACCGCACAAATAAATTTCATTGGCAAATATTATCGTAACAGCGTCAGCGTGACAATATTCATTTCCACCCCTGACAACAAAAAGGCCGGAGGAAATATCCTCCGGCCTTTTCGTCAATATCAGCGGCAACCGCCGATTCAGGCAACTGTCGCGGTATTTTTCGCGGCGGTGGCGGCGGCCAGGGCTTTTAGCCACGAACCGAAGAAGCGCGGTTTGCAGGCGGCGGCAAACAGCGCCGGGGCGTGTCTGCGCACCTCGCCGCTTTGCAGCCGTATTCCCTGGCGCTGCAAGTCGCGGATGCCGTCAATCACCATCGCACTGGTCCAGCGCCGGCGGCGGCGGATGCTGGCGTAATCAATCCCGGCTTTCTCCACCGCGGCGCCCCAGTTGCCGAACCGCCGGCGGGCGGTGGCGATCAGCGGGTTGGCAGTTTCATCCATGGTCTTCGAACTGAGATCCACGCCTTGCTCCTTGAGCCGGCGGATTTCGTCCAGAATGGTTTCCTCATTCCAGGAGCGGTAACGGTAAATTTCGTTCGGCGCCAAACCGGCTGCCGTCAGCGCCGTTTTCCACGAGCCGAAATGCTTCGGGCGAATCGCCGCATAGACCATGCTGTTATAGGAACTGAGCATCATCGCGCGGAACGAAAGATCGGCGCCCTGTTTGAATAACTCCTGAATCTGCGCCACGATGCCGTCCTTGGTCCAATGCTGGTATTTGCGGACTTCATTGTATTGGATGCCGGCTTTTTCAACGGCGGCCTGCCAGCTGCCGTAGTAGCGGATGCCGGCCGCGAGCAATTCCTGGAAATTCTTGCGCACATGATGGGAATAGAGCGGCTCGCCGCGCAAATTCCATTGCCTGATTTCTTCCAGCACGATTGCTGCCGACCATTTTCTATTTTTACGTGAACGTGTTTTCATTGTAGCTTGACCTTTCTTTGTCAGTTTGGGGTTAAAAACATATCAACAGTAATTGTTCTTTCAATAATTGCAAGAACGGCATAACTCGCGCCGGTTTATGTTGTTCGTAACTAATTGATTTTAAAATAGTTATAAATGTATTACATTTTAGTAATTAAGATGATAATCAATACCGATAATATCAATCCGCCAATGATCGCCAGGCGGCGGCCACCTGTGCGGGGGTAATCGCCCGCAGGCACGCCATGCGGTTAGCCCGCTGGCAGTGACGGCGCAGGCACGGGCGGCACGACAAGTCGATTGTTAGCAGTTTCACCTGCCGGGCGCGCGGCGCGGTCTTGTGCGGGTCAGTCGCGCCAAACAAGGCCACCAGTGGACGGTCAAACGCCGCCGCCACGTGCAGCGGGCCGGAATCCGTGCCGACCACCGCGCGGGCCGCGCCCAGCAGCGTCAGCAAACCGCGCAGGTCCGTCTGGCCGCGCAAATCCAGCAGATTGGGCGCGGTGGCCGGGAAAAAATCCCCTTGGCCGACCAGCACAAACTTTTCCTCCGGCAGCAGTCGCGCCAGTTGCTCGTAATTCCGCCACGGCCACAGTTTCGTTTCCCATTTGCTGTACGGGTGCAGCACGGTGTAGCCGCCCGTCTGTAATCCGGCGGGTAATTCATCCGGCGGTCTAACTAATAATTGAGTATTAGCTATGGCGTCGCCGCTGGCGGTGCCGGTCACGGTCAGCGCCGCGGTCAGGTAACGGTCCGTCGCGTGAGCCTGGACATCCGCCACCACCTCGTCGTAGGCCAGCCGCGACCACTCGCGGCCCGATTGCAAGCCCACCCGCCGCGCCGCGCGCACCGCCCGCGTCATCAGCGCGCTGCGCGCCAGTCCTTGCAAATCCAGTGCCAGGTCGAACTTGTGTCGCCGCAGGGTCAGCAGCCAGCGCGCGAACGCCGCCGGCGCGGCGCGCAGCCGCCGGCGCGGAAAGGTGATGAGTTCATCCACCCACGGGCACGCCGCCACCAGTGGCGCGTAATCCTCGTCCACCAGCCAGGCCAGCCGGCCGCCGCGCGACTTTAGCACCGGCGCCACCGTCAGCGCCTGCGCCACATCGCCGAGCGCGGTCGGCTTGATGACCAGCATATTCACTGCGCCAGCCTAACCGCGCGCCGTGAAGTTACGAACAAAAAAGCCGCTGACAGTGACTGCACTGTCAGCGGCGGTTGGTGAATATCGCAATGTTATTGCAAATATTTGTCAATATACGGCTGAATGGCGTCGGCCCAGATCTGGTAACCGTTGGCGTTCGGATGCAAAAAGTCGGGCATGATGTCCTTGCCCAGCGTGCCGTCGGATTGCAGGAATTTGTCGCTGAAATCCACGAACACCACCTTGTCGCCGTCGTCCAGTTTGGCGATGGCGGCGTTGACTTCCTTGATTTTCGCGCGCCAGGGATGGTCGGCCTTTTCGTTGCGCGGGAAAATGGCTTGCAGCAGAATCACCGCGTCGGGACAGAGCTTGCGGTATTCCGCGACTATCGCCGTGACCCCGTCGATGATATCCTCGGCTGAGTTGCCGATGTTGTTGGTGCCGATCATGATGGCAACCAGCTTCGGTTGCAGGCTGCTCATCTGGCCCTGCGACAGGCGCCACAGCACGTTTTCCGTGCGGTCGCCGCCGATGCCAAAGTTGAACGCGCCGTATTTCACATAGCGTTCCTGCCAGATTTTCTGTCCACCGCCGTGCCAGCCGTCGGTGATGGAATCGCCGTCGAATACCAGCTTGATGGACTGCGTGCGGTTTTGCGTCTGGGCGGCGTCGTTGCTGCGTTTCACCCGCTCCACCCATTCGGCGCGCGGATAAGGGAAGACGGTGACCTTGGCACCGGCCGGTCGGGACGGCAGTTCGGCGGGCATCGGCCACACCTTGGGATTGTTTTGGGCGTTAACGGCGACTACGCTCACGAGCGCCATGACGGATGTAAGAAGGAATTTCTTCATTCCGTCCAACTTAATGAATTGCCGCTGATGGTCAACTCTTAAACTGCGTTGGCTAACCGTTTGGCCGCCGAAATTTTCATCAGCGGTCAATGATCGGCCGGTTGAAAGAATTGTTGTTCCGTCGGAATGGCCAGGGTGATTTCCAGTTTTTGAATATGTTCCTTGACCACATCCCAGCGATGCTGATCAACGCCGTGTTCCTTGAAACTCTGCCACAAGTGTCGCCAGTATTCGTAAGCTTCCCGGTCTTGCTCTGCTTTCTCCAGCATAAAACCGACAAATCTTTCCAGATATAACGGCGCCTTCGGCCGCTGCAATGCTTCTTTATAACATTCCGCGGCTTGCTCGTAATTGCCCAACCGTCGCCAATACAAGTCGCCCAGGCGCTGGTATAAAATCGGCTTTTCGGGAATCACCCGGATGCCGCGCTCCAGCAAATCCTTGCCCGCCTCAATCCACATTCTGGCATCATGCTTGCGCCGGTCGAGGCCTCCCTTGACCGGGCCGTGCTCGACCGCCACGCTCGCGTTCCACGCCAGATTCCACGCCCCCATGTCCCAAAAAAACGCCACCCGCGGCTGCAACAGCACGCACATTTCCGCCAACGCCGCCACCCGCTCCCATTCCTGTTCCTGCCAAGCGCCGGTCAGCGAAAGCCACAGCGAATCCGCCGCCAGGCCGCGAAACCCGCCCAACGCCGCCATGGTGAAGCCCTGTCCCAGACTGTCACGCAATTGGTAACTCATCGGCAAGTCCTGCCCCACCATCACCACTTTGCGCTCGGCGGCCAGCCGGTTTTCCCAACCGACTTTTCCCGCGCCCCAGATGACGATCAGCGCCAATGCCAGCAACCGGAGTTTCATAATTCGCGGCTTTCAAATAACAGCGAGGAAACTCCCAGCGCGATGACCGTGTATCCCCCCGTATAAAGCAGGATGTGCCGCGTGTTGAGCCACAGCACCCGGTTGCCGCCGATAATTTCATCAATCAGGTTGAACGTCTGGAAATCCGGGATGAGCAGCGAAATCGCCGCCAAAAAAACGGTGGTGAGCCAGCTGGCGCCACTCTCCGGCGCCAGCCAAAAATCCCGCGCCACCGACTGCAAGTGGCCGATCAAATACACAAACAGGGTGCAACTGACAATGAACACGGTGGAGGATGCCAGCGTGGAGAAAAACACGCTGATCACCGTCACCAGGCACAACTTCGCCCACACCAGCGTCAGCGCCTGCCACATCGCCGGATCATACGCGCCGGCGCGAAACTCATTGATCTGCTGCAACTGGAGTTCGGTCGGCCGCCCCTGGCTGGTCGCCATGATGTCGTTGGTCAGCGAACTCTCGTGGCTCCACATCACCAGCATGAAAATCCCCGCCATCAACGCCATGAACAAGGTCAGCAGCAGCGTCAGCCCCAGATACTTACCGACGATGAATTCAAACTTCCGCACCGGCTTGCTCAACAGCGTGTAAATCGTGCGCTTCTCCAACTCCGCCGGAATCAGCATGGCCGCCCCTAACAAGGCAACCAGCAGACCAATCACGCTGATGGCGGCGTAGGCCAAATCCTTCATGAACTTGAACTCGTCGCCGTGAAAATCGAACTGCGTGTAAAAGCTCGACCCGCCCAGCATGATCAGGCAGAACACCGTCAGCACATACAACACTTTTTGCCGGATGGCCTCGGTAAAGGTGTTGCCGGCGATGGCCAAAATATGACACAAACTGTTTTTCATGATCACTTGCTCACTGCGCGAATAAAATAATCCTCAAGCTGCTGCTTCGGCTGCGTCACCGCGATCAGCTCCGCGCCCGCGTTTTGCAACCAGGCCACCAGCTGCTCCTGCAACTCCGGCGTCAGGCCGCTGACGGTGACTTGACGCTGTCCTTGCACCGATAGTAACTCGTCCAGCGTCCCCTCCTGGATTTTTTTGCCGCGATGAAGAATAATCACCCGGTCGGCGACTTCCTGCACCTGCTCCAGCAAATGCGAGGAAAAAATAATCGTCTTGCCGCGCTTTTTCAGCGCCAGAATCAAGTCGCGAATCTGCCGCGAGCCGACCGGATCGACGCCCGCCGTCGGCTCGTCCAGCAACAGCAAATCCGGGTCGTGCAACAGCGCCTGCGCCAGCCCGACGCGCTGCAACATGCCCTTGGAATAAGTTTTCAACGCCCGGCCCGCCGCCGGTTGCAGGCTCACCAACTCAAGCAATTCCTCCACCCGCGCGCGCAAGCGCTGGCCGTGCAAATCCACCAGCTTGCCGTAGTAATTCAACACCTCGCGTCCCGATAAAAAACCGGGAAAATACGGATTTTCCGGCAGAAACCCGAGCCGCCGTCGCGAGGCCAGCGAGCCGGCCTCCTGGCCAAACACCCGCGCCTGCCCCGTCGTCGGCCTGATCAAGCCGAGCAACAACTTCAGCGTCGTGCTTTTGCCGGAACCGTTGGGGCCGAGCAAACCGAACACCTCGCCCCGCCGGACTCGCAGGTCCAGGCCATCCAGCGCCAGTAATCGTTTGCGCGTCCATTCCAACGTGAAAGTCTTGGTCAGGTTCGCGGCGCTGACGGCGAAGTCTGGTTCGTTCATGGCAGAATATTGAATCCTCTCAATTGCGCATCAACCGCCGCGTCACTGCTCTCGACCGACTTGATATGCCCGTTCAAGTGACTGCGCGCAACATCATCCGCCATCGCCGCCACCTCATCGTCAGCGCCCTGCAGGAACAACTCCACCCGCCCGTCCGGCAGATTGCGGACATAACCGGTCACGTCGAACCCCGCCGCGATTTGGCGCACGGAATAACGAAACCCGACGCCCTGCACGCTGCCGGTGTAGAAAAATTTCCGCGCCTTCATGGCGACAGATCATAAAAGCGCGCTACACTGCTGGCAACATGAAACCCGCCCGCCGAAAAGTTGTCCGACCGAAAAAAAACGCCGCTGACCGTGACCGTGCTCCCACCAGGCGCGCCGTCCGCGCCGAGTTGTACCGGCCGGAAAACCTCGAAAAAGCCCGCCGTCTTGACCGCGGCCCGATTGTATAAAGCGCCGCTGACGATGTCCCGAAATCAATCCGGCTGGTTTTCCGCCGGCGCTGGCCGCAAAAAATAAAAACGCCCGGCCGGACGGTCGGGCGCTGATATTGAAGGCAAACCGTGAATTATTTCGCGGCGGCTTTGGCAGCTTTAGCGGCCTTGCGGTCCACGGATTTGACTTCCATGGTGCCCTTCTTCTTGCGGAGATAGCCGAGGCTGGCGCGCCGGACTTTGCCCTGGATTTCGACCACGACCTTTTCAATGAAAGGCGAGTGAATCGGGAACACGCGCTCGACTCCCTCGCCGTAGCTGATGCGGCGGACGGTGAAAGTGGCGTTGATGCCGCTGCCTTTCTTACCGATGACGATGCCGGCATAGTTCTGGATGCGTTCTTTTTCGCCTTCCTTGACGCGGGTGGAAACCTTCACGGTATCGCCGACGCTGAAGCTCGGTATTTCCTTCTTGAGTTGTGCGCTCTCGATTTTTTCTATCGCTTTCATATCATTTGTTTTTATTGCTGGTCGTTTGCCGCCGCGTTTAACGGCGACTTTACGCTACCAATGTTCTTGCTTTTTTCCAGCAGGTCCTTCCGACGTTCCGACGTCCTCCGGGCTGCCTGTTCTTTTCTCCATGCGCTAATGGCGGCATGGTGGCCTGTTAATAAAATCTCCGGCACTTTTCTGCCGCGAAACTCTTCCGGGCGCGTGTATTGCGGGCCTTCCAGCAAGGCGTCGGCGCCGAACGAATCCATTTGCGCCGAGGCCTCGTTGCCCAGCACACCGGGCAACAGCCGCACCACGGCGTCAATGACGATCAGCGCCGCGATGGTGCCGTTGCTGAGGACATAGTCGCCAATGGACAATTCCTCGTCAATCCAGCCCTCGCGCACGCGCTCATCCACGCCCTCGTAATGTCCGCTGACAAAGATCAATCGCTCCAGCCTGCTGTATGCCAGCGCCTTCGCCTGGTCGAATTTCACGCCTTCCGGCGTCAGGTACACGACCCTGCCCCTGACCGCTTCCCGCGTTTGCACGCTCTCGATGCATTCGACGAGCGGCTCGCATTTCATCACCATCCCGGGACCGCCGCCAAACGGGCGGTCATCCACCGTGCGATGTTTCGCGCGCGCGTAGTCCCGAATGTCATGGACATCAATTCGCACCTGCCCGCCGCGCTGCGCCCGACTCACGATGCTGGCCTGCAACGGCCCCGCCAGCATTTCGGGAAACAACGTCAGGACGTCAATTTTCACGTCCCGGCCCCCTTAGTTGGTTTCCACGAGCTCAATCTGCACTTGCTTGCCACCCTTGGCGGCGACGGCATTGCACAGGTTGCGAATCGCGAAAATCGTGCGGCCTTTTTTGCCGATTACCCTGCCGATGTCGAGCGAATTTAAACGCACCAGACAGTCAATGCCATCCGGCCGTTCCGTCATTTCGACCTCCACTTCCCCCGCGCGTTGCACCAATGCGGAAACCACAAATTCCACAAAGTATTTCATACGCGGTAAAGTTCACTGTCAGCGCCGGTCTCAGGCCTTGGCGGCCTTGGCTTGCGCCTTTTTCACCAAGTGCCTGACCGTGTCGCTGGCCTTGGCGCCCTGGGCGAGCCAATGTTCGACGCGCTCCAGTTTGAGTTGTTTTTCCTGGTTCTTGCCGATCGGATCGTAGGAACCCACAATCTCGATGAACTTGCCGTCACGGGGCGCGCGCTTGTCCGCCACCACCACGTTGTAAAACGGCCTGTTTTTCGCGCCCTCACGGCGCAGACGAATCACTACTGCCATATATAATCACCTGTTCTTTCGCTACCTGCCCGCCGACCCTATGCCGCCGAACAGTCGCTTTAGTTTATTCTCCCGATTGCCGCCCTTGAACAGCTTGCCCAGCATTTTCTGCATGGCACGGAAGCGATGCAACAGTTCGTTGACTTCCGTCACGCTGGTGCCGCTGCCCGTGGCGATTCTTTGGCGACGTTTCGCATTCAAAACCTCGGGGCGTCGCCGTTCCTGAAAAGTCATGGCACTGACAATCGCCTCCGTTCGCTTTAACACTTTATCGTCCAGAGAGAAATTTTGCATACTACCCATGCCGGGCAACATGCCAAGCAGATTTTGCAGCGGCCCCAATTTTTTTAACTGCCTCATCTGATCCATGAAATCCTGCAAGTCAAATTCCGCGTTGCGCAATTTGGCTTCCATTTTGGCGGCGTCCTCCAAATCGATCTGCTCCGCGACCTTCTCCGCCAGCCCGTACAAATCGCCCATGCCCAGCAGCCGCTGGATGAGACGGTCAGCGTGGAACGCCTCAAACTGCTCCGCGCGCTCGCCGGTGCCGATGAACTTGATGGGCACCCCGGTCACCGCCTGCAACGAAAACGCCGCGCCGCCCTTCGCGTCGCCGTCGAACTTTGACAGCACGATCCCCGTCAGCGGCACCGCCGCGTGAAACGCCCGCGCCACCTCCGCCGCGCTCTGGCCCAGCGCCGCGTCCGCCACCAACAGCGACTCGTCAGGGGTGATTTGCGTCGCGGCATTTTTTAGCTCGGCCAACAACTCCGCGTTGATTTCCGTGCGCCCCGCCAAGTCGAAAATGGTCACATCGAACCGGCCATTGGCAGCGTGCGCCAGCGCCGCCTGCAAGTGTGTTGGCAAATTCATCCCCGGCGCCGGCGCGAAAACCTCAAGTTCATGCTGCCGCCCCAAAGTTTGCAACTGTTGCACCGCCGCCGGACGACTCAAATCCGCCGCCACCAGCAAGACTTTTTCCCGCTGTTTCTTCAACATCAGCGCCAGCTTGCCCGCCGTGGTGGTCTTGCCCGCGCCGTTCAAACCGCACAGCGCCACCGTCAGCGGCCGCCGCGCTGACAGTGCGCCGTCGCCCGCCTGGAAAATCGCCAGCAACTCATCGTGCACCACCTTGACGAACATATCGCCGGGCCGGATGGATTTGCTGAATTCCTCGCCCAGCGCCTTGGCCTTGACCCGCTCGCAAAAATCCCTGGTAACCCGATAATTGACATCCGCCGCCAGCAGCGCCAGCCGCACCTCGCGCAACGCCTCCGCCACATTGCTTTCCGTCAGCCTGCCGTAACCGCGCAGCTTGGAAAACACGCCTTGAAATTTATCTGCCAATTGCTCCAGCATGGGAAAAATAATCTAGGGACGAACCAGCCCCGGCGCAAAGCAAAACTCCACCCGCTGACCGTGCCCGTCGAATTGGTTACCGTCAGCGCCCGCGACCGCCGCCCCAGCCGCCGCCGCGTCCGCCCGGGCCGCCCGGACCACCGCCACCACCGGGACGGATTTCGGCGTCAATGCCCCGCGATTCCTGCTCCACGGCCTTCATGTAGTCGGGATAAGTTTTCCACCATTCGCGGCGTTCCTGCAAATAATCAAACAACGGCAGGTTGGTGTTCAGCCGGCTGAGCAGGGTTTCCCGCTCGGTCAGCATGGCCTGGATTTTCTCGCCGTCAGCGCGCTTGGCGATGGCGGCCAGCACGTCGGTTTTCATCATCTGGTACAATGCGGAATCCAGCGGCACCAGGCTTTCCTCGCGGCCATACCAAAACTCGCTGGCCTGAATCGCCGCGTATGCCTTGTCAAAATATTCCAGGATGCCTTCGGGCGTCTGGTTGTCGGCGGAACGCTGTTTGCGAAACACTGCCGGTGACCGGCGCGACAGGGATTGTTTCATGAGAAACAGGTATTCCTCGGGCTTGATGCCGTACAGCCGGTTGGCGGTCTCGCCAAGGATGGGATTGACATAGGCGTCAATTTCCAGGATGCGCTTGGTGGCTTTGTCGTTCTGTTCCTGGACTTTTTTGACCAGTTCATTGACATTATTGACGGCTTGCATGCCGAGCGTGAACTCGTCGTTGGCCTCCTGGTTTCGTGCCGTGCCGCTGACGGTGGTCGCGGCGGTACCGCTGGCGGTGGCGCTGCCAGTGGCAGTGGCGGCGGCCTTGCCGCGATAATCCTGCCCGTGCGCCGGCGGCCAGGCCAGGGCCAGCAATCCCAGTATCAGCGTAATCGGTTTCATTGGTATTTCCCCAGCGCGGTTTGGTAATATTGCAGATGTTCCTGAATCAGGCGGATGATGTCGGTCACCTGGGTGTCCGCCGTTTGATACAAACCCAGATACCGTTGCAATTCGCCAACCGAACGCCCGAAATCGCCGCGCGACTTGGCAAACATATTGTCGGGATCGGTGTCCTGGATGGCCTTGCTCATTCGTTCCTCGCGCTCCTTGTCCGACAGGCTGTAACCGGCCTGCCGTTTTTGCTTTTCCTGCTGTTCCAGGAATTGTCGTCGTTTGCCCGCGCCGCCGCCGGAGCGGTAATAGCGCGAAATATCCTGCGCCTTGGCAATCACCGTCAGCAGCAGTTGATGAGTGTCCTCATCGTGCATCCGGATGGATAGGTTTTTATCCAGCGCGGTCAGGTTTCGCGTGAACGCGCCGGTAATCTGGCTGAGGTCAATGTTGCTGGTGTTGCGAATCGGATCCAAGTCCTGCGCCCGCAAGGTCACGGTCAGCGCCAGTGTCGCGAGCGTCACGGTCAGCGTCAGTTTCAGTTTCAATGCCGTTTTTTTCATCATTACCTCCCGCCTTTAATCTACCGCATTTTATCACCGCGTTGTTTTGAAATTCTGGTCCGCCGCGCGCTCGAACGCCGCCTTCGCCTCGTTGGCCTTGGGCAGGTTGGTTTGCTGCACCAGCCACAGCGCCATCTTGCCGGTGTTTTTATAGACGGTGGTGTTGGTGCCGTGCGAGCCGCTATGCCCCATCGAGTTGTCGCTACAGGCCCAGCCGAGACCGTAGCCGTTTTTCACCGCGTCGCCGGTTTGCTTCTTGCCCAATTCCGCGACCGCGGCGGCGCTGAGGATGCGGGTGCCGTGGAACACTCCTTTGCCGGCGATCATCTGGTAAAATTTCACCAAATCCTCCGGCGTGCTGAACAGGCCGCCCGCCGCCTCGGCGAAACGTTTTTCACGGTTGTCGAGCGGGTATTGCAACTGGCCGATTTCCACCACTGCCAGTTTGCCGTCCTTCACGCAGTAAGATTTCGCCAGTTGCTCCAGTTGCGCGCCCGTCGGCCAGAAGGTCGTGTTGGTCATGCCCAGCGGGTTGAACAACCGTTGTTGCAAAAACTCGTCATACGGCTGGCCGGAAATTTTTTCAATAATCGCGGCGATGATGTTGATGCCCTGGTTCGAGTAGTTGTAATCCGCGCCGGGCTGGAAGCGCAACGGCGTGATGGCGCTGACCGTGACTCCCTCCTGGAACGGCAGCACGTCGATTTTGCCCGCGCGTTGCTGCGCCAGGTTCACCCATTCCATGCCGCTGGTGTGCGACAGTACCTGCCGCACGGTGGGCGGGTTTTTCGGCTCCTCGACGTGCCAGCGAGTCGTGCCGCTGCCGGTGAGGATTTTCAGATCTTTCAATGCGGGCAGATAGTTGGCGACCGGCTGGTCGAGGTCGAGCTTGCCTTCGTCCCACAAAATCATCGCCGCCGCGCCGCAAATCGGCTTGCTTTGCGAGGCGACCCAGAACAGGGTGTCGGCCTTCATCGGTTTCCGGCTCTCGATGTCCGCCCAGCCGACGCAGGTGAGGTCGAGCACCCGGTCCGGGTCGGCGACCACCGTGACGACGCCCGGCAAGTCGCCGCGGTCGATGTACGGTTGCAGGATGTTCTGATACTGCTGCGCCTGGCCGCTGACGGCGAGCGCGCCGAGGGTCACGGTCAGCGCCGGCCAGGTTTTTATCGTGCCAGTCATAAATCGGGATTTTCTAAATCGTCGTGTTGTCCGGCACAATCGTGCCTTTCGGAATAATCACAATGCCCTCGCGTACATAGTACAAGGTCGAGTCAAAATGCGCCGGCTTGTCCGCGCCGCTGATGGTGACGTTCCGGCCGATACGGGCGTTTTTGTCAATGATGGCGCCGCTGATCTTGGTGTTGGCGCCGATGCCGACGTGCGGAATCTTGATGTTCTGATCCGCCTGCATGTCCTCGTCGCACTGGTAGAAGTCGGCGCCCATGATGATGCTGTCCTTGATTTCCACGCCGGCCTCGATGCGGCTGCGGATGCCGATGATGGAATGGGTGATGTTGGCGTTGGAAATGATGCTGCCCTCGGACAGCACCGCCTTTTCCACGCGGCTTTCTATCACCTTGCTGGCTGGCAGGGTCAGGCGCTGCGAATAAATCGGCGAGTTGCCGTCGTAAAAATTGAACTGCGGCACCGGGTTGGTCAGGTCCAGGTTGGCGTCATAGAACGCCTTGATGGTGCCGATGTCCTCCCAGTAGCCCTGGTAAATGTAGGAAAACACCTTCTTGTCGGTGATGGCCTGCGGAATGATGTCGCGGCCGAAGTCAGTGTTGCTCATGTCAAACAGCGCCTCCTCCAGCACCTTGCGGCTGAACACGTAAATGCCCATCGACGCCAGGTACAGGTCGCCGGCCTGGTGACCTGACAGGCGATTGCGGGTGGCGTCGCTGATGCGCAGCGAGTCCAGCAGGGCGTCGTCCTTCGGCTTTTCCACGAACCGGGTGATGCGGCGGTTGTCGTCCACCTGCATGATGCCGAAGCCCCGGGCCGGCTCGCGCGACACCGGAATGGTCGCCACGGTGATGTCGGCGCCGGTCTTGACGTGTTGCGCCAGAATCCGCCGGTAATCCATGCGATACAATTGGTCGCCGCTGAGAATCAACACCAGGTCGTGCTGGTGGTTGGACAGGTGACTGATGTTCTGCCGCACCGCGTCCGCCGTGCCCTGGTACCAGCCGGTCATGTCGCTGTTCTGCGTGGCGGCGAGAATGTCAATGAAATCGTACGGATAATAGTCGTCGAAACTGAAGCTCTGGTAAACGTGGCGGTGCAGCGAGGAGCTGAGATATTGCGTCAGCAAAAAGATGCGCTTCAAGCCCGAATTGATGCACAGGCTGATCGGAATATCCACCAGCCGGTATTTGCCCGCCAGCGGCACCGCCGGCTTGGCTCGTTCCTTGGTCAGCGGAAATAACCGGGTGCCCGCGCCCCCGCCCAGAATCACCGAGATTACCCGGCTTGAATCAAAAAAATTTTGTTCCATACGAAACAGTCTATTTAAGATTTGACGTTATAGGAAACAAGGCGGTAAACAAGATGTTTCTTTATGTGCGGAATCATCGCTTATGTGGGGGATCGCGAGGCGCAACCCATCCTGCTGGACGGCCTGAGCCGGCTGGAATATCGCGGCTACGACTCGGCCGGGCTGGCGGTGCATACCGCCGGCGGCCTGCGCGTGCAAAAAAAGGCCGGCCGCATCGCCGCACTGTCAGCGGCGGTCGCGCGCCAGCCGGTGTCGTCAACCTCGGGCATCAGCCACACCCGCTGGGCGACGCACGGCGAACCGACCGACGCCAACGCCCACCCGCATCTCGACCAGTCCGGCAATATCGCGCTGGTGCACAACGGCGTGATTGAAAATTTCCACGAGCTCAAGCAGGCGCTGACGTTGCAGGGCCACGTCTTCCACTCCGCCACCGACACCGAGGTGCTGGCGCATCTCATCGGCGAACATTACGAAAAACTCGCCACCCTCAGCGGCGTCGCGCGACTGTCCGCGGCGGTGCGGGCCGCGCTCGGCGAGGTGGACGGCACCTACGGCATCGCGGTCATCCACCGCGACCTGCCGAACGTGGTCATCGGCGCGCGACGCGGCAGCCCGCTGGTGGTGGGCATCGGCGCGACGGAAAAATTCCTGAGCAGCGACGCCGCCGCGCTCGCGCCCTACACGCAGAAGGTCGTGTACCTGAAGGATTTCGACTTCGTCACGTTGCAACCCGGCCAATTCGACCTGCAAAACCTCGGCGGTCGCGACACCGATTACGAAATCAAGGAGCTGGACTTCAAGCCCGAGGCGGCCGAGCAAGGCGCGTTCGCGCACTTCATGCTGAAGGAAATTTTCGAGCAACCCGAGACCATCCGCAACGCCATGCGCGGCCGCGTGGACAAAGACACCGCCACCGCGCACCTCGGCGGCCTGAACCTGACCGGCGAGCAATTGCGCGACCTCCGGCGCATCATCGTGCTCGGCTGCGGCACGGCGCTGTACGCGGGGATGGTTGGCAAACACATGATTGAAAACGCCGCGCTGCTGCCGGTGGAGACGGATTTTTCCAGCGAGTTCCGCTATCGCAACACCCCGCTGGAAAACGACACGCTGTTCTTCGTCGTCAGCCAGTCGGGCGAAACCGCCGACACGCTCGGCGCGCTCCGTGAGGCGCAACGCAAGGGCCACCGCGCGCTGGGCATCTGCAACAATGTCGGCAGCACCATCGCCCGCGAGAGCGACGGCGGCGTGTACATGCACGCCGGGCCGGAAATCGGCGTGGCGGCGACCAAGTCCTTCATCTCGCAGGCGACCGTCTTCGCGCTGCTGGCGCTGAAGCTGGGCCGGCTGCGCCACCTGTCAGCGTCAGCGGGCGGCGAAATCATTGAGGCGCTGGAAAAACTGCCCGCGCAAGTCGAGGTCATCCTGCAACAAAGCGACGCCATCAAAAACATCGCGGAAAAATACGCTGACAGTCGCAGCATGTTATTCTTCGGCCGGCTGGGCAACTATCCCGTCGCCCTCGAAGGCGCGCTGAAGATGAAGGAAATTTCCTACCTCCACGCCGAGGGCTATCCGTCGTCCGAACTGAAACACGGCGTCATCGCGCTGATTGACAAAAAGACCCCGTCAGTCGTCATCGCCCCGCACGACAGCCTGTACGACAAAAACATGAACAGCCTCCAGGAAATCAAAGCGCGCTGCGGCCCGGTGATTTGCCTGACCACCTGCGGCGGCCGGGACACCGGGCACCTCGCTGACGAGGTCATCAAAATCCCGCAAACACTGGAACTGCTGCAACCGATCTTGAACGTCGTCCCGCTGCAACTGCTCGCCTACCACACCGCCGCCGCCCTGGGCCGCGACATCGACAAACCGCGCAACCTGGCCAAGTCAGTAACAGTGGAGTAATTGCTCGACGCGTTGGCGGTCCGTTGGCGTAAAAAACTGCGCCAGCACTGGGAGCGCCGGCATCCTTGCCGGCAGACTAACCTTGGCAGGTGAACCAGCCGGCTGGAAGCCGGCGCTCCCAGTGCTGGCGCCGGGGTCTAAACTGGGAGCGCCGGCATCCTTGCCGGCAGACTGACCCTGGCAGGTGAACCAGCCGGCTGGAAGCCGGCGCTCCCAGTGCTGGCGCCGGGGTCTAAACTGGGAGCGCCGGCATCTTGCCGGCAGACTCGGCGCACGGAAAACCGCTACCAGTGAACTGAACATCATAACCAGTGAACTAAAAATCATCACCAGTGCACTACATAGCGTTTTCAGTGCACTGAAATTCATAATCAGTGCACTGCATAGCATTTTAAGCTCACGGAAAATCGTTACCCGTGCACTGCCGGCGCTTACCAGTGCACTGAAATTCATTTCCCGCGCACTGGTGATGATTTTCAGTGCGCTGATTATGCTTTCCAGTGCACTGAAAACGCCGTGCAGTGCACTGGTGATGATTTTCAGTTCACTGGTGATGACATTCAGTTCACTGGTTATGATATTCAGTGCACTGAAAACGCCGTTCCGCGCGCTGAAAACAAGCTCCCGCGCACTGGTGATGCCTTCCCGTGCGCCGTTTGGCCTGGAAAACTCACCACTTTTATTTGCCAGTGCGCTTGACGCGCCGGCCAGTTCCCTTTACGCTATTAC
>JAISBF010000062.1 GCA_031266335.1 Verrucomicrobiales bacterium
TGCGGCGCGTTGTCGTCCTCCAGGTCAATTTTTATCGGCCTTTGCAAGTTCCACGCGTCGGCGCTGCCGCCGTTGCCCCACGATTTGATTTCCGCCGTGCGTTCCTCGCAGTCGTATTCGACATACAACGCGTCGGTGGATATGACGTTAAACCAAAACGAGCCGTCCCCCGAGGTGTCCTTGGGCAGCCGGTTTTTATATTTGCCCGGTTCGATAAACTCCATCGGCGCGGGACCGGTGAGGATTTGGCTGTCGTAGTACACCCCCCACACATAGCGGGGATTTTCCGGCGTGCTGCCGTAGTCTTGTTTGATAATCGCTTGGTAGGGATGCGCCCCTGCCTCAGTTCTCCGCGTGCGCGCGTTCGCGGTCACCGTCAGCGTCGTGCCGCCCGGCGTGATTTTGCGCTGGTAGCCGACGCCGGGTGACACGAACCCCATGCGAATCGTCTCAAGCAAAGCGTTCCACGTCGCGGCGGGGATCAGGCCGGGCCGCGTCATGCGCAATTTCGCCAGTGGATCAATGTCGGGCATAGTTGCAAACTACCAATTCAAAAATACAAATTTTTCATTTTGCTTTTTTATTTTTTAACTGTAAATCGTGGCGTCCCAGCCGGCGGCGGAATACAACTCAGTGTTGCGCTTGGTGTACCAGCGGCCGTCTTTTCCGGCTGACGAGCCAGTGCGCAGCCAGCCCGACGAGGTTCTCACCCCCAGCGCGTCGGTGGCCGGGCGGGTTGAGTAATAAGTAGTCGTGGTGCGCGTCTTGCTCCCAACCAAATAAGATGTTACCCCGTGATATTGGCTCCCCGCCTCAAAGCCGCGAAACTCGTGCCATTCTTTGTCGCCGTCCACGTCGCGACATTTTTCCCAAATTGCGCCGTTGCGCGGCGCTTCCGGCGTGCCGGCGATGCTGCCAAACCGCGGATGCTGCATGATGCTCACCTCGATCGTCGCCGCGTCCTCGCGAATGTCCGTGCCCGGCATCCCGCTGGCAATATCGTCGCCATCCGGCGCGCCGTACACCAGCTTGAGTTTGCACAAGCTGCCCTGGCCCTCGCTCTTTTTGGCTAACACCTCGCGTAATACCAACTCGCCGGGATAACTGGGATCGGCGTCGCCGTACTGGGGCGCGATGTGCTCCCACTCGGCCCATTGGCAGGCGCCGTTGACGGTGTGCGTCTTGCCCGTCTTGGTGATCGCCACGTCCTCGACGGAATTTTGAATCCAGTCGATGAGCCGGCCGACGGCGGTGACGGTGCCTATTTGTTGACGGGACATGATAATGCGGCGATGTCAAAACCATGCGGGGGAGAAAAAATTCCAAACTCCAAATTTCAAAATCCAATTAAATCCCAATCTGCAAATTTCAAATCCCCAATAGCAACGCTGGCGCGGCAGCGGTATTTTGTTTGGAGTTTGGCATTTACCCCGTCTCCGCCAGCGGCAACGTGCCGGTCTTGTTCTTGATTTCCTCCAGCGCGCGCAGCATTTTGTCAAACAACTGCGTGTGCTTCTTTTCCTCGCCGTCAACGGCGTTCGGCGGCGCGCCCTGGATGCCCTGCGCGGCGAATTGCGCGAAGTCCACGCCGGCGACCGCGCCGCCGCCGACCTTTCGCAATGAGTCCACCTCGATGCGCGGCCCCGCGTCCTTGGCTTTCTCGGCGGCATCGTCCAGCGCCTTGATTTCGCGGTCAATCTCAAGGCCGCGTTTCTCGGCCTTGAGCCGCGTTTCCGCGTCGTCAGACGCCAAATCGCCAGTCAGGGATTTTTTCTCGGCCTGCAAAAACTGTTTTTTCTCATCCCCGGAAAGCTGCTCGAATTGTTGCTTGAGAATGTCCTGTTGCAAGCCGGTGACGCGCTGCTCTTTTGCCTCAGCCTCCCGCTGTGCTTTGGTTTGCTGTTGTCGTTGTTTTTCGGCGATGGTTTTGTCCAGATCAATGATTTGCCCGCGCACCTGCTCGGCTGCCAGCAACGCGGAACTCGACTGCAAGCGGTTAAATTTTTCCACCAGCGCGGCGCGTTTTTCCGTGTCGCTCATGGACTTCAGGTTGTTGGCTTCCACCAGCGCGGCGTAATCCTGTTCGTCTTTTTCCCGCTGCTGTTGATATTTGCGCCACACCTCGTCTTCCTCGCCCTGCGCCTGGCGGCGACGGCGGGCGGCATATTCAATCATGCTTTTTTCGAGTTGGTGGGCCTCGTCGATGTGTACTTTTTTCAGCGCCTGGTAAATTTTTTCACGGGTAATTTTTTCGTTGATGGCGATGTCAGCCTCGGCTTTCTCGCCCGGCGTGACCGCGCTGTCCTTGGCGCGTTGCAAGCGCACGTCCTCGGCGGCGAGTTGGTCGCCGCGGTGCACCACCTCGGCTTGGGCGTCAATAACGCCCCTTTGAATGGTGCGAAACGCCGCGCCGCCTAACAACTTGGTCAGCCAGGAACTCTTGGCGATTGGCTCTTCCAAGGCGGCAACTTTCTGGCGTGCCTCGTCCAACTGGCCGGCGCCCGCGCCGCCGATGTTGATTTTCGCCAACTCGCCAAACTTGTCGGCCACCGCGCCGATTTGCGCGGCGGAGTCGCGCAACACCTTGTTAAGCCCCAACCCGCCGACCACGGCGAGGGTGAACGGATTAAATGCCGCCATGCCGATAAACCGCCCGAACACGCCGCCCAGCGAACCCGACAGGCCCGCGAGTTCCCGGCCCAGCGTGGCAATGCCGCGATTGGGCACGGTGCGGCCGAACGCCGAGGTAAACCGCCCCCACTGGTTCTGACACGCCTCGACGCCGGTCTGAAACTCCGCCCCGTCGAAACTCATCTTGGCTTGCGCTTCGCTCACTTTTCAAATTCCAAATTATAAATTACAAATTGCAAATTTTTCATTTTGCTCTTTGATTTTTTCAATCTAGCAGTTTCATCAACTCTTGTTCTTCTTCGTCAAAAATATTCAGCGTCTGCCCGTCATTTTCCAAAATTGCCGCGTAGCGCCACACGGCTTCGCCGGCAGGCAGTGTCCATACGTTGAAACGATTGCGAAACGGGAAGCACGGCGCGTAGTCGCGCTCGTCGTAGCCGTGCTGTTTCAGCGTTTCCACCATGCGCAGCAACCACGGCGTCTTCGGGCGCTCGACGGGGGATGCCGGCGTGTCAGTGTCAGCGGCGCCGCCACCGTCAGCGACCGGCGTCAGCGGCGGCGCGAGATAATCGGCGAGGTAGGCCGCGAATTTGGCCGCCTCCACCGTCAGCGTTTGCGGGCGGTAATTGCGCAGAAACACGCCGTGGCGCGAGCGAAAATCGCCGATGCGCCACAAGTCGCGCAACGGCCGTCGGCGCGCGCACACGGCCACCGCCGCTTCCAATTCCGCCCAGCCCGCCGTGGTCTTGGCGAGCAAAAACGGACTTTCTTGAAATTGCAAACACAGCCAGTGCTCGACCGCAAACGGCCTCAGCCGCGCGCCAAGAACGGTGTGCGGCTGATGTACCAACGCCTCGTAAAAACGCGCGTCCATGCCGGTCAGGTCAATGAGTTGCCCTCATTGCGCCAGAGCTTGAGATTGACCAACACCTTTTTCCCCGCCTCGCGCGGGCGCCCGATGGTGCGAATCAACCACTTGCGACCGCTGGCACCGGACTCCGTCAGCACGTCGAATTTTTGCGGCAGCGCCGTGCCCTGTTTG
Organism: Verrucomicrobiales bacterium; assembly: GCA_031266335.1. Taxonomy (GTDB): domain Bacteria; phylum Verrucomicrobiota; class Verrucomicrobiia; order Methylacidiphilales; family JAAUTS01; genus JAIRPN01. Next base: position 3,674 of record JAISBF010000062.1, read on the forward strand.
ACTACCAGTTGCGCTTGCGAAACCTCCTGGGTGCTGTCGTTGCCGGTGACGGTGCAAATCACGCCGCTTTCATCTTCAAGTTCGTCCTCGACGCGAAATTTGTCCTCTTCGCCGAACGCGAGGTTGATGTAACCCGTAAACGTCGGGCGAGTTTCGATTTCAACTTTGATGCCTTTTTGTGCTGCTGCCATATAATAATACCGCAAATGTCAAATCGCAAAACGCAAAACGACTGTCAGTTACCGGTTAATCAGTTGTGGTTTTGCGTTTTGAGCTTTGTGTTATGAGTTCCCTAGGGACACCGTCACCGTCAGCGCGAGACTGTCGGCAATGTGATTGTCCGCGCGCGCGGTGGCGCCGCCGCCGAGAACGGGCGTGTAGCCGCTGACGGTGACGCCCAGCGCGAGTGTGTTCAATTCCGCGCACACCGCGGCGGCCTGCGCCTCGGCAAGGTCACTGTCAACGCCGAGCAACAACGCGCGCACCCGCGCCACGCGGCGGCGGTGTGTGTCCACGCTGGCCGCGTCGTCTTTGGGGATGCTGGCCACCACCACCGTTAGCGGCAACTCGAACACGTTGGCGCAGGGCGCGAGTTCCGTGGCGGTGTCGGCGCTGACGATGAGCGCCGGGTAGGTGTACTTGCCGTCGCTCAGCGCCGGCGTGACGCGGCAGTCGCGCAGTAGCTTGCAAGGCTTCGCCTTGGCCGCCAGCCACGCGGCGAATAATTTCTCGGTCAAAATTTCCAGGTCGGTCATAAAAGTTACGAGATAAGTTTAAGGCCGGCGCGGCGCGCCGCCGCGCGCGCGGCGGCGTTGGCGTAATGCACAAACCAGTCCTGCGCGATTTTCAGCGCCACCTGAATTTGCCGCTCACTGAGAATGGCGGACACATACGGGACGCGATTGATAATCGTGAGGGACGGGCGCGCGCCGGTGACCTCGACAATCTCGCCCTCGCCGGGGTGCCGCGTGATGAATTTCAACAATCCGCCGGTCCCGCCCAGCAGTCGCGCGCACGCGGCCCAGCCGCCCTTGGCGCGACCGACGCGCGCGATCACCTGCGTGAAATATTTTTTCGCGCCTTTTTGACTGACTACCATTTTATCGATAAATTTCCAGCGGCCGATGTCGCGCGTCGCGCCGCCCGCCGCGGTCATGCGCCCGTTGCGAAAATATTTCACGTGCTGCTCCGCCATCTCGGTTAGCGTGGCGGCGGGGCGATAGAGCGCGCGGTCGGTGCCGTACACGTCGCCGTTTTTTTTGACGAACAAGCGCACGGTGTTACCGTCGCCGTAAAACTCCACGGTTGCGGCGAGCATGGCCGGATTCATCGGCGCGAAGATGCCGGCGCGCCCGCCGCCGAACTTGACGTTCCATCGCTTGCCGCCGAACAGGTCTTTGTAAATCGCGCCCTCGCTCTGGCGTTGCGCGGCTTTGCTGTTGCCGAACGGCTGCGTCTCAATCGCCAGCCGAATAGCGACGCGCTGCATAATCTGCCGCAACGAGACTGTCGCCTCGCGCCCCGTGTGCTCGCGATAACGCCGCAACGCGGACACCACTTCGTTTTTTTTAAACATGGTGCGCACGCCGCCGAGCCGTTGACTGACACCGGTCATGTGCTTTCATCCTGCAAAGTTAACACCCACTGGCGCGCGAACCCGTCGCGCTTGACGGCGGCAATGCGCCACCATTCAAATTCCTCACCGTCAGCGCGGCGCACGCCGACCCGCTCGTTCTCCGCGGGGCGGACGTCATGCGCGGTGGCGACGTCAAAGCGAATATGCAGCATCAGCGCGCGCGTCGCGCCGTACCCGCCGCCGTCGCCGAGCAACGCGGCGGACGCGGACGGCGCCCCCGCCGCGCCGGAAAAAATCCGCTCGTGATAATTCACCGTCACCGCCCAGACGGTGTGAATGACCCGCTGGACTTGCGCGTTGAACGATTGAAAATCAGCGGGCGTCATAAATCACCAATTTTTCATTTTGCTTTTGAATTTTTTAATTCCCCGATAAACACAGTTTATCGGGCGCCGAGCGTCTCGATGAGCGCGAGCAATTCGCCGAAGTCGCTGACGGTGCCGTCGGCGAGGCCGCGCGCGACGGCATCCTCGCCGTCGAAGGTCTGCCCTTGGTAGGTGTCCGTGCCAAGGCCGCGCTCCGGGACTTGCCCGCGGTGCGTGTCCACAAAGCCGGTGAACCAGCAGTAGAGCCTGTCCACGCGCGCCTGCAACAAGGCGCGGTCGCTGTCGTTGAGCGGATTGCCAGGCAAGCCCAGCGCCTTGTACTCGCCCGCCTTGAAGAGTTCGAGTTTCAGGCCCGCCATCTGCAACTGCACCGAGCGGTCGAGCAACGCGATGTACACGCCGATGCTGCCGCTGTCGCTGGTGGGCGTGACAAAAATTTCATTGCAACCGGCGGCCAACCAATAGGCGGCGCTCGCCATTTGCGAATCAGTGAACGCGACGGTATGTTTGGCGAGACTGGCGAGATAACCCGCCAACTCCAACACGCCCCCAGCCGAGCCACCCGGCGAGTTGAATGCCAGCACAATGTGCCGAATGCGATAATCCGCCATCGCCTCATCGAGCGACTGACGCACCGCCTCAAGCGAACACCCGCCACACGCCATTTCCAAGGACGACAGGTGCGCGCCGATCACGCCGTCGACGCTGATGATGCCGATATCGCCGCGCACGCTTTGCATCTGGCGCAACACCAGATGCATCATCGTTTCCTCGTAGCCTTGCGGCTTGCGCCCGCCGAATCCTGGCGCGTCGGGTTCATAAACTATCGGCGGGCCTGACGACGGGGCAGGCGATTGCTGCGCTGGCGCGGCAGCGGCGGCCTCGCCGCCCAGCCGCGCCAGTAAAGAGGCGCGCAGCGCGGCGTGCGTCGCCGGCAAGACACAGCACGGCTCGGCGAAAAGTTTGGTGTAGAGTTGCGCGAATTTCATGGCTCGTTTTCCTTGTGGTTGATTTTCTTGTCAGGCAAATCCTCGTCGTCAGCGGGCGGCTCGGCGTCAGCGGCGGCGGGCGCGGGTTTCAAGCCGCGCGAGAGTTGCAAATCGGCGGCGGTCAAGCCGCGTTTGGTCATCTGCTCCTTTTGCCACGCGATGAAGTCCAGCTCGTCGCTCATCTCGTCGCGCGCGTCCTGGCCGAGCATCCCGTACACGCGACTAGTGGAAATCAAAAACGACTGCCACTTCTTCAAAATCACGTTGCCGTCGCGCCCGAAGTCCACGGTGATGCGCTCCGGCGTCAGCCACGAGTGCGACCACCACTGCCAGTCGCGGCAGCGCCGCAGCCGGCCCGCCGCCATTTCCTTCGCGCAGTGGTAGGGAAAATCAAACGCCAGCCACGCATCCACCAAGTCGGTCTGCTCGCTGGCGATGAACACCTGCGCGTCAGCGAGCACCCAGCGCGTGTTGGCGCCGCCGAGCCGCGAGATATTCCAAAGCAGGTCGGCGCTGATGCCGAAGCCCCAGGCGATGTCGCGGATAAGGTAGGCGTCCATGAACTCAATCGAGTTGGGATGCGGGCGCGAGTCCAGTAACGTCTTCAAATCGCGTCCGGCGGGCAGCTCGACAATCTCGCCGCCGGTGCCGTGGAAGAAAATTTTGTCGGCGCTGACCGTGTTGTTATCGCCGCCGTTCGCGCGTTGCCGCTCGCGCTTCATCGTCTCGACCATGCCGCCGCCGCCCGATTGCTGCGCGGCGGTGGCGATGTAGTAGCCGACTTGCGCGGAGGTCTTGATGCCCTGTTTGTTGGCGGCGGAAATTTCCGTTAGGTCTAACAGGTTGTTGACCGCGTGCGCGAGCGCGCTGATGCCGCGCAACTGGCCCGGCGTGTCATACTTTGCCAGCCAGCGCACGTTATCGGCACTGATGACGCGCGCGCGTTCCGCGTCACCGTCGGCGTCGAGCAGCCGGAATTTTTGCACGCGGTTCAGCCGGTCGGTTTTCAGCCCGTCCACGAAACCGGCGTCCTCGCCGCCGCCGATTTGCACGCCGGAGTAAAATGCGCGCAACGCGCCGCCGCTCTGCGACTCGCTGTACACCACGGCGCAATCGCCGTCGCGGTATTTGGTGGCGAGCATCACGCGCTGGGCCTGGGTCGCCGTCAGCCGCGCGGACACGTCGTAAGTCATGGCCTGGCGCGCGCGCTCGTAATAGGACACCTCGGCGAGTTGGTTCCACTCGATGTCCTTGGTCTCGGCGCGCGGCACCAGGCCGCTGCCGATGACGTAGTTGGTGACGCCGTTGATGAGCCGCTTCGCGAGGCCCGTGTTCGCGCAGAGAAAATGCGCGCGCCGCGCGATTTCCAGCCGCGAATATTTATCGGCCTCGCGGCGCGGGTTCAAGGTCGGCCAATAGACGTAGCCGCGCTGGTTCGTCCACGCCGCGCCCTGGTAGCCGCCGCCGCCGATGAAAAACGCGCTGGCTGCCGCTGACAGTGCCAGACCGTCGGCGCGGGATTTGGAAAATTTTTTCTTGCGGCTCATGTCTGTATCATTCGGTGGCCGAACGCGGCGCTGACGCTGACCTGCGGCGTGAGCGGCGGCGGCACGGCCGGGTCTAACAAGCGAATCATGCGCTGCAACGCGGCGAGGTAATCCGTGGCGGGAAAGGTGATTTGTCCGGTGCCGCCGCCGCCCTCGAACGACGTGCCGGTGAGCGTCACTTCCTTGAAGGCCGTCGCGCCAAGGTCATGGTGTAGCGCGCGCAGTTGCGCGAGGCTCGTGCCCTCGATGCGGTGAAACTCGCACACCGTCGCAATGTTGTCTTCTCGTGAGGCCATAATAAAATCTCCAAGTCAAAACAAAGGCGGCGACACGAACCCCCATCCGCGCCGCCGCCCCGTTGTGACTCGCCGTCAGCGAGGTTATGAGCGAATTTTCTTTTTCGTCGGCGCGGGCGCGTCGGCGTTGGTAGCAGCGGGCGGGGCATCGTCAGCGGACGAATCCGCGCCGGGCGGCGGGGCATCCTGTTCCCCACCGCCCGGCGCGGCGCCATTACCTTCCATCGGGAAGAATTCCTTAGCGTCTAGTGACTCGCCAGCGGCAGCGGCGGCCTGTTGCGCGGCGGCCACGGCGGAGCGCGCGCGCTCACGCGCCGCCGTCAGCGCCTCGCGGCGCTGGGCTTGCGCAACGTCAGCGGCGGCCCGCGCCTGGCGTGCCGCCGCCGCCTTGCCCGCCGGGGTGCGATGGTAAAAGTCCCGCTTGCGCCACGGCGCGGGGTTGCGGTAAATCTCGCCGCGCACAATCTCGCCCGCGTCACCGGCGCGGTTCAGCGCGGCGATGGCCGCGTCACCGTCAGCGCCGGCGTACAGGATTTTATCCATTACGTCAGCGTTGGCGGCGGCGGCCAGCACGATGAAAATATTTTTCATAAATTTTTCTCCGCGTCGGCGGGCGACTACCCATCGGTCGGTTCCACCAACCGCGCGCCGAAGTCCGCGTTGCCCTTGGCGACGCCGTACATCAACGTCAGCGTCATTTGCAGCTTGCCGAGTTTGATGTCGTAAAAATACCGCGACATGAGGCTCAACCCGCTGGCCGGGTCAGTGAACACGCCGATGGTGCCGGGGATGTTCAGACCCGGCACTAACAGCGCCGGGTCTTTCGGTACGCGCGCGGCGAACACCAGCGCGGACTTCACGCCGGCAAAGCCGGTGAGTTTGTTGGCAGGCGGCAAATCCGGCCACTCAATGATTTGGTCGAAGCCCGCGACGTTGCGAATCACGCCGGCGTGGTAATCCGGCTGCTCGCGCGCGAACTCGACGCTGATGATGCGCTGGTCATTGCTCAACGCCTCGAACACGTCCGTGTTCACCAGCGCGTAACGCCCGATGGCGGGCGCGCCGGTCAGCGTCTTGCGCAGCGCCGTGAAGGTGTCGCGGCCGGTGTTGGCGACCGTCGCCTCTACGTTCTTCGCGTAGTTGCCGGGCGTGATGAGCGCGCCGGCGTCGGCGAGGATTTTTTTGCCGAGCGCGTAGGTCGCGACTTCCAGTTGCTCATCCACCAGGTTGCGGTCGGTGCCGGAAATTTCCTGCTCGCCAAAATTGACTGACACGTGAATGTGCTTGTCAATTTTGACCGGCACGTCCACGGTCACGGCGTCACCCGCCTCGTAACCCGTGGTCGTGCTGTAGTTGGCGACCGCCGGCACCACCGGAATACGCGCCGTCACCGTTGCGCCGTAGTTGACCGGCGTGGGCGCCAAATCGTGACCGATGGCGCCGAGCGCGGGAAATTGTTTCTTGATGAATTCAAGCGCCCTCAATGAGAGCACGTCCTGGGTGAGCTTGCCAAGTTGATTAGCCATATATAAATCCCCGTGTCAAATTCGCGTGATTATTTCTTCCAGAATTTTTTCGCGTGCGCCTGGTATAGCGCCATTTTTTTGTGCGTGTCTTGCTCGGCGGCGATGGCGGCGGCGCTCTCCGCTTCCGTCAGCGGCGCGTCACCGTCAGCGGCGGGCGCGGGTAGCTCGGCGGCCTTGACGCCGAGCTTGGCCATTTGCTCGGCCACCAGCGCGCCGGCTCTTTGGTTGACCTGCTCGTCGATATTTTTTTGCGCCTCCGTCAGCGTGGCGACTTGCTGTTGCAACGCATTTTTTTCCGTGGTCAGCGCGCCGGCGTCGGCGGTCACGCGGGCGTGGTCGGCAGTCAACGCGGCGATATCGGCTTCGAGTTGTTTGATGCGCGTGGTGGCGGCGGCGAGTTTTTCATCCGCGCCGGCCAGCGCCTTGATTTTTTCGATGATGGTAGATCCCATGCCAAGGGCGCGATGTCAAAATCCGCGCGAAAAAAAAATCCGATAAACACGTGTTTATCGAAAAAAACATTGACTATGCACAATTTTTCGTGCATATTGTTCCCATGAGCAAGGCAAAAAAGTTGATGGCAAAGTTGATGTTAGGCCAGGCGGACAAAAGTTTCAGCTTTGCCGACGCAGCGCTGATTTTAGCACACCAAGGGTTCACCCTGGACTTCGTCACCGGTAGCCATCACACTTTTCGCCACGCTGACGGTCGGCGGGTGACCTTGCCGAAGCACGGCAAGGACATCAAACCGCACTATGCAAAAACCATCCGGGAAACACTAACATGAAATACTTAACTAAAATTTATTGGAGTGAGGCTGACGAGGCCTTTATCGCCGAGGTGCCGGCGTTGCGTGGCTGCGTGTCGCACGGCGCGACGCGCGAGGAGGCCGCCGCCAACATCGAGGAAGCCATGACTTCCTGGCTCGGTTCCGCGCAAAAACACGGCGATCCAATCCCCGCGCCGGATTTGGCGACGGAGGAAATTACGCGGCTGTCGCCGTTGCTGAATGTGTCCAAGCTGGCCCGGCTGACGGGGCTGAACAAACACACTTTGGCGAGCAAACTGCGGCGGCACAGCCCGTTCACCGTGCAAGAGGCGAAAAAAATTCTGGCCGTGGTCAGGATGTTTTAACTTCCCCGCCCGGTTGACGGTCACGCTTAGTCCAGCGCCGCATCACCAGTGCGCGCATCTGCGCCGAGCCGCGCTTCTTGCGCCCGCCCGTCGCGCTGCCGCCCTTTGCCCCTATTTTCGCCATGTACTGGCTCACTGCTTTGGGTGTCTTCGTCTTCGTCTTCGCCGCCATCCGGCGAGATTAGGACGGCGACGCCGTTTTTGCAAAATTTTAAAAAGCCGTGCTTCCGCGCCTCGGCGACGATGAGTTTCCATGCGGTTTTTTTCATAGTCGGGCAGCATACATAACCGGCTTACGTTTTGTCAACCGCCAACATCGGCTCAAGTTCGTGCCAGATGACCAGGTGCATTTTCAACGTGTCGCCGAAGTCGTTTTTATCGCCGTCTTTTTTCGTCCAGATAAACCGGCTGTAGCCGCGCTTGTCGGCTTCCTCGACTAACTTCTCGCTAACCAACTCAGCAACGAAATGCGGCTCAACGTCGGCGGGCAGCCACAGGCGCGGGACGCGAATCTCGCCGCGGACGATTTTGTCGTGCTTGGCGATGCGTTGCAAATAGAGCAACTTTTTGAAGTTGTCGTCGTCGTAGTGGTACACATCGAGATACTGGTCTTTATGCGGCGTGCGCGACACCGCGACGGTTTGCTTGACCTGTATGCCGCCGCGCCCCTTCGACGCGAAGAACCGCCCGTCGGTCTGGGCGACAAAGTCGCGCACTTCCAGCGCCTTGAAGCCCTCGTCAATCAGGCCGAGTTTCACCGCGCATTTTTCCGTCGCGCCGAGGATTTCAATTTCTTCGTCGGCCCGGTCTAGCAACTCGTAATCCACCAGCGTATAGCCGTAGTCAATTACCGCCATTTCGCCGTTAGGCTTAAATCCAGCCTTGGTGTATTTGAGCACGTCTTCCTGTTTGTCAACGCACATGGTGACGAGGCACGGCGCGAACGGACATTGTCCGCGTTTGTACGCGCCGCGCAACTTGAGCACGTCGTTGCCGCTGACCTCGGCGCGTTCTTGCACAAACGGCAGGCCGAGGCGATTGTTGCGGAAGTGTTGCAGCTTTGATAAATCGCCGCCGCGATTTGCCTGGATGAATTCCACGGCCAGCTTGCCCCACGCCACGAACGGCGAGTAGAGGTCGCTGATGTGGACGCTGAGCTTGCGCGGAATCGGTTGCGGGTTGCTTTGTCGCCAGACGCCGGCGGCGACCATGCGGTTTTTTTGCGACTCGTTGATCGGCTGGTGGCACGCGCGGCACTCGTAAAATGTTTCGCGCAGCACGCGCTCAAGGTCGTATTCGCCGGTTAGGTCTTTGCAGTGCGCGAAGCGGACATGCTCGAACACCAGCGGCTGACGGTCGCCGCAATGCGGGCACGGCACGTGCAACTGATGTTGCGTGCCGGTTTTGTATTCGCGCCAGGTCACGTGCCGGTCGGTGACCGGCGTGGACAGCGCGACGAGCTTGCCGCCCGTGGTCTTGAGCCGGTCGCGCGCAAGGTCGATTGTCTCCGCCTCGCCGCGCGGATTGGGCTGATGCTTGTCGAGTTCGTCCAACACGATCAGGCCGATGGGCTTGTTCGCCAGCGCGCCAGACGAGTATGAACCTAACATGTGAATCACCATGCCGCGTAGATACATGGTCAGATTGCCGAAGTCGTCGGCGTTGGCGCTGATGGCCTGCGCGGTGGCGGGACATTTTTGCAACGACGGTTGCAGCCGCGTCTTGCTCATTTTTTGCGCCTCGGCGAAGCTGTCGATGATGTAGGCGATGTGGCACGGCGCGTTCGCCACAAGGTAGCGAATAATATTCAGCACGGATTCGGTCAAGCCGAGTTGCGACGACTTCATGATAACGCACTCGTCGAAATGCGGCGCGCCGCTGACGGTGAACTCCGCGTTAGTGTATTGGTCGGTGGCGAACTCCTGCGCCAGGCGCGCGTATGGCGTCAGCGACGAGTCGTAGAAGCCGGGGAAGGCCGGCGACATGGACTCATCGAGGAAGACGTTATTCTCCGCCCACTGCCACACGTTATCGGTCGTGCGCGCCTTGTAAATGTCGCCGAGCACGCCGGCGACGAACGCGCGCACGTCACCGTCAGCGCCGCCGCGCGACGCCTGGGCGCTGACGGTGACAGGCACCAAATCAAGTTGCAGCGGTGAACTCATTGACTTTCAAAACTTGGAACACCCGTTCGACTTCGGCGAGCCAGGCCGCATCGAACTCATCGTCGGCGAGGTCGCGCATTTTCGTTTTCATGCGGCGGCCGAGATTGTGGATGCTCTGAAAAATCACCGCGTGGACTTCGCGCAATGCGTCCGTCACCGCCGCGCGGCTGACCATCTCGCCGCTGGCCTTGAGCACGTCCGGGCTGGTCTTTTCCAGCGCGCGGAGTTGGTTGGCGAGGTCGGACCAGATTTTGGATTTAATTTTGATGTCGCCCTCGTTGCGCTCATCGTCGGTGACGCGCAGCGCCGCCATGTAGTCCGCGTGCGCCTCGCGCTCGGCTTCGCGCAGCCGGATCAACATGCCGCTCAACCCCAGATCGCCGCTCACGCTCAACGGTGGCCGCGCGACCGGTGGCGCGGCGGGCGGCGCTGATCGTGGTGCCGGCGCTGACGTTGGCGGCGGTGGATCACTGGCGGCGGCGGCGCGCGCGGCGGTGAGTAATTTATCAGGCACTCGCTGTGTCATCCGCCGCGCCCACCACTCCGGCATCAGTGCCGGCGCGTCGAACGGCGGGTAGTCACCGTCAGCGTCCGCGCCGATTTTGCGCCAGCTTTTGACCGTGCGCTCGGCGACGCCGTACCGCGCGGCGTAGTCAGTGTAGGCGCGCTGGTACTTCGGCCGCTTGACCGGGTTGACCGGCAACGGCTCGCGGTCGGCACGGGTGAAAGTTTCTGCCGGGATGATGTCGTTGATTTCATCAACTTCCGCGTCGGTGAGCCGTCCGCCCTCCGCCCACTTGCGAATGAGCGCGGCCTGGCGGCGCGCGCGCAAGTCCTCGCTGTGCGCCGCGAACTCGGCCATCAACTCGCGCTCGCCCGCCGACAGCGGCTTGCCCGCGCTGACTTTTTTGATGACGTTGGCGAGGTCGGCGTCGAGCACTTTCCCTGCTAGCTCCGGCGTGACGTTAGGCATGAAGCTCTCCCGTTCCGAGCCACGTTTCGTTTTCCGGCACGCACGCCGTCAGCGTTTCCTCAATGTCGGCGACGGGAAAAAGCTCGGCGATTTTTTTCACGTCGCCCTTGTAAAAGACTAACACGTTTTGATGCACCCGCGCCACCTTGCGGCTGTTGCTCATGTATTGATAGGCGCGGCGTGACGCGCTGGACAGGCAATCGGCGAGGATGAGGTCGTTGTAAAACAACAGCCCGCGCCGCTGGAAAATTTTTACGACCGCGCCGGCGAGGTCGTGATAGCCGCCCGTTTTTTTGTCGCGCACATTGCTCACCACTACCACGGCGAAACGATTTTCTTTCAGCGTCAGCGCTGCGTCGCCGAGCGCCTTATCCAGAACCACGATGAACTCTTCAAAGGTCGGCGCGTTGCTCGCGTCGTTCGGCAGGTTGCTGTATTTTTCAAGGTTGTAATACGGCGGGCACGAGAACAAGAAATCCTGCGACTCGGGCGCGACGTGCCGGAGCACATTACAGCCGTCATCACAAATGTAGCGCCCGGACAAGCCGGCGGCGGCGAGCCGTTGCCCATTCAAGTCACATTGCTCTTGCCGCAACTCGACGCCGGTAAATTCGCACCCCTTGAACGCGCTGACGAAGCCGAACGCCGCGCCGCCGGCGAACGGGTCAAGGCAGCGCGGCTTGACGCCGTGCGGCATCCCGAACCACAGCAACATCAATTCACATAACACCGGGTCTAACAAACTGACGGCAGGCAACGCCATTTGGAACTGACCTTCCTTCGGCAGGCAACCGGCGCGCGTTTCACCGCCGTCGCCGATGAGCGTGTTCCATAATTTTTTTCTGCCTAACCACTGAAACACCCGCAAAATCGAGAATGGCGCGACGCCGAATTTTTCTTTCAAGTCGCGCACCGGCTTTTCCTCGCCGTCAGCGGCGGGCGGTAGGCCGTCCACCAGCGCGGCCAGTTCATCCTCCGTCCAGCCCGCCAGGGACGCTGACAGTGACGCGGCGTTTAACTCAGCGGCCAGCGCCGTCAGTGTCGCGTCGTCGAACTCGCCGATGAGACTGTTGGCGGCAATCAACCGCGCTACATGCGTGGCCTCGTCGTAATCCACGAGCGACACATCAGCGTGCGTGAATCCCGACGCCAGCAAAATCTTATGCCGCAAATGCCCCGACACCAGCATCCCGTTCCGCCGATTCACCACCAGCGGATCAAAATAATCTCGCTCCAAACTTTTCTTCAACACCAGCCATGCCGCCGAATTTTCCTCCGGATGCTTGCGCGGATTCTTCGGATGCGGCTTGATGTCTGCCAGCGCCAGCCTCCGCACCTCAATCACCGCCGTCCGCTCATCAGTCTTTGTCTCCATATCCCCGCGTCAAAGTCAAAACCCGCCTGCAAAAGTGCAAAAAATTTTTCACCCCCCGCGCATAAAAACCCCCTGCTGACTCCAAAGCCGCAGATTATTTCTAGCGGCAAAAAGATTCCTTTTCGCGCCAGGTGCATAGGTGCATAGGTCGAGGCGCGAAGTGCAACGCCTACGCATATATAGTGCTTTTTTCCGTTTTTTCATGGATAACATAATACCTATGTTACCTATGCCACCTATACCTATTAAGAGATAAGTACATGAATATCAAATAGTTAAGCGCCGCATAGGTGGCAAACAAAAAGGCACAGGCGGCATAGGTAAGAATTTTGTTAAAAAATAAAAAGCGAGGGGAACGGGGAAATGGCGGCAAAAATAGGCATAGGTAGCATAGGTCGATCTTAAGGTGAGGGGAAATAAAGAGCGGCACCTATGCCTGTTAGCTGGGTGCCGCCTTACAGTCGATTACGTCGTTATTGAGGCGCGATGTCAAACTACCGCTACATCGCCGGCAGCGGGGGATGTTGGCGGCGGCACGCTACTAGTTGAGCCATCGAGCAACTCAACGTCATAACGCCGCTGACGATTACGGCCACGCTTGGAAAATCTCACACGCCGACCGTCTTGTAAATTAAAAATGCTGCCGCCGTATTTATCGGCGAGCAATTTTCCCATTCGAGATGCGGCCGCCGGCTTGCAATCGTACCAAACATCATCCCCGCTGCCACGCTTAACGCGCTCAATCATCCAGGCGAAACAGTTGTTAGCCACGCACACGGCAATCACTTCATCGAAATCGTAATGCAACAAAAATCTAACCTCACCGTCAGCGTCAGCAATGCCAAGTTTTTGGGAAAGTTTTTCAACCAACAACGCCATGTCCGCAGCCTCATTGTCACCAGACTCCTCGATCGGCGGCGGCACCAGCGCGTCGCCGAACCCGGCGTGCCACACAATACCACCATATACCCGCGACCATTCCACAAACCCCTTCATCACTGTCGGCGGCACTGGACGCCGTGCCACGTCCCAAGCTCGCACCAGTGCCCACAGTGCACTTAAAAAATCGCCGCGCACCGCCAGCCGCTGGAAAAACTCATTGCTCAATTCATGTTCAATTTTGCGGTCGCGACTGTTGCTCTGCTCGATGTGAAGTTTGCACTCCAGTGAACGGCGGGCAATGTCCTGCTGCAATGTCAAGTTGTTGCCCGCTAAATAACACACCGTCATGCGCGGCGCGCGAAACAACGACTGTTTGTTAAACAACCGACCCGTGCGAAAATCCGACGTGATAAAAGCGTTGAGGTCGCCGTTTTTCACTACGCCCTCCAGCTCATCAAAAAATAAATATGGCACCGAGTTCATCACCGCCGAGTCCAGCGTCTTGCGAAATTCATTTTTATCTTCGGGAATAGTGAGCGACTCACACGATCCCATCACCGTCGCCACCGCCATATTCACCAGCAGCGTCTTGCCGCTCCCTGGCTTGTTAGCCGAATAAATAAACGACGGCCGCGGCGATGTAAAACCTAACAAGTCCGGAGCGAACATGGACACCATTGAGACGACATGCACCGCCAAATCGCGCGGCGACAGAAACGGAAACTCCTTCAACATCGCGCGCAGGAACGCCACCGCGCGATCAAGCGACCACGCCTCATCAATCACCACCGGAGAACGTAGCGTAAAAATTTCTGCGAACGCGTCATAACCAGCCGGCAACAAAACAATCGCCCCGTCAGCGCGCATCACTGGCTGACGCTGGGCGTTGACCTTTTTTAGTTTTGGCAATCGACCGACAAACTGGTCAGCCCGCAAACACCCCCGCGCATCCTGCACCGACATCGTGCATTCCACCTTTTTCCACGGCTCGGCACCGTTGGCGGCATTCTTGTCATACTTCAAAAAGTATGTTAGGGCATGTTCTTCCAAAAACGTACGAAACCGGTCCGCATCCAGCGGCTCCATCAACCCAATGTCTTCATTGACCGTTACCGCCGCCGTCTCGCGCCGAAACACATTCACCGCCGCGCAAATCCCGCCCGCCTCGCGCGCGAAATCAGACAATCGTCGCCCAGCGCGAATTAGCTCAATCGTCGGTAACGCTCGCTCATCTTTCACCTCACCGTCAGTGACCGACGGCTCCGGCGATGGAACCGCAACTCCACGCTCACGCAAAACTTTATTTACTGCGTCAGATTGCTCGCTCATAACACCTTTTTTAACGAGCAAAAATCAAATCCGAATACCCTTCACCCCTTCAAAAAATGGAAAGATGTAACGAAAAAGTGTAACGAAATATACTAACCAACTGGGAATTAAGGTGTTAAGACCGCAAACGCGCTCAGTGTGAAGCAGGCGCTCTACCACTAAGCTAAGGCTCCGTAACGGGCAGGGTCAAACGCTAGCCGTGAAAGAAATTTGTCGCAAGCTTAATTGTTCATCCGCAGCGTTATTCCGTGTCATGAACGCCGGGAAGATGTTTAATTGGCTTTGTCGCTGCCATCATCATCGGAAGATTTTTTGTTCAAGGCGACTTGATACGGGGCGTTGGCGCCTTGTTTTAGCAGGTCGTCCAGTTCTTCCAGGTTGTGACGTTGCATGATGATTTTAATGGTCGGAGCGTAAGAGGCTTCCTCGCAATAGCCAGCCGCCAGGATACGGGCCAGAAAGTCCTTGCCGGACTTGGTGTAAAAGGCGGATTTATAACGGTCGCCTTCTTTCAGGAAATCGGCATAACCCTGGAACCCGGCGGCCATGTCCCGATATACGCGGAAATTGGCGCGGGTGGCGATGCCGTTGTCCTTGGTCGGCATGTTGATGCTGTCGCCTTTCCAGGATTCGGCAAACGCCTTCATGCCGAAATAGTTATGGGCCTGCACGGCCAATGCGCTCTGACCATAACGACTTTCATAAATCGCCTGTGAAATCGTGACGGAAGCCGGGATGCCGTATTGCACCTGGATGCGGATGGCCTCGGGCATGACTTGCTCCAGGAACTGACGCTGGGTGCCGCTGGCGGTGTCCAGAATAGAGGAGATTTTCTTGGCCAATTGCAATATATCCGCCGGCGAGGAGGTTTGCATACCGACCAAGCGGGCGATCTGGATGTTTAAATTTTCCAGTTGCAGGTCTTTCTGGGTTTGGATTTGCGCCCAGCGGTTGCGTTCCTTGGCATAAAATTCGGTAATCCAGACACTCATCTTGGTCGAGGTCCACGTCATGCCCAACAGGAGGCAGACGGCTGAAACGCACACGATGTTGGAGACAATCAGCGTGGCAATCAGGCCAAAGGACTTCTTCGGCTCCTTGTGGAACCGTTGCATGGCGATCAGCGGCATCAAATCAACCACCGGTTGTTTTTTGGGACTCCAATAGCTCATAGACCTCCTTGTTAAGCTTATTGTTGGTAAAACTATGCGGGGGCAGGGTTAAGTCAAACCCTAAAACAGGAAGAGCTTCACTAACGTAAAGCTCTTTGTTCCTTCGCGCCTTGGCGTTAATGAAGCTCTTATAATCCAGCGGACTACTGGCTCGCCCAGTTTTTAATCCACTTCAGGTAAACGGCGTAGCCCCGCGCATTGTTCTCGTCAGTGCTGGGGATGGCGGTGGACAATTGTCCGCCGGTGCTCCAGATGTCCGGCTCGACCATGTTGAACAGGGACTTCTGGTCGTTCCCGCTCACCCTGGTCTGGTTGGCAGCGTCGTAATAGTAACCGTAGGCATTGTTGTACGGATCCTTGAAATAGTCCCCGCTGCCATCGGTTTTGACTTGGCTGGATTTAGGCTCGTAATACTGGGGATAGGCCACCGGCTGCCCATCCTGATGGTAAAACCGGCGCCCCATCAGGCAGGCGAACAAGAAGCGCCCGCCGCTCCCCGCGGCATCACCCTTGACGCTGCCGTTGACGTTCGCGCTTCTGCCGCTTACCGTGGCCGCCTCGCCTGGATAACCGAAGGTGTCGCTGCCATACAGGTCGCCGCTGACAGTGACGCACCTGGCATCCGGGTAGTCGCCATTGTCAACCCGATAACGCTCCAGGGCGGTATCGAACGCGGCCAGCTCGGCCGCAGCGCGGGACCGCGCCGCCTTGTCGCGCAAAGCGCCGCCCGCGCCCAACGTCAACCCGGCCAGGATCCCTATGATGGTGATAACCACCAGCAGTTCAATCAATGTGAAACCTTGTTTCATGCGGTTGCCAACCCGGTTACCAACTGGTGATGTATTTCCGTTGATCGCCGCCGTCGCCCGTGGTGGATTTGGTGCCCGTGCTCCAAATCGCCATGCTGGCATAGATGGTCGCGGAACCGGCCCCGTTGGTATCCGGCACCTCGTCAATTTCGTTATCATAATCGTCGTCCACCTTGACGGAATAACAGCCCTCCCAAGGATCCATGAATCCCTCGGCGTCCGTCATGCTCGTGCCCTTGGGATAAAGCTGCTTGGCGGTAAACTCCATGTACACCGTGCCCTTGGGGTTGCCATACGAGGCGTCAGTCTTGCCCACCAGCAGCCCGTACAAATCCTCGCTGTTGCTCCCGCCGTACGACTCCACGGCCGCGCTGTCAAAAAACTCCGGCCACGCGCCATAATCAGCCTGATAAGCGTTCAGCGCCACCTTCAAGCTGCTCACCATCGCCGCCGCCTGCGCCCGCTTCGCGGAATCCAGCGCCTTGTTCAAGGCCGGCACGGACAGTCCGGCCAGAATCCCGATGATGGTCACCACCACCAGCAGTTCAATCAACGTAAAACCCGTTTGGTATCGTTTGGCATGTTTCATGACCAATACAACTTATGCAAAATCCCGGACTTGTAAATGGCAAAGGCTTATCTTTTGACGGTCAGCCCCCAACGCGCTGGCCATGACTGGAACAGGGACACCAGTCCCGCGTAGCCGAAGCCGACAAAAAACAGGGTGAAGAACGGCAGCGACACCCACAACTGGTGCCGCCAGCCGTACCAAATGAACCAGGCGTAATAACCCGCCAGCACCAGTTCCAACAACAGCACCAGCGACTTCCCGGCGGCATACTGCTTGCCGCGCCAAGCCTGCCGCCGCGTCCGGATGCCGTACTTTGGCGTCCGGGTGAACTCCGACTGATGCCCGCACACCGCCTCCAGCACGGCGCGCGCGTTGTTCAGGCACAGGCCGATACCGGTGGCGATCAAGATCGGCACATACAAGGGAATCAAGTACCACGGCTTCCGCAATTCCACCAGCACGGTGCCGTAAAACACGAAGATGGACAGCGTCGCCAGACAAAAAATCGGCGCGTCAATCGCCAAAAACGACCCCCAATGAAACCCCGCGCGCTGAAACTCCGGCCGCACCAGCAGCGCCAGCAACGCCAGCAGCAGGTAGGCGAAGTTCGAGACCAGGTGAATCATCGCCTCGAACTTAATCTTACGCGGCAGCGGGCTGCGCAAGATGACCGGCAGCAGCTTGCAACAAGTCTGGATAGCGCCCTTGGCCCAGCGGTGCTGCTGCGCCTTGAACGAATTCATGTCCACCGGCAGCTCCGCCGGCACCACCACCTCCGGCACGAACACAAACTTCCACCCCCGCAATTGCGCGCGGTAACTCAAGTCCAAATCCTCCGTCAGCGTATCGTGCTGCCAGCCGCCCGCGTCCTCAATGGCCGCCTTGCGCCAGACCCCCGCGGTGCCGTTGAAGTTGAAGAACCGCCCGCTGCGGTTGCGCGCGGTCTGCTCGATGAGCAAATGCCCGTCCAACATCAGCGCCTGGATGCGCGTCAGCAAATTGTAATTGCGATTGAGATGCCCCCAGCGCGTCTGAATCATGCCGACCTGCGGATCGCTGAAATAATGCACCGTCGCCCGCAAAATCTCCGGCGGCGGCACAAAATCAGCGTCAAAAATCGCGATCAACTCCCCCTTCGCCGTCCGCAAACCCGCCTGCAACGCCCCGGCCTTATACCCCGCCCGGTCAACCCGATGGAGCTGCGCCACGTCAAACCCCTGCCCGCGCAACTCCACCGCCAGCGCCGCCACCAATCGCGTGGTCTCGTCGGTCGAGTCGTCCAGGATTTGCAACTCCAGCAACTCCCGCGGATAATCCAGCGCCGCCACCGCCCGCAACAGCCGCTCCACCACATACACCTCGTTGAACACCGGCAGCTGCACCGTCACCCGCGGCAACACCGCCAGCGCGCCTTGCGGCTCAATCCGCCGCCGTTTGCAACGATAATACGTCCACACCATCCAAAAACGGTGCAAACCGTAAACCGACAACAGGCTCACAATCAACCCGTACCCGGCCAGCCACAAAATGGTAATCCCGTCCATAAGAACCGCCCCGCCCCGCGCGAAAAAACCGCGCCACAGGACGCCGAATACTGTGGTTTCAGTTTACAGGGTCAAGTTTATTTCTTAATCTGGCCGCCGACCATGCGCAACCCGCCCCCCCTCAAACTCGGCATCCTCGGCTCCGGCCGCGGCAGCAACTTCATCGCCATCAGCGACGCCATCCGCGCGCGCCAACTCCACGCCACCGTCAGCCTCGTCATCAGCGACCTGGCGGACGCCCCCATCCTCAGCCTCGCCCGCGCCCGCGGCTACCGGACCTGGGCCTGCCCCGCCGGCCGATTCAAAACCAAACTGGAACCCGACCTCGAGGCGCAACTGGCCGCGCAACTCCGCGCCGCCGACATTGACCTCGTCATCCTCGCCGGCTACATGCGCGTCGTCAAAACCCCGCTGCTGGCAGCCTTCCCCCGCCGCATCATCAACATCCACCCCTCCCTGCTGCCCGCCTTCCCCGGCCTCCAAGCGTGGGCACAGGCATTGGCCGCCGGCGCCACCGTCAGCGGCTGCACCGTCCACTACGTCAACGAAATCCTCGACGGCGGCGACATCATCGCCCAAGCCCGCGTCCCCGTGCTGCCCGGCGACACCCCGGAGACCCTGCACACCCGCATCCAGGCCGAGGAACATTGGCTACTGCCCGCCGTCGTCGGCCGCTTCGCCGCGGGAAAGTCCGCGTAGGCTTGGGCTAACCTATTGAGTTTGCGTCAGATAACGCCGCGCCGCGCAACACCAACGCTTCGCCGCCAAGGACGGTTTCCTCGCAAAAAAGAAGCAGTCCCCGGCCAAATGGGAGCAGGTCTTCAGTCGCCGAAGAGCACTCTTCAGTCATCGAGGACTAGGTCTTCAGTCACCGAGGAACAGGTCTTCAGTCACCGGGGAACAGGTCTTCAGTCACCGGGGAACAGGTCTTCAGTCACCGGGGAACAGGTCTTCAGTCATCGGGGACTAGGTCTTCAGTCACCGAAGACTACCCTTCAGTCACCGAGGAACAGGTCTTCAGTCACCGGGGAACAGGTCTTCAGTCACCGAGGACTAGGTCTTCAGTCACCGAAGACTACTCTTCAGTCATCGAGGAACAGGTCTTCAGTCACCGGGGAATAGGTCTTCAGTCACCGAGGACTAGGTCTTCAGTCACCGAAGACTACCCTTCAGTCACCGAGGAACAGGTCTTCAGTCACCGAAGACTACTCTTCAGTCATCGAGGAACAGGTCTTCAGTCACCGGGGAACAGGTCTTCAGTCATCGGGGACTAGGTCTTTAGTCACCGAAGACTACCCTTCAGTCACCGAGGAACAGGTCTTCAGTCACCGAAGAAAAGCCTTCAGTCATCGGGGAACAGCCGTACCGCGCCATCAACGATAATCCCGCAGGGATGAAATATTTATAGCCGCCGGTGTCAACCGGCGGTAGCTGTCTTTACGACGAACCAACTCCGTAGGAGTGAAATAAAAACGTCGCGCACAGTCGCTATTTCACCCCGTCGGGGTTGATTGGGTCGATGCTTACCGCCGGTTAACACCGGCGGCTATAAATATTTCATCCCTGCGGGATTATGCAGGAACAGGTCTTCAGTCACCGAAGAAAAGCCTTCGTGCCTTAGTGCCTTGGTGGTGAACCTTAAATCACCCCACCGCTGACCATGACCGGAGCGGACGATAACTCAGCGTTGCAGAATCTGGTCCAGCCACTGGCCGGCCTTTTCCCTGGCCTTGTCGAGATTCTCCTTCGCCTTGCCCCGCAACTGGTCGAGCAACTGCCGCCCCTCCTCGCCGATGGCTTGCCGGATGCGCGGGGACAAATCTTCCCGCCACTGGCCGGGCGTGCCGCTGACGGTGAACGGCGCCCACTGGTAGCCGTCACCATCGTCAGCGGTGAACACCTCCGCCTTCAGGCGCGGCGGCAGCGGCGCGGCGGCGGGCAGGCCGAGGCGCAGCTCGCCGCTGAGGAGGCCGCCGCTGACGGTGACCGCGCCGCGCAGGGCGAGCAAGTGGCGGTTGGCCAGGCGCAGCTCGGTCAACGACAAGTCGCCGGCGGCGTAATGGAAATCGGCGCGCGCCTCGTCGAGCGGCAGGTCACCGGCAGCGGCGGGCAGGCCGAGCAGTTGCTTGGCGGGCAACAGGAACGGCGGGGCCTTGAACGCGGCCGCGGCCAATGTCAGCGAGCCGGTCGCCGCGCCCGCGCGCCACGCGAACGGGTCGCCGGTGTAATCGCCCGCCCCGCTGGCGAGGCCGCTGATGATGACACTCCACTTGGCGTTAAGCACCGCCGCCGCCGGCACGCGGTCGAGGTTGAACCGGATGCGCGCGGGCGCGCGGTCGGGCAGGACGGCGCTGCCGCTGACGCTGCCGCCGGCGATGGCGGCGAAGA
The DNA here is from genome assembly GCA_031266335.1 of Verrucomicrobiales bacterium. GTDB lineage: Bacteria > Verrucomicrobiota > Verrucomicrobiia > Methylacidiphilales > JAAUTS01 > JAIRPN01. The sequence continues at coordinate 24,336 of JAISBF010000062.1, forward strand.
ATTTCTCGACGCGCCACTGCCCGTCCGCGCGGGTGACTTGGCCCGCCAAGTCGGTCAGCGACCACTCGCCGGCCCGCAGCGCCGCGCCGCTGACGCTGCCGGTGCAACGGTCCTGGTCGGCGTCGAGGTCAACCTCAGCGCCAACCCCGGTCGCGACGAAAGCCGCGTCATCCGCGTGGCTGACGGTGAGGTTCCGGACGCTGACAGTTTGCACCCGCAAACGCGGCCAGCGGCCGGCGCCGGCGACCGGGGCCGGACGTTCACCGTCAGCGGCCGGCGCGGCGGTAGCGGCCGGGGTTTGCAACACCACCTCCGCGCCGTCAATGGTCACCGTCAGCGGGATCACCGGGGCGAACAGGTCGCCGAAGTTGAACCGGGCGCCGGCTTGCGCGAACGCGGCCCGCTGCCAGTGGGCCGCGGCGTCGCGGCTGATGATGACGCCGTCGCGCAACCGGATTTCGCCGCCGAGCGGGCGGACGCTGACGCTGGCGAGGCGCACCTCGGCGTTGAGCGCGCGGGACAATTCCGCGGCCAATTGGCCGGCGAGCCGCGCCTTGAGCAACCCCCAGCCGCTGACGCTGAGGATGAGTACCAGCAAGCCGATGCCGCCGCCGAGGAATGCCGCTTTTTTCATGCTTGCCGACCAGTGTAGTTGGATTGCGCGGTTAGGGAAGCCATTTCCGCCGGCGGGGAGAATGTTTACCGCAGAGGCGCAACACCTTAGCGGGCTATTACGCGCCCGCTCTAACGACACTAGCGAAGCGAATCAAAGACGCGGAGGAATTTTGGTGGCGGCAAACCTTTCTCCAATAACTCCATGTCCTCGTGGTAAAAATTTCTTCGAGCTTGAGTTATGGCGGCCAGGCGGTAGCATCGGCGCTGGCGTTGACGCCGGCCTTATGTCCGATTACGAACAGGATTTGCCACCGAAACAGGAAAAGATCATTTCCCCGTTTTCCGCCGCGGAACCGGTGGTGCCCGCTGACCGTGGCTTCACGACCAAGCTGCTGGTGTGGAGCGCGGCGCTGGTGCTGGCGCTGGCCGCGGTTGGTGGCGCGACGGTGCTGGTGATCAATTACATGAACGACCCCTACCGCACCATGCAGTCCTTCCCGGTGGAGAAATTCCTGGAGAATTACCGCGGCCTGGCCGGCGCCAAGTACAAGGCCGAGGTGCAGGTCGAGGCGGATTTGGGCTGGCGCGAGGGCGTGGGCCGGCTGATGTTGTTCACCGTCAGCGGCGACAACCGCCCGATTGCGGTGCTGGTGCCGGAGGCGGTGGCCAACAATATTTACTTTGTCAAGGGTCAGAAATATCTGGCGGAACTGGTGGTCAAGGAGGGAGGGCTGATTTATGCAAATTCCTGTCGTAAAAATTAACGCGCTCGGCTGGCTGGCGTGGAGCCTGCTGACGGTGACCGCGCCGGCGCAGACCCAGCCCGCGCCCAAACCCGCCGCCAATCAGCCCCCGCCGTCAGCGGCCCCGGCCCCGGCCCCGGCAGCGGCGCCCGCCCCCGCGCCGACACCGGCAGCGGCCCCGGCACCGTCAGCGCCGGCGCAAAACGTCCAGCAGAGTTCGCAGCAAGACGTGAACTCGGCGGTGTCCACGTCGTTCGATTATCTGTTCAACCGCACCCCCGGCCAGGGCACGGCGGCCAAGGAACTGTTCACCGCCAACAAGGCCGCGCAGGACAAGGCCATCGCGCAGGACGTGCTGGGCATCGGCTTCACCATGAACGCCGACCAGCGCCTGCGGTTTGAAAAATACCTGGCGATGACCGAGGTGCCGCCGGAGCGCTTGCTGGCCTACACGGACGAGGGGGACAAGGTGCTGGCCATGCTGCGGGACCGCCAGCCGTTTGACGCCTGGAAGGAGTTGTTCGTCATGGCGGATTACCGCGAGGTGGACGGCGGGCTGAGCTGGGAGCTGGCCAACCGCGTCGAGTCCATCTGGAACGCCGACCGCACCAACGTGACGCTGGGGCGCGACAACACCCAGTTGCGCCGGGAAATCGACCGCGCCAACCGCACGGCGGACATGATGGCCGACGATTTGCGGCGCGCTGACATTGACTATCAGCGCCAGTTGCGCAATGTCAAAAACAGCAACGCCAACAACGCCAAGCCCACCACTTCCGGCACCGCGCCGAGTTGGGCGAACGACGGCACGCCGTTCAACGTGACCCCCGCCAGCATCAGCGGCATCCAGGGCAAAATGCAAATCACCGAGGAATACATGGCCTCGCTGCAAGCCAAGGCGAAAATCATGAAGAACGAGTTGAAGGGGCAAAAGCTCTGGGACCACGCGCAGCGCGATTTCGGCCTGTACATCGCCACGCTGTTCAAGTCGGGGCGTTACCGCCACGTGCTGATTGCCGCGGACTTCTACCGGCGGATTTTTGACGAGGGCGATTATCCGGTGGCCATCGCCGAGCAGGTCAACCGCTCGCTGGAAGTCGCGCAGTCGGTGAACGTCGCGGTGGACGTGTTCAACAACAAGCTCGCTGACGATGAGATCGCCTCGGCGACGTACCAGTTGCAAAAGGCATTCATCTCCAGCGAGTTTCACCCGGCCCTGCTGGGCTTGGAACGCGCCAAGAAGAAAAAAGTCGAGGCGTTCAACCGCGCCATCGGCAAGATGCAGAACCTCATCGAGGCGCGCGATTTCGGCGGGCTGGAAAAACAATTGGACGAGATGCGCAAAATCGCGCCGGATTTCGACGAAACCAAGGGGCTGGCGCTGGTCAACGCCGTCAAGCTGCGCTGCCAGCTCAGCCTGGGCAAGGCGCGCCTCGCCGTGCAGCAGGGCGACTTGCCGGGGGCGCTGGTGGAGTTCCAGGTGGCGGCGGAAACCTGGCCGGGCAATCCCGACCTGAAGGACAAGGCGCTGTCGTTCTTCGATTCGCAGGACTTGAAAACCCAGGCGCTGACCGAGCTGGACCGGCTGGTGACGGAGGGCAATTACCGGGGCATCTTCGAGCGGCAACTGGCGTTCGCCCCCGCCATCAAGGATGACCAGCAGCGGCAGGAGCAACTCAAGGCCGCGCTGGAAAAGGTGCGCGACGCGGAAATGGCGATTGAAAAAGCCAACGTGATGCGCGCGCGCGGCGATGTGCACGGGGCCTGGGAAACCATCGAGCTGGCGGTCAAGCATTTCCCGACCGATGTCAAGTTGAACACCCTGCGCGGCGAATTATCCGGCGAGGCCGCCGAATTTGTGTCCGCCATCAACAAGGCGAAAAACGCCGAGGCGCGCGAGGACTGGGGCTACAGCCTGACCTGGTTCGCCATCGCCCAGCGCCACTATCCGGCCAGCCAGGTCGCCAACGACGAGATTGCCAGGATTGCCAAGAAAATCCTGGAGAAATCCGCGTTGTGAAAGAGCGGCACGGTCAGCTTGGTTAATAAACATGCTTCGCGCCTCGATGTCTTGGTGGCGCCGTCAGCCTCGGCGTCTGTTCGCCCTGAACTTGCCATAACACCATCCCATGAACGCCAGCCAGCCCGGCACTACCCAGACCACGTGTTGAAAATCCTTGATGTAACACATGGCGACCAGGATAAACAGGATGAAGGCCAGGCAGAACCAATGGCCGGCGGGATAGGCGATGGCCCGGAATTTCGGCCGGCGGCCGGCGCGCTGACAGTGGGCGCGGAATTTCAGGCTGGTCAGGCTGATTAACGCCCAGTTGATGAGCAGCGCGGCCACGACCAGCATGAGTATCAGCATCAGCGCCTGTTTGGGAAAGGCGAAGTTCACGGCCACGCACAGGAACGTCGCCAGCGCCGAAACCCCGATGGCGGCCACCGGCACCCCGCGGCGGTTGGTCTCGGCCAGCCAGCGCGGGGCGTGTCCCTGCGCGGCGAGTCCGTAGAGCATCCGGCTGTTGCAGTACACGCCGCTGTTGTACACCGACAGCGCGGCGGTGAGGATGACGAAGTTGAGCAAATGCGCGGCGTGGTCGATGCCGAGTTGCGAGAAAATCAGCACGAACGGGCTGCCGCCGTAATCGTCGCCGCCGGCATTGATGGCGCTGACCATGACGTTCCACGGCGTCAATATCAGCATCACGCCGAGCGTGCCGAGATAGAAAATCAGGATGCGCCACAGCACTTGATTGATGGCCAGCGGAATGGTGCGCGCCGGGTCGGCGGTCTCCGCGGCGGTGATGCCGATGAGTTCCAGGCCGCCGAACGAAAACATGATGATGACCAGCGACAGCGCAAACCCGCGCGCGCCGCCGGCGAAGAACCCGCCGTGCGCCCACAGATTGTCCACCGCCGCCGTCGGCGCCGCGCCGCTGACGATGAGCCACCCGCCGAGCACCATCATGCCGATGACCGCCACGACCTTGATCAGCGCGAACCAAAACTCGGTCTCGCCGAAGATTCTGACATTGGCCAGGTTGATCACGTTGATAAAAATGAAGCAGGCCAGGGCCGGCAGCCATTGCGGCACCCAGGGCCACCAAAAGTGAATGTATTTGGCCACGGCGGTCAGCTCCGCCATGCCGACGAGCACGTAGAGCGCCCAGTAATTCCAGCCGGCCAGGAAGCCCGGAAAATCGCCCCAGTATTTGTACGCGAAATGGCTGAACGAGCCGGCCACCGGTTCCTCGGCGATCATCTCGCCCAGTTGCCGCATAATCAAAAACGCCACCAGGCCGCCGAGGGCGTAACCCAGCAACAGCGACGGCCCGGTCAGCGCCATCACCCCGGCCGAGCCGAGAAACAGTCCCGTGCCAATGGCGCCGCCCAAGGCGATGAGCTGCACATGGCGGTTCCGCAAATCCCGGTGCAAATGGCCGTTTGGCGACGTGTGCGGTTGCATGTTGGCTGTTTTAACGCAAAGACGCAAAGAGGCAAAGGACGCAAAAATTTTTTAATTAACGCGTGACTATCCGGCTTTAAAAAATCTTTGCGCGCTTGGTTCCCTGGTGCCGTTGCGTCAATTTTAATGCCGAAAGTGGCGGCGGCCGGTGAAGATCATCGCCATGTTCGCGGCGTCGGCGGCGGCGATGACCTCGGCGTCGCGGACGCTGCCGCCCGGCTCAATCGCGGCGGTGGCGCCGGCGTCAGCGGCGGCCTGGATGCCGTCGGCGAAGGGGAAGAAGGCGTCGCTGGCGATGATGCTGCCCCGGAGCGACAGTTTGGCTTCGCCCGCTTTCCAGACGGCGATTTTTGAGGAGTCCACGCGCGACATCTGGCCCGCGCCGATGCCGAGGGTCTGACCGTCAGCGGCATAAACGATGGCGTTGGATTTGACGTGCTTGACCACTTTCCAGCCGAAGCGCAACGCCGCCAGCTCGCTGACGGTGGGCTGGCGCCTGGTGACAACCTGCCACTGCGCTTCGTCGTCGGGCGCGTCATCGCTGGCCTGCGCGACGAAGCCGCCGAGCACGGAATGCGCGTCGTAACGCCCGCCGGCGCGCTGCCAGTGGTTCTCGATGAGGCGCAGATTTTTCTTCTTCATCAGCAGCGCCTTGGCGTCGTCGGCGAACGCGGGGGCGATGATGACCTCGCTGAAGATTTCCGCGATGGCCGCCGCCACGGGCAGGTCGAGCGCGCGGTTCATGACGATGATGCCGCCGTAGGGCGCCTGCCGGTCGGTGGCGAACGCCCGTTCCCACGCCGCGCGCAAGTCGTTGCCGCCGCCGACGCCGCAGGGGTTGGTGTGCTTGAGAATGGCCAACGTCAGCGTGTCGAATTCGCCGATCAGGTTGACGGCGGCGCTGATGTCGATGATGTTGTTGTAGGAAAGTTCCTTGCCGTGGATTTGGTGGAAATACCGGTGGAAGTCGCCGTACAGCGCGGCTTGCTGAATCGGGTTTTCGCCGTAACGCAAGGGTTGGGCGCGGCGGCCGCTGAGGGTGAGGCTTTCCTGCAACAGCGGGGTGGCCGGCGTCGCCCTGGCGGTGAGGTAGTTGGCGATCAGCGAGTCGTAGCGCGCGGTGTGGCGGAAGACTTTGGCGGCGAGTTGTTCGCGGGTGGCGGGCGCGGTGTCACCGTCAGCGGCGATTTCCGCCTGCACTGTCGCATAATCAGCGGGATCCACGATGACCGTGACGCTGCGGTAATTCTTCGACGCGCTGCGCAGCATGGACGGGCCGCCGATGTCGATGTGCTCAATCAACTCCTCGTGGCTGACGCCGGGCTTGGCGAGGGTTTGCTCGAAGGGGTACAAATTGACCACCACCAGGTCAATCGGCTCGATGTGGTGCGCGTTCGCCTGCCTGACATGCTCCGGGTTGTCGCGCAGGTGGAGCAGCCCGCCGTGCACCTTCGGGTGCAGCGTCTTGACGCGACCGTCCATCATTTCGGGGAAGCCGGTGTAGTCGGAGATTTCCTGTACCGGCAGCCCGGCGTCGCGCAACAGCTTGGCCGTGCCGCCGGTGGAGATTAGGCGGACTTGTTTGGTGACGAGGAACCGGGCAAAGTCCAACAAGCCGGTTTTGTCCGAGACAGAGAGCAGGGCGTTTTTAATCATAAGATGGTTTTGTTTTTCACCGCGGAGGCGCGGAGACGCGGAGGTTTTTTGGGTGGTTGTTGACGATGCGTTTGATTCCCTGTTTGAGGACGGGAACATGGAAGTTGATGATGAGGCCAAGGGTCTTGTGGGAAAGTTTAAGGTAAGTAAGCAACTGGGCGGCATGAATTGGTTCAATGCTCGATACCGTTTTGAGTTCAAGAATAATGGCGTCGCTGACCACCAAATCCAGCCGGTAGCCGCAAGAAATCTCAAAACCCTTGTAGATGATGGGCAGCGGGACTTGGCGTTTGAACGGGATATTTTGCAATTCAAGTTCTTTGCCAAGACACTCTTCATAAGCGGACTCAAGCAGGCCCGGACCCAATGCCCGATGCACTTCAATCGCTGCGGCAATAATCTGTCCGGTCAATTGTTCCATCCCAAAAAACTCCGCGTCTCCGCGCCTCCGCGTTGAATGTGCTAAAATTTCAATTGCACCTTGCGGCCGCCTTTTACGATTTGGCCGATGATGTAGGACTGGCTGCGGGCCAAGACCTTCGGCGCGTCCGTGGCGCTGACGATGGCCACCATGCCGATGCCCATGTTGAACACCTGGTAAAGTTCCTCCCGCGCCACGCCGCCTTGTTGCTCGAGCAATTCAAAAATCGGCAGCGTCGGCCAGGCGCCGACGTGGATGACGGCATCGACATTGCGCGGCAGGATGCGCGGGATGTTGTCCACGAAACCGCCGCCGGTGATGTGGGAGAGGCCCTTGAAAGTGACTTTGTTGCCGATCTGCTTCAGCAAAGGCTGATAGTTGACGTGCGGCATCAACAGCGCCTCGCCCAGCGACTGCTTGCTGCCCGGCAACGGGGTTTGCACCGGCAGGCCGAGCTGGTTGAACAAAATCTCCCGCGCCAGACTGTAGCCGTTGGTGTGCAGGCCGGAGGAAGGGAAGCCGATCATCACGTCGCCGGGCTTGATTTTCGCGCCGTCGATGGCCTGCCGGCGGTCCACCACGCCGACGATGCAGCCGACCAGATCGTAGTCCTCGCCCTGGTAAATGCCGGGCATCTGCGCCGTCTCGCCGCCGATTAGCGCGCAACCGGCTTCCTTGCACGCGAGGGCCAGGCCGCTGAGGATTTGGTTGAAAGTCTTCGGCTCCAGCTTGCCAGTGCCCACGTAATCGAGGAAAAACAACGGCTCCGCGCCGACCACCGCGATGTCGTTGACGCAATGGTTGACCAAGTCCTGGCCGATGGTGTCGTGGCGTTTGAGCATGGCGGCGACCTTCAACTTGGTGCCGACCCCGTCCACGCTACTGACGAGCACCGGCTCCCGGTAGCCCTTGAAATTGGCGCGAAACAAACCGCCGAAACCGCCGATTTTGCTCAGGACTTCCTTGCGATGAGTCGAGGCGATGCGGGCGCCGATGCCCGATTTCACTAGATTGCCCAAGTCGAGGTCCACCCCGGCGGCGGCATAAGCCTTGTTGGATTTGGTGTTCTTTTTCATGCGGGTGAGAATGGCAGAAGGCTAGGGGTTCGGAGTGGAAAGGAAATAAAATATTTTCGATACGTCGTTGTTTAACCACCGATGGACACGGATAAAAAAATCGAAAAAAAACATCCGTGTTCATCAGTGTCCATCCGTGGTTAAAAAAAATGAAAAAAACCCTTGCGCAAGCCCGCCCAATTCCATATCGTCCCATCCGTCAAATCGTCCAACCGAGTTACCAGAACCCGCTGAAGATGAAAAAGATCAGTCATAACGTAAGTGAATCGCGCTCACGCGCTCACGCGCTCACGCGCTCATTATGACTACTGCCCCGATTCTCTAATTTCCCGGCCAGATTTTCCCCGTTTCATTCCCCATCCGGCGGTCTGCGGACATCAGCCTGTCGGGGTCTCATTCGGCACCTTTAGCGGCAGTTCTAAAACCCTTAGAGCCGGTTCTAACTCCTTTAGCGGTGTCTCTAAAACTTTTAGAGCCGCCTCTAAGGTCTTTAGCAGCGTTTCTAAAACCTTTAGAGCTGCCTCTAACGTCTTTAGCGGTGCTTCTAAAACTCCTAGAGCCGGCTCTAACGTCTTTAGAAACGGCTCTAAAACCTTTAGAGCCGCTTCTAACGTCCTTAGAGGCACCTCTAAAACCCTTGGAGTCGCCTCTAACGGGATACAAACCAACCCCTAACCCATAGAAATCATGAAAACACACACCAGTTACCTAACCGTCAGCGTCAAAAAATACATCCACAAAACCTGGGATGGCATCTTTGACTTCTTCAGCCAATACAGCGGCGACCTGATCAACGTCCAAACCAAGACCGACCCCGGCCTCGCCGACGCCGACATCGCCAATATTCAAGAAACCACCGCCGCCTACGGCCAGTTGAACCAAGCCATCATTGAGGCAGAAAAAATCATCACCGCCCTGCGCGCCTTGCGGATTCAACT
>JAISBF010000141.1 GCA_031266335.1 Verrucomicrobiales bacterium
GGGGACGTGGACGGGATCCATGCTTGGTTGGGTGAGGAGTTGGATGCGCAACGCTCGCAAGGCGGCGAGGAGTTTTTCCACCTCGTCGATGGCTTGGTTCAACTGGCCGTAGGCGGCGGTGGTTTCCTTGACATTGGCAATGTCAGCGTCGGCGAGGCCGGGGTCGGTCTTGGTCTGGACGTTGATCAGGTTGCCGCCGTATTGGTTGAAGAAGTCAAAGATACCGTCCCAGGTTTTGTGGATGTATTTTTTGACGCTGACGGTTAGGTAACTGGTGTGTGTGTTCATGATTTCTATGGGTTAGGGGTTGGTTTGTATCCTGTTAGAGGCGACTCCAAGGGTTTTAGAGGTGCCTCTAAGGACGTTAGAAGCGGCTCTAAAGGTTTTAGAGGTGTCTCTAAAGACGTTAGAGACGGCTCTAAGGGTTTTAGAGACGCCTCTAAAGACGTTAGAGGCGACTCTAAAGGTTTTAGAAGCGCCTCTAAGAACGTTAGAGACGGCTCTAAAAGTTTTAGAGGCACCTCTAAAGGCGTTAGAGCCGTCTCTAAAGGTTTTAGAACTGCCGCTAAAGGTGTCGAATGAGACCCCGGTGAGCTGGTGTCCGCAGACCGCCGGATGGGGAATGAAAAGGGTAAAACTAGGTGGGGAAATTAAAGAGTCGGGGCAAGAGTCATAATGAGCGCGTGAGCGCGTGAGCGCGTGAGCGCGATTCACTTACGTTATGACTTATCTTGTTCATCTTCAGCGGGTTTTGGTAACTCGGTTGGACGATTTGACGATGGGACGATATGGAATCATGCGGACCTGTGCAAGGTTTTTTTCGTTTTTTTAACCAAATATTTTGCGCATTTGGTCGCAGTAGTAGCGGGTGTTGTCCCAGGTCGCTTCCGGCGGGATGCGGTGGTCAGGGCACGGGATGTAGCCGCCGAGGGCGACCAGCGGTTTGAGGCGCTCGATTTCCGCGTCGATGGCGGCGCGGTCGCGGCCCAGGACGTTTTTGTTCATGCCGCCGACGCCGCGCAGGTCCCGGCCGTATTGCGCGCGCCACGGGGCGATGCTGGCGGCCCAGGTGCCGACTTCGATGGGGAACATGATGTTGGCGCCGTTGCGCAGCCACAGCGGGACGAGTTTGTCGATGCAGCCGTCGCAGTCCACGGAGGTGAATTTCACGCCGTGGGTGGCGGCGAGGTCGGTGATGCGTTTGTAGTGCGGCGCGACGTATTGGGCGAAGGCTTCCGGCGTGATCAGCGGGCCGTTGTTGAAGCAGATGTCTTCCCAGAAGTGCAGGTAGTCCACCCGGAGGCCGCCCGCCAGCATGTTCTTGACGTTCTGGAAGCAAATCTCGGCGTTGGTGGCGATGATTTCGGCGTAGAGGTCCTCATCGTCAGCGTACAAGTAACTCAGGCCCTCGACGCCCAGCATGTCGCGGATGCTGCCGATGAGGCTGCCGGCGAAGATGCCGTGCGGGCGGTAGTCGGCGCGCTTGGCGAGGATTTGTTTGTTGCTGTCCAAATACATCGTGCAGCGTTCCAGGCTGGGTTGCAGGCGCGGTTTATACAATTCCTCCCACGCCGCGCGGCCGGTCATCAGGGTGCCGATGGTTTGCGGGATGCTGACGACGCCTTCCTTGGTGGCCTCGATGAGGCCGTTGGCGCCTTGCGTGACGACCATGCCGTCGGCGCGGCGCTCGATGACTTTGACCGGGAAGTCGGGGAACAGGCCGTTGCGGGCGCCGACGTGGCCGCCCCAGCAGTAATCGAAGCCCAGCAACTGATCCAGCGCCACGTCCACGTCGTTGCCGTCGCCCTGGCCGGCGGCCATCTCCCTGGTGATGTGGCCCTCGGCAGCCCATTTCTCCAGGGTCTCGCGCCAGTAGCCGAAATGCACCACCGGCAGCCGGTCATAGTTTTCGTAATTTAAAATCGCCAACGAGCGTTCACGGTTGTTCATAAATCGGGGTCAGCGTAGCAAGCAACGGCGGGGTGGCAACACAAAGAATTTTTTTACAGGGAGTTCATGGAGAACATGGAGATTATTTTTTTAAACCTTCATGAACTCCATGATCTCCCGGTAAAAAATTCTTTGTGCCTTTGCGTCTTTGCGTTAATGAAGCTCGCTTACACCAGCCCGGAGACCGGGCAGTACTCAAATCACTTCCAAGTAATCCCGCGACGGCAGCGCGGGGAAGCTCTTCGCCGGTTTATCCTGATACCAGTACGCCACCGAGGCGAGGTCGTCCTGCAACGGCAAGTACCGCCCGCCACTGCGCCAGCCGAGCGCCTGGATGGTCACCTTGAGGTCTTGCGCAAACCGCACCGGGTCGGTCAAGTGCCAGCGATACAAACCGAAGCGCGTCTGCGAGCGGTACACCCCGTCGGGCCGCAACACCTGGCACAGGCCGGCGTACGGCGTGGTGAACTCCTGGTACTGCTTGGTCTTCTGATTCTCGAAGTTGTACGAGCCGCAGAAGTAATCCTCCGTGCCGGTGCCGCAAATGGTCGGGAATTCCTGGTCGCCGTCCAGATAGAACTTGATTTCACCCTCGCCCCACCAGCCCTTGTTGTTCACGCCCCAGGCCATGTAGGTGCCGACGAACTGGCCGCTGCCGCTGACCCCGTCGAGGATGGTATAAACATCCTTGTAAGGCAGCGGATTGACGCGGCGGAATTGCGCGTGGAAGTAACCGGCGTCGGCGGGCACCGCTTCCTCGCTGTAATTGATTTGATAGTACAACTTCATGTCCTCATCGGCGATATTCTCCATCGTGACGCGGCAACGCTTGCGAAACGGCATCGGCCAGTAGCAATTGAACGCGCTGCCCGGGTTCACGCACACCGGCAGCGACACCACCGGCGCGAACTCGCCCCAGCCGTTGGCGAAGAAATCGCCCACCGGGCATTCCACCGACGGCGTCTCGGCGTCGTCCCAGTAAAAGCGCAAAATCGAATAGCGCCAGTTACCCGTCGGCGTCATCCAAATCTGCTGCACCACCCCGCTGCCCGTGATGTCCGCCAGCGTGAACGTGCTCTTGGCCGGAATGACGACGAACGGGCTGATCTTCCACCCCTGCCCCAACTCCCGCGCGCAACTCGCGGCGGGGCCGTCCAGCGATTTACCGGCCTGCCCCTTCCCGCCCGTGAAGTTCTCCGGGCTGACGGAGCGCGTCTTGGCCGGCTTGATTTGTGCGATACTACCCAACTGTTGATTGAAGAATGAATCTGACATAGGCGCCACAAATAGCCCGCGGCGCGGGCGGTGCAATGTTATTTTTTCACCCCGTCCCGGCGGCAAGACTTTCATTCACCACCAAGACACAAAGGCACAAAGGGAGACACTTTAAATAAACCAACTGCCGCCCTTCGTGCCTTCGTGTCTTTGTGGTGAAAATATTTTTTCGCGCCGTCCCAGCGGCGGGAAAGTTTGTTAAGTTTGTTGAGTTTGTGTAAAAATCCCGCATATGCCACACCCGCCCACTCCCCTGCCCACCCGCCTCATCGGCCAGCCCGGCCCGTATTCCCGCGCCTGCGTCGGCGAGGCGCAGGTGCTCACCGCCAGCGCCGGCTCCTGTTTGCTCAAAACCACCGCCGCCACGGAATTGCCGCAAAATATTTCCTCCGCCGACCTTGAACGCCTCGCCGCTGACGGTGACGCAAAAACCGTCGAGGGCCGTTTGCAAGTTGACTTCCTCGCCGACGGCACGCTGCGGCTGCGCTACGCCGAGGGCGACAGTATTCCCGAAAACCACACGCCGATGCTGACCGTCACGCCGGCCCCTGACACCTCGGTCACCCTCAGCGCCGACGGCGACACCGTCAGCTTTCGCGCCGCGACTTACTCCGGCGTCATCCGCCTCAAGCCGTTCGCCCTCGACTTGCGCGACGCTGACGGCCGGCCCGTCACCACCGTCAGCGCCCCGCAAGCCAGCCGCTTCAAATCGTGGGACGCCTTCCCCACCGGCCTCGTCCGCGCGTCGGCCGACCGTCAGCGGCTCGCCACGCAGACCTTCGCACTGTCAGCGGGCCAGGCGGTGTACGGCTTCGGCGAAAAATTCATCGGCCTCAACAAAGCCGGCCAAATCATCGACCTCGACGCCGCCGACGCGCTGGGCGTGACCAGCCCGCGCAGT
>JAISBF010000183.1 GCA_031266335.1 Verrucomicrobiales bacterium
CAACCGCGCTACCGGATTGTTTGCGGGAAACGAATGCTGGGGTTACAAATTGTTTAAAAAAATGCGAGGATGGTTTTGCCGCTTGCCAAAAAGAACTTAGTGAAAACGCGGGTTCGTGCGGCGACTTAACAAAAGCGGATAACGACGCGGTGAGCGCGGACAGAAAGAGTGACCAGGAGTGCCGCCAGGCTTGTTCCACCACGGCACGGGAATGCAATGAAGCGGCGGAGAACGCGCGCCGAGCTTGTCGCGGAGCGGCCCATAATGACGCGGAACGTGCCGAGTGCGAAAGGAAATACCAGGAAAAAACGAAGAGTTGTGGCGAGGCGAGTGTCGCGTGTATAAGGGGTTGCGATGCGACCGCCGCCGGTTACCACGACGAGCATCGGAGTCGCGCCGTGGAGATTAAGGAGTGCGAGGAAAAAATTTATCAGAAGTTGAGGGCCGGGGTCTATGCCTGCGAAAAAACTTTTTATGAGGAAACCGCCGACTGCACGGAGCCGGACAAGTGCCGATGGGGCGCCAAAATAAAGGGCCACGACGCCTACCGTCAATGCGAAATGGACTACCTGAAGAAGGAGAGTGAGTTACTGTTAAAATTATTACGGTGCACCAACAGTTGTGATTCGCGTAGCGAACGCTGCTTTGGCGACGAGGATTGCTTAAAAAATAACAGCGGGTGCGGTCAAGGTTGTTACGATGAATACCGTCCGGAGAGCCGGACGGCGGCTTACAATGTATATCCGTGCTACCAACAAACTTTTGCCGAGTTAACGGGACAGTTGGCCGAGTGTTGTGAGTTGGCCGAGCCGAAGTTCGAGCATGGCAAGCGCGACAACTACGCCTGTCGCCAAAAGGCGTACCTCAGCATGGTGACGGTGGCGCAGACCTACGCAAATTGCATGGCCGCTGAAAATGAAGATTGTCTAAAAAAGGCGCAAGGGCCATACGGCACCATTTACCGGGACTGGGGCAAGTGCAAGGGGGAACAGTTGGAGTTGTATTTGCGCGAACGCCAGGCGTTTAATCCCGGCATTGCCAAATGCGGGATGGACTGCGACGGCGCCTTTTTTGCCAAAGTAATGCAATGCTCCATGAATTTGTCCGATGACGTCACGGGCTTGCCTAACTGTTGGTATGCGGCGTGGCCCGAATTGACGGACTGTCGTTACGAGTGCGCCAAGGCCAACGATTTGTTGCCCGCAAGGGAATCCAAGGCGCTGTACAGCTGTCGTTCCAAGGCGATATTGGCGGCGCAAAAATGTTTCTACAATGAAAAGGGCCAAACAATCAGTACTTGGCAGGATTGCATGAAAACGGTGCGGCAACAGATAAAGTCCTGCGAAGAACAACTCGAACGAGACTACGGCGGTCGGCAATACTCGCCGGCCACCAATTTTGCCACCGGTGCGATTGACCGTTTTACCCAGGCGGTTGCTTATAATGGCGCGTTGCCCGCGCCGCGCGCCGCTTATCTGAATTTTGCCGACGCCGACTGGCTTAATGAGTATGGCTCATCGCCGTACAATGAGTCGATAGGGCTGTTTCGTGAGCCGTGGAATTGTTTTAACTGGTGGTGGATTTTTATGGGGAGTTCGGAAAAATTTAAGAATTAAGCGTTCGCAAAATTTACGCCGGTGGCGGGTTGGCGTCCGGATTTTGACATCCCCCGTATTGCATGCTGCTTACTTACGATCTCGACCGCGAAGGTCTCATTAATAATTCCGGCATGGTGACGACGCGCGAGAGCGTCAGCGTCAAGCGCGGCGACACGCCGGAGTTTGAGCTGGTGTTTGTCCACGGCGACACCGCCCCGCGCGTCGCCGTGGAACTGCCCGCCGGCACGCAGCTGTATTTCGGCGCGAAGGAGCACGGCAAGTATGACGACTCCTACGCCGTGTTCGCCGGGCCGGAGGCATGGACGGGGCCTGATGAAAACTTGGTCTGGCATTGCCGGCCTAATTTCAACACCACGCAGCTAAATAAGTTGCTAGGCCATAATCCGCCGTTCACCGACGACGATCAGGCCGTCGCGGTGTTGATGGCGGAAATCCAGCGCGTCAGCGGCGCGGATGTCACCAGCTCGCAAACCTTTGAATTGCTCGTGCCCAACGACATTAACAAAGGCGACGAAGGATTGCCCGTGGACGCCGCCCCCCCGGTCGCCGACCGCCTGACCGCCCTCGACAACGCGGTCGCGCAGGCCCAGGGCAGCGCCGCCGACGCGCTGGGCGACGCGACGTCCGCCAAATGGACGGCCGACCTGGCGCAAGACACCGCCAACCAAGCCCTGGCCGGCCTCGACACGCTGCTGCCCGCCAAAGCCGACCTGGGCGCGGACGGCAAGGTGTTGCCGGCGCAACTGCCCGCCATCCCCGCCACGCGCTCGGCCTTCGTGGACGCCGGCGGTGACGACGCGACGGGAACGGTTGGCAACGCGGCCAAGCCCTACCAGACCGCGCAAGCGGCCTACGACGCTATCAAGGCCCTAGCTACTAACGCTAACAGATATTTACTTAAACTCGGTGTCGGCAGTTTCAGCGTTGCGCTAACAGCGGACTACAACCAATATATCTACGTCAGCGGCGCCGGCGCGGAAGTGTCCAGCCTGAGCATCAATGCCAGCGGGGTTAGCGGTGTCAACGGGGTTAACGGTATAGACAGCCCCACCCCTACTTCGGTTGGTACTCCGGGAGGCACAGGTAACAACGGCACAGACGGCTACAACGTCGCGCTGTCCTCCGATTATACCGTCACTGTCAGCGCGTCAACACTGGGAGGCAGTGGTGGCGGGGGCGGCGCTGGTGGCGCGGGGAGAGATGGCGACTCTTCTACGGAAAACCTCCCGCAAGGCGGCGGCAATGGCGGCAACGGAGGCAATGGCGGTAGCGGTGGCGGCATCACGCTCACGGACTGTAGGCTCGGCGCTATTATCACCAATGGCGGTAACGGCGGTGGCGGTGGCGCCGGTGGTGCTCCTGGCGCAGACCTTGGCGGCATGGGCATGAGCTACGGCTATGGCCTTGGCGGTAACGGCGGCAATGGTGGTAGCGGCGGGGCATCCGGCGTAATCGTGCTGACGCGCTGTCTGAGTGGCAACGTTACCAGCGGCGGCGGTACCGGTGGCGCTAACGGCACCGGTGGCCGCCTCTGGAATTATTCCAATAACGAAGGTACGGACGGAAATGCGGGCAGTGGCGGACAAGCCAAGGCACCTGACTTGCGTGACTGCGCCCACGTCATTGTTACCAGCAACGGCGGCGACAGCGGCTACGTAGGCTATACTCCTACGGGTTATGGCTTGGGTATGGGCGGCAACGCGGGCACTTGCGCGGGGGCACTGACACTGACACGGTGTCGGGGTGTCAGTGTCAGCCGCTACGGGGGCGGGCTGTATGCTGAAGGGATGCCGGGTAATGTCGCCGATGGCGGTGCCATCACCGCGTTGAGTTGCGACGGCTGCACGCTGGTCTCCGGCGGTGGTGCCATCAACGTATATGGCCAGGGTTTTGGCGTCCCCGCTGGATGGGGAAGCGTCACCGTGCGTGATTGTCGTGACATGGCCGTGAATTGCTATGTTACTTTCTGGTACATGGGTTACGGCGGGTCAGGCGGCCCGGTCAGTAGCTATGACAGCACGGTCGCACTCAGTATCCAGGCCAACGGGCTGTACGGTAGTACCATAAGCTCTTTCTATATGACATTATTGATGGTCAACTCGCGTATAAGCGCAAGCTTTAGCGGCGGCTCGTTTGACTACCCTGACCCCACCATCATGCAGGTGGGCGGCATGTTGACCCAACTGAATCTTTACAACTCGTCAAGGGTGAGTTTCCAAGGCCAGTTTTCCGGTGCGAAGGTTGCTAGCACGGTGCGGAGCGCATGGCTGGCTTGCTCGCAAGCCTCAATCTACGATTATGACCGGCAGGGCAACAGCGGCAACTGGCTTGAAGACCCCGCCAGTTTCGGCGCGGGTGCGTCCAGCAATTTAGTTTTCCCAAATGGGTTATTCTAACAAATAAAACATAGAAAGAAGCAAAAAACATGAACGATAAAGTAACATTGAAAACCGCCGAACCGGTCGCCATCAGCGCCCCCGGCAAGCAAGTCGAAGTGCAGAACGTCAACCGCTTTGCAGTGAAACAACTCACGCTGACGGTCAATGCCGAGCGGGTGTTCGGCTTACAGGCCATACTCGCCCCGCTGGACGCGGACGACAAACCGCTGCCCTTCGCGCAGCCCGTGCGGAAGAGTTGGACGGCGGGCGAGGCCGCCGCGCTCAATCTGGACACCGAGACCGGGGCGCTGTTGGTCAAAATCTTCGGCAGCTAAAACTTTAAATTTTAAATTGCAACTTTGCATTTTTAATTTGGCACTTTGAATTTCCAATCATGACTCTCGAAGAAAAAGTTGACGCGCTGCAAAAGTCGGTTGACGAAATCCGGCACGCGATTGTTGGCAACGGCAATTACAAGACCGTCGGCATCGTCGGCCAGTTGGAGTGGCAGCGACAGCGGCTCGACAAGCATTCGGCGCGGCTGAAAAGACTGGAGATTTTCAGCTACACCATCATCGGCGGCGGCGCGGTAATTGGCGTCATCTACGCGGTGGTGCGGGATTTTTTTGCCAAATGAAAAATGAAAAAATAACAATGCAAAATTGCAATTTAAAGTTAAAAAATCGCTGGCGCTGGGAGGACTCCAGGCGCGAGCCAATTTTAAATTTTACACTGCAACTTTTAATTTTGCATTTGTAACTTGAAATTTGAAACCATTATGAATGAAATCGTAAACATTGTCGAACTGGCCAACACCGGCAGTAAACCGTGCTGGCTGATCATCGGCGCGTTAATCGCGCTCGGCTACATCCTCAAATACGTGGTCAGGGACGGCGGCGACAACCGCGCCATCCCGCTGATCCTTGGCGCGGTGAGCCTGCTGACCACTCCGCTGCTGGTGGGCGCGCAACAAGGCTACAGCTTGGCCGGCGTGGTCGCCAGCGTGTTGCTCTCGCTGATTTACACCGCCGCAGCCTGGATGTTACACGGACTGGTCATACACCGCGTGGAAAAATTCCTCGCCGAAAAATTCCTCGCCGAAAAATTCCGCGACGGCAGCAGTGGCGACAGCGGCAACGGCCAATGGCCGCAAACCCCGCTGACCGTGCTCGCGCTGGCGCTGACGCTGACGCTGAGCGGTTGTGCGACGGTCAACAGACCGCTTGACCCGACCGCGACCGTCGAGCAGGCCCTGCCCTACATCAAGGTCGGCGCGACGCTGGCAATGGGGGCGGGGCTAAAGTACGGTGTCAGCGACCCGGCGCAACGCGAGGCCATCGCCAACCTCAGCTGGTCGGTGAGTCACGCGGTGTGGACGCTGACTGACGGCCAGGTGCCGACCGTGGCGAGCCTGACGACTTACTTGCAGTCCTTCGACTACGAGCTACAGGGCGAGGCCGCCAACGCCTACGACGCCATGATAGGCGCGATTGCGGCGCTGTACGGCGGCTACTACGCCGACCTGCGCGGCAACCCGGCGCTGGCAGTCAAGGTGCTCAGCGCCATCGCCGAGGGCGCGGCGGCGGGCAGCGCGGCCTACGCCACAACGGGGCAACAGCCATGAACTTTTTAACCGCATTTTTTACCGCCGTCGGGTCATTTTTCGGCTGGCGCACCAAGACCGCCAGAGCGCCGGTGCAAACCGAAACACAACAGGCCCGCAAAGGGCGCGACGGCAACAAGGACTTTATCAACGACTGGATGAGCAAAAAAAAGGACAACAAATGAGACGCACATTATTTTTGGAACACGACCGCCACGGTCGCCACTGGCTCAAAGCCGCGCTGGTCGCGTTGGCCGTGGCCGTATCCGCGCTGACGCTGCTGCTGACCGGCTGCACGACGACCCGCACCGCCAGCGTAACGCCGACCAGCAACAACCTCGCCCGCCTGACCACCCTGCCCGACGCGGAGCAAGCCCGCGATGTCGCGCCCATCTTTACCCGTGACGCCCTCAACACGGTCAACGATCTGGAAACCGAAATCAAAGAGTTGAAGGCGAAATGAGAAACTCAACCAAGGCCGCGCCGCCGACGGTTGGCCCGGCCTTCTTTTTCATTTTTAGTCACTTTGGTGTTGTTAGATTTTCACCGCGCGCTATTCCCCAGCCCTTGTAAACGCTGACCGTGCGCTTGGTTTTGCCTTCCTGCCAGCGGATGACTTGACGGAGGCCGGCTGCCGCGCGGCGCCAATTTTCCTCGAACTGTTGACGGCAAAACAGTTGCAGATTATGCACTTGATATACCATGCCCGCGGGCGAGCGCAACCGCCACCACTTCGCGCTATGATTGGTGGCAAACGGCCCGGCCACGGGTGAGCACCGGGCCGCCGGCATACCCTTGCGCAGGTTGTTGGTCATGACGCCGCACAATTTATGTTTTTTGGCCGCCGCCCAATGCCGTCCCACCACACGCGCGGCGCGGCGCGCTCGTTCTGCCCGACACACCGGCGAGCACGTTACCACCTTGGCGGACGGGGCTGCGGTAAACGTGCCGCCGCAAATGACACAGGTTTTAACCATCGGTGATTTTTTTGGTTATCCACTTACTACGTGATAGCTCGCCGCGCTCGCGGTCGATCTGCGCCAGCGCCCCAGGCGGCAAGTAAAAGCTGGCTGCCACCAGCTTTTTGCTGGTTGGCAGCGGCTTGCGCCCGCTGTTAGGGCGCGGTCCGCCATGCCGCTTAACCGGCGCGGCGGTTGATTTTTGGGGCGCGGTATCCCTCGTCTTTTTTTTGGTGCGCATCATGCGATTACTCCTGGTTTTCTTGTCGCGCGGACTCCGTCGCGCGGCAGGTCACACGGCGGCATAGGGACGGCAATGCCATGCGCGGCGATATGTTGGCACACTTTGGCGGCTAGTCCCGCCATTAAACCAAGCTCAATCTTTGTATCTGCCGTGTCGCTGTCGCGCGGCGCAGTTACCCCATCAATTGCAATGCACATCAAGTTATCCATCGGCTCGTGCAAGGCCAGTGCCGCGCCGTTGGCACAGCCGCCGCAGATTACCACATTGCGACTCCCATTATGGTCAATGGCAGCGATGAGGATACCGGTAAGGTCGCCTGATTGCTTGTCGGTGGCAAACCCACCACGCGGCAACGCCAACGCAAACCCGCAAGCCGGCCAACTGTCAGGGTGCAAGTCAGCGTTGGCTAATTTGGTGGCATTGAGTCGGCACAATAACTCTGACGTTATCATGTAAGTGTGCGCGCCAAAAGCAATGTAGGTGCGCCACGCAACATCCCACAGTGCGGCGTTGTAGTCATCCCCGTTAAGCCGCGTTGTGATATTGTGTATTGCCAAGGCGTCAAGGTCATGCGTCCCAAGCGGCAACGCGAATTGGTACGGGTAGTCAACCGCAAGCTCCGCGCTTAACTGCTCCTTACAAATTTTGAGCCAATCGAGCATATTTTTACCTCACGATTTTTCCCCGCCCCAACTCACGCAGGCTCAGCGTCCACGGCGCTTGCCGCATGATGACAGTGTTCCGCGCCGCGTTAGCCACGGTTGCCGGGTCGGTGTTACGCGGCACGTCGGCTACCAGATAGGTGGCCCCCCTCCGGCTCCTGCCGAGGGGGGCTAGCTTGTGTTGCAGCGAGACGTTGCCGGTCTCGGTTATTTTTATTTTTAGCATGTTAGCTCTGGCCGATGGCGGTTGACAGCGCCGGCACCGCATCATCTAACATCTCGTCCCTGGACATGCCATAGTAGGGCGTGCCGCCGTGATATACCCAGCATTGTTCTTTTTCGTGCCAATACATCCTCGTTTCTTCTTGGCCGGTATATTGCTGGTAACAAAATGCCGCGGGTTCGAGTTCACTCGGGTCGCCGTAAGCGCCCCCGTCACTGGGTGGGTAAGATATACACACTCCATATTCGTATTCCGCGTTTTTGCCTGTGCCTGTTACGTGATACACATCTTTCATATTTTTTTCTTTAAATTTTGATTTATTCCGCCGATTCGTCACCCTTGTTTTCAAGCTCGCGCGTCACCGTGGGCTGGCTGCCATAAGGATTATATCCCTCGCCACCCTCGTTCCACTTGCGGTTATACTCACGCCGCATGGCACCCCTATTGATTTCCGCATTCCGCGCCGCCCGCGCCTGCGCAATCTCGTCTTGGTGTGTTGCGTCCCATTCGGCCTGGCAATCCGCCACGGCAGCGCGGATGTCCGTCATGATTTTGGCGGTTATGCCAACCAAGTTTTTGTTGTTTTGCGAGTCCCAGGCAATGTGAGTAATACCCAGCTTGACAAACTCGTGGACATAGCGGCCAGTCACCGGCACGATTTGCACGGTGTAGGTAACACCGTCAATGGTCATTTTGTGGTTGCAGTTCAGCGCGATGTCATTGATGGTCACGCTGATTTTATTTCCCTTTTGGCTTTCCCAACTTACCGTTTTCATTTTTTTGTCCCAGACTTTATTCTCCTTGGGGCTGGAGGTTTTTTGTTTTTGTTGGCCGCACCCCTTGTGCTGCCGACACAAGCACTATCGCATGACCACCTTGGTTTTGCAACTTGTTTTTTCAACATTATTTGTAACTCATTGAGTATCAATGAAATAAATTTATGAAAAAATATCGAAAAAACACACTAACAACGCATGGCGCTAACTTATAGCGGGCGAATAGTAGCTATATCGCGGGGTGCCGCGGTCACGTGGTGGAGTTGCCTAGCAAGTCGCTGATGCCGGTTAACGGCATCCACTCGTCCGTTCCCTCCTGCAAACACAGTGTGTCCATGGTCAGGGTGCCGTTGCGCCACATGCCTTGCACTTGCGCCAGGGCATAAGGCCCCTTAACGACCCCGTCCAGGTGCAGGTAGTACCGCAAAAAAGCTGTTTCCGTCTGGCGTTGCCGGGCTTGCTGCTGGCGTTGCCATTGCGCTAGTTGATATTGGGCTGCTAGCTCATCTGCCGCCGCTTTTTTGCGATCCGGCAAACACAACAAAATGATGAAGCCAAGCCAGCCGAGCAAAATTGTCCACACGAGGCCGCTGGCTAACTGCCCTTTGCGCTCACCAATCAACCCTCCACAAATTACTGGCGCTAACCAACCGGCCAGCAGGAAAAATAAAAACTCCATAACCGGGGTATCCTCTCCGCTAACGCGAAAATAACAATCTAAAACTCAAAAAAAAGCTGGATATGGCCGGCCCATTTTTCGTGGTAAAAAACTAAATGGAAAAGTTCCGAGGTCAGCGGGACACGCCAAAAGCTGTAGGCAGGCGGCCGATCGTTTTTTTTGCTCCGCGGTCGCGCGGGTCTTCGGCGGGCTTTATTTCCTCTCCGCGCGCCTGTTGGGTGGCGGGGTTGGGCATGATGTCGGCCGGCACATTGTCCAGCGAACCATAGGTGTGGCGTAATTCTTCCAGTGTGGTTTGCGCGAGGAATTTTTTCGCTTGCGGGCTGTTTTGGGCAATGAACAACTCACCGCCGTTCATACGGGTTTGTAAGCACAGGGACTCGATTGCCAGGCGAATCAACTCGGTCAGTTTCAGTTGATTGTCCCGCGCTAATTTTTCCAGAAAAGTTCGTTGCTCGTCGCTAACGCGGATGCTGAAGTTGGTGCCTTTTTTTTGCATACGGTCAAAAGTTGCAAAATGCGTGACAATTGCCAATAAAAATTTATTTAAAAATTTCTTGCATTGTCACGCATTTTGTAATATTTTCGTCGTGCAATGAAAAATATATCGATTCGATTACCGGAAAATTTGCGGCGCGAAGTGGCCAAGCTGGCTGATTTTAACGGACTAAAAGAAGCGGACATCGTGCGCGTGGCGCTAACGCGGATGGTGCGCGCAGTGAACAAGGGCGAGACGGTTGAATTATCGCCCGGCGCCCAAGGACTGGCGCATGACCCCGCCGTCAGCGTGTGATTTTTAACCCCCTAACAAAGAAAGACGCGGTTATGAGCAAGGAAGAATTAGTTGAATTGTATCGGCGGAGCGACGCGGCGCTGATGGCGGTGTGGCGCTGCCCGGCAAGTAAGGTTGAAGACCAATACATTGCGGTGAAGTGCAAGGTTGCCAAGCTCGAGAAACGGTTGGAAAAAATGCGCGCCCGGCTTGCCCAGGCTGAAAAAAAATGGGGCTTGGTGCAGGCAAAAGATGCGGAATATATCGCCTTAAATAATGTCAAGGACCAGGCGAGCGCGGAGTACTGGGCGGCGGTGCGCAAATACGGCGCGGAACATCCCGAGGTCAAGATCTACTCGGAACAATTTCGCCGGCAAATTGTTCAGTGGGCGGAGGAACCCCAACCGGAGCAAAAGTCATGAGAGTTGCCATCAAGACGGATTGCGATCTCAAGGCGGCGTGTGTGCGCGAAGAATTGGCGGGGCGCGGCATCAGCCCCGCGCTGGTCAAGGTCACGGTGCGCGCCGGTGTGTCGGCGGGACATTGGACGGTGCGCTTGTATTTCGTCATGGTGCGGATGCGGTTTTATGGGTGCAACTCCGACGTGTACGCGCCGACCGTGGAGGTCGATGGGCTGGGGCTGGACGCGGCGCTGACGCTGGCGCCGGGCCAATGCACGCCGGGCGAGTTGTTACGCCGCGTGCTCCAACAGGATACTGCGCGACAACTTTAACCACGCATGGACACCAATGCACACGAATGAACACCACCCGGTCGAGCACCCCGCCAAGGATGACGTGGCGTTGCCGGTGTCCCCTATCAAGCGTTTTCCCGCGTTGTGGCAGTCCTGGACGCTCGACCAGAAGACGGACTGGCTGGTCGCTGACGGTCAGGCGGCGGACTGGCACGCGGCGCGGTCGCTGTTGTCGCGGCATGGGCATGTGGTGTATCAGCGGCGGAAATATTTCGCGGCGTTGCGCGCGGCGCGGGAACAAAAAAATAACCACGAAGACACTAAGACCCGAAGGTAAAAAAAATGTTGGAGGATAATAATGCAGAATGACTTGTTAATGGTCGGTGAATCGCTGAGTCCGCGCCGGCGCTGGATGCGCGACCACGGCATCGCCGTGCTCGAGCCGACCGGCGCGGGCGGGCGGTGCGCGGCGTATCGCGGCGGCTTGTTTGCCGCCATCGGCACCCAAAACATCGCTTACGCCGACGATGAGTACGAGGCGGTGCTCAAGCTCGCGGGGCAATGCGCGCTGGCGACGTGGCACGCGGATCCGTGTTACACGCGGGCGATTTTCCGGCTGGGCGAGCGCATGACGGCGTCTGACCTGGCGTCCATCAAATTAACCAGGCGTTTACGCGGGAGGCGGCATGGCTGATTTTCTCGCGTTTGAGGAGGGGGCGCGGGTGTTGGCGACCGATCGCACGGCGCTGACGGAGCTGCTGCGCGCCGATAACGGCGCGGACGCGGAGCAGGTGGCGGCGCGGCTCGAAATTTTTTACCGCTTGCTGGATTTTTTTCTGCTGGACGGCGAGCGCCCGCGCACGGTGGCGGCGCGCGTGTACGCGGTGGCGTGGGCGGTGGATCACGCGGGGTTTCGCCAGCGGTTCAGCCAGGCGCGCGTGGCGCGTCTGCTGGGCGAGCAGCGGGCGACGATGTCGCACCGCATCAAGGCAAAAATCAACAAGTTTCTGATCGGTCGCGGCGCGAAGGCGCTGACGGTGCGCGGTCAGCACGCGGCCTCGGCCAGCGCCCGGTGCCGGGCCGCGCAGCTTAACAACCATAACCGGCGCGGTGGAAAAATAAAAACATGAGCAATAATAATGTAACGGTGAGCATGGTCGGCCTGGGCGAAATCGCGCCGTCGCCGACCAATCCGCGGCAGCATTTCGACGCGGCGCAACTGGACGAATTGGCGGCGAGCATTCGCGCGGCGGGGGTGCTGTCGCCGCTGACGGTGCGGCCGATAAACACGTGTTTATCGGGTAAATACCAGGGGGCGAAATATGAAATCATCGCCGGCGAGCGCCGCTGGCTCGCGGCGCAGCTGGCGGGGCTGGACGCGCTGCCGGTAATGGTGCGCGAGCTGGACGATCAGCGCGTGCTGGAGCTGCAGATGATCGAAAACTTGCAGCGCGACGATTTATCGCCGCTGGACGAGGCGCGGGGCTACGAGCAAATGCTGGCGCTGACGAAAGACGGCGCGCCGGTCTATACCGTCGCGGCGCTGGCCGCGTCCATCGGCAAGAGCGAACAGTACGTGGTCAAGCGCCGGCAGTTGGCGCGGCTCAAGGGGCCGGCGTTGGCGGCGTTGGAGCAAGGCGTTATCAGCGTCTCGCATTGTCTGCTGCTGTGCCGCATCCAGCGCGCCGACACGCTGGCCGAGGTAGTTAAAAAAGTGTTAGAGCCGCATGATTGGCGGCGCGCGAAAGGCGAGCCGCTGACCGTGCGGGAGACCGAGGAGCTGATCAACGGCGAGTACGCGCGCTCGCTCAAGGGCGCGCCGTTTGACCCCAGGGCCGCCGCGCTGGTGCCGGACGCCGGCGCGTGCGCGAACTGCGCGAAGTGCTCGTCGAGCAACAGCGAGTTTTTCGGCGCCGTGCCGGAAATGTGTTATGACCTGCCGTGCTTCCAGCGCAAGGCGGACGCGGCGTGGGCGCTGCGGGTGGCGGCGGAGCGCGCGGCAGACCCAATGGTCGAGGTAATAGCTGATGAAAAATTTTCGGAGAAATTCCGAAACGGGAAATTGGGTTACGGGGCGAATGAAAAATACATCGACCTCGACGCCAAGCCCGAAGAATACGAATTGGCCGACGGCGTGAAGCCGGCGAAGTGGAAAAAATTATTAAAAAAACCCGAGGCGCTGCCGCGGCTGCTGGTGCGCGATGACCGGGGCACCGCGCACCTGCTGATGGAGCGCAACAACGCCTTATTACTGCTCAACGAGCAGGGGCTGACCGTGCTGCGCGAGCAAAAGCAAAAACGCGGCGGCGGCGGCACGGATGACGCCTATAAAAAGGAGCAGCGCCAGCTGCGTGAGTTGGGGCGCGCGCAGGAGGACGCGACGGTGCGCGTGCTGGAGCAGGTGTTCGCGAAAATCGCCGGCGCGGGGGTTGAACCCACTGACATTTTGTTGAAAGCCCCCGCGGGCTTGTGGCCGGCGATGCTTGGGTGCGCGGTGGATGTCGCGCATGACGACGGCGCGGTGTTGTTGTGCCGCATGTTCGGCGTGGAAAAAGAGCCAGGCGGCCGTACCAATTGGAGCCTGAAGCTGCTCAAGCATTGCGAAAAAATGCCGCCGATACAGTTGTTGGCGCTGACGCTGCTGGCCATGGTGGCGCGCTGGGCGAAGTACCAGTACGGGGCCAAGGATATCAAGGCGCTGGCGTCGGCTTATGACATTGACATGGCGCGCGCGCTGAAGGAGGTGCAAGCCGAGCGCGTCGGCGCGAAAAAAACGGCGCCCACGCCGCCGCTGCCGCCGAACGTGACGCCGAAAATTTTACTGGCGTGGCAGGAGAAATATTATCCCGCGCTGCCTCCCAAAACGTGGGATGAAATTTCCCGTGACAAACAACTGCGCGATAAGTTTCTCGCGTGGTGCGAGGCAACGGCCAAGCAAGGGCGGCAAAGACGGCGCGAAGCGCCGCGGAAGAAAGAGTCAGGCGGCAATCACACGCCGCCTCAAGCTCCGAGCAAAGAGTCAGGCGGCAATCATACGCCGCCCAAAACTCCGAACAAAAAGAGCAAAGCCGCCGCGACGCTCGGCGCTGACGGCGCGGCTGATGAAGCGGTGCGGTGGCAAATCCCCTTAGGCGAAATCGCCGCGGTCGCTGACAATGATGGGCGACTTTCCCAGTTGGCGGCTTATGCCGAGTTAAGCGTGAGCAATATCAGCAATCATTTGTGCATCAGCCGCGCCGCCGCCGCCGCGTGGTTGAAACGGCTGGCGGTTAAAAATAATCAATCCTCAATCATCAATAAAAAATGAAACTCTCCGTCCCGGAACGCGCCCGCCGCTACGTGCTCGCCATGCCGCCCGCCATCAGCGGGCAGCATGGGCACGACGCGACGTTCGCCGCCGCCTGCGCGCTCGTCAAGGGCTTCGCGCTGACGGTGGCCGCGGCACGGCCGTTGTTGATGGAGTGGAACCGGTATTGTCGCCCGCCGTGGGCTGCGGCCCAATTAGAACATAAGCTCGTCAGCGCCGACACGTCCGCGGACAAGGAGCCGCGCGGATATTTGCGTGACGCTGACGGTGACACCTTCAGCGGGCGCGCGGCGCCGTTGCGCGAGACGGCGGCGACACCGTCAGCGCCCGCGCCGGCGAAGCGGGAGAAGCCGAAGTTCGACCCGGCGCAACTGCGCGCCTTCGCGGGCGCGTGGGCGGGCAAGATTAACAGCGTGTGGCTGGCCAATCGCTCGGCGCTGGATCCGGCGACCGTCAGCGCCGAGTTGTTTTTGCGTACGTTGTACCCCTCGCGGGTTGAGCGCGTGCTGATTTTCACGGATGAGATGAGCCAGGGGCAGGCGTTGTGGCCGGACGCGCCCGCGCCAACGTCCGCGCCGCGCGGGGTGTGGTTTTTGGCCCAGCCGGTGGACGGGGCCTATCACCCCAATCCGCGCAGCGTCAGCAAGCGCACGGGGCAGCCGCAAAAATCGCGGCGCTCGGCGGAGTCGGTGCTGTCGTGGCGCTACATGGTGCTGGAGAGCGATGAGGCGCCGGCGGCGCTGTGGCTGGCGGCGGTCGCGCAACTGCCGTTCCGCCTCGCCGCGCTGTACACCAGCGGCGGGCGCAGCGTGCACGCGCTGGTACAGCTCGACGCGCTGACCAAGAGCGAATGGGACGCGGAGAAGGCCGCGCTGAAACCGGGGCTGGTGACCATCGGGGCCGATCCCGGCGCGCTGAGCGCGGTGCGGTTGACGCGCCTGCCCGGTTGCTGGCGCGGCGAGAAGCGCCGCTGGCAAAAATTGTTGTACGTCAATCCGTCGCCGGCGGCGCGGCCGCTGGCGGAAACGCCGGCGGTGCGGGACGTGGAAAAAATTTGGGGCGATTTGGCGGCGGCGGGGGTCGCTGACAATGATGAGACCGGCGGCGCGTGGCTGCGGCGCGGGCTGGAATATTATGCGAGCGTCAGCGGCGGGTGCCGCGCGGCGCTGGAAAAAATGCAAGCAGTTGAAAAAAATTATGAGTCAGAAAAATAAAATGGTCAGGGATTGGGGAAAAACTTTTGAGGCGGCCGGAACGGCGGCGACCGCGCCACCGTCAGCGCCGACGGTGTTGCGGGAAGCGGCGGCGCTGATTGCCGGCGAGCGCCGCGCCCAGTACGGCGACGCGCGCGAGGAATTCCGCCGCGTGGCGTTGCTGTGGTCGGGCCTGCTCGGCGTGCCGGTGGCGGCGCGCGAGGTGGGCCTGTGCCTGGCGGCGCTGAAGCTCGTGCGCGAGGCGCACCGGCCCAAGCGCGATAATCTGGTGGATGCGTGCGGGTATTTGCAACTAACTGCTGATTGTTCGGGAAAATAAAAATATGAAAAAAGCAATGAGATCAATTTGTTCAACACGATGACTAACGCCTCCCGGATGGTTCGCGCGGCGCAAGAGCTGTATTGCAAGGCTTCCATTGGCAAGGTGGAAGAGGTGCTGAAACAAGCCAGGCAGGAAATCAAGCTGGCGGTGAAAATTGCCAGGAAAATAGGCGGTAAAAAATGAACAAGACTGATGAAATGAAGTTGTACGACTCCACGGTTCTCGCCTTGCGGTCGCTTCGCGCGGCGAAGCAGGAATGGTTCCAAGTGTCCTTCGGCGAGATGGGGGTACTGCTGAAACAAGCCAGGAAGGAAATCAATCTGGCGGTGAAATTAGCAGAGAAAATTGGAGCAAAAACATGCAAACAGTCATGATGGTTGGTGTGCCGCCTGAGTTGGTTGACCCGGACGTTGCAATGGAAATCGTCGGCGGCGAGAAAATTTTTAACTGTATGGTCAAGGGCGGCTGGATCAGGCCGCGCGTCCAGGGCAACCGCCTGACGCGCTATCTGGTCATTGAGCTGCAACAGGCGTGTCGCCGGCTGGCGCTGGATGAGGCGCTGCCGGGGTTGGAGCATCAAAAATAGCCGGGGTTTGCAGCCCGGCGTCAATGCGATGGGAGAGAGGTAGCAAATGAGCGTAATTTTTTTCGGTGACGGTGATGGTGTCACCGAGCCACTTGGCGATTTCGTAGAGGGTCACTTGCCCCGTGCTGGCGAGCAGGCTGGCAAAGGTGCGGCGCATGACGTGGAAACCGCGCCACGCGCCGCCCTGCGCGGCGAGAAATTCCTCGACGGGCCGGCGCATGTCATAACGGTAACGGTTTTTGCCTCTATGTCGCTTGTCAGGCGCGATGAGATAAGGGGCTTGCGGCGCGTGCGCGCTGAAAAATTTGTGAATGGCGGAACTCATCGGCACGCTGCGTTCGCGCCCGTTCTTGGTGGCGAAGGCGTCGAGGTTCAGGCGCGCCGCTTCCGCCGGCGGCAGGTTGCGCACGTGAATGACGCGCCGGGTCAGGTCCAGCCACTCCGGGCGCGCGTGGTCAATCTCGGCGCGGCGCAGGCCGGCGTGGAAGCCGAGCAGTATCACCAGCGCCAACTCCGCACGCGGTTGCTTCAGCGCGGCGCTGACGATGCGGTCGCGGGCGGTGAAGTCGTAAAACTCTTGCCGCGCGGTGGCGCTGACTCTGGGCACAACCACGCCGGCGGTGATTTTCTCGGCGATAATTTTTTGCTGATACGCCCAGTTAAAAAAGGTGCGGATGGCG
This sequence comes from Verrucomicrobiales bacterium, assembly GCA_031266335.1. GTDB lineage: Bacteria > Verrucomicrobiota > Verrucomicrobiia > Methylacidiphilales > JAAUTS01 > JAIRPN01. Next base: position 16,719 of record JAISBF010000183.1, read on the forward strand.
TTCCAGTAGGTCGCCCTCGATTCGCTGGCCAGCGGCGCGACGGCCGGCGGCGGCGGGATGTTTTTTCCGCGCCGGGCCTTGCGCCGTGGCGCGACCTTGGCCCGGCGGCCCTCCTGGTCGTACCAGCGCTGCAAATCCGCGGCGCGGATCAGCGTCACCGGCCGATCCAGGCCGATGAACTTTTTGAAGTTGTTGTAAATTTGCGCGTAGCCCCGCTTGGTGCTCTCGCGCCACTCACCCCTGGAAATTTTATGAATAAAAAAACGCTCCAACACCGCTCCCAATGGATGATCAACCCGCGCGTCAAAAAACGGATTGTTGACGGTCTTGTGCGCCCGCACCTTCAGCTGCGCGGCTTCGTCCACCGCCTGGCCCACCGTCTTCGCCGCGAGCTGAAACCGCTGTCGTTTTTTGTTGACCTGTTTGATAAGGTAGTAGATATTTCCCCGGATGAAAATGTTCGGAGCAACTTTAACGTATCGCCAGTCCTCGGTGTGCATGGCGATTCGTTACACTTTTCCGTTACATTTGTCAACCCGCCATGTCGCCATACCGGTTCATGTCGGCTTGAAAAAAGCATTCGGAGCCTTAGCTTAGTGGTAGAGCGCCTGCTTCACACGCAGGAGGTCACTGGTTCGAACCCAGTAGGCTCCAGTCTTTCCTGTAAATACACGCCCAAAACTCCGCGCCATTGCCTTGGCATCGTTTCGGAGCCGGACAGTGCGTATCATGGTGCCATCAGGAAAAGTGCCTCTGTGATTAAAAAAACGAAAAAATCCTTGCACAAGCCAGCCAGATTCCATATCGTCACTCCGTCAAATCGTCCAATCGAGTTATCGAAACCCGCTGAAGATGAAGAAGATAAGTCATAACGTAAGTACATCGCGCTCACGCGCTCACGCGCTCACGCGCTCACGCGCTCACGCGCTCACGCGCTCACCTCTGCCCTGATTCTTTAATTTTCCAGCCCCATTTTGCCCCAAACATTCCCGATACGGGCAAACTACCTCACCGTCAGCCTGAGCGTAGCACCGAAGGTGCGCAGTCGAAGGATCGCTCGGAAACCCGGCGTATCCGTCAAGCTCACCATCAGTGTATGCCCCAACCCGACCCGCTCCATCGACTCCGCAACTGCGGCGCTCCGCTCAGGATGATGGGAGCGTGGAGACCGCGCGTTAACCCAATTTCTTTATGAATACATCAATAATAAATAAAATGCCAACCAACCTCATAACCGCAACCAGGCGGCTGCTCCGCGCCGCCGTTAACGCGCACGGCCAAACCGTGAAACAATGGGCCGCGTTACTCGCCGTCATCTGCGGATTAACCTTCAACGCGCAAGCCGCCAACAAACGTGTCACCGCCACCGGCACCACGTTTGACAGCGACGCCACTTACGATTCCGCCTGGAGCAATGTCATCATTTACGTTGGCGGCGCTGCCGGCGGAGTGGTGTACAGCGGCACGAACATCACCACGATAAGCGCCAGCACTTGGATCGGCATGGCCATTGTCAATTCCGGCACGGTTGAACTGTCCACCGGCACCTTGGATAATCGCAATTCCCCGAATTTTGCCCTGTCCGTGGTGCATAACAGCTATTTTAGCGGCACGAATGTCACCTTGCTGGGCAACGGAGTAGTGGTTGATGTGGGCAGGGGGCAACCGTTCGGCAGTCAACTGCATTTGACCGACAGCCGGATTGAAAGTTTTGGGGCAAACTCACTCGGCGCCCTCAGCCTATATTATGAAAACAGCAAGGCGTATCTCGACCACGTCACCATCATCACGGAATCTGGCCGGGGTATTTATTCCTACGGGTCTGGCGGTGTGACCGGGAACCGCGTGATCATCAACAGCGGGGGCTGGGGCATACAAATGGACACCCCTTCTATTTACACCGCCTATGACCTCACCGACTCGGTGATTAACGCCAAGGATGCTGCGATTGTTTCGTATTCATCGAATGGCAATCTGGGCACCATCAGCATTCATGGCGGCTCGGTCACTGCCACGGAAGGCGTACTCGTATCCGTCAGCGGCACCAACCATAACCTCACCGTCAACTTCACGGACGGCGCGGTGCTTGCCGGCCAGGGCCTGCTCGACAATCACGAAATCAACGGCAACGTGGTGATCAACCTTGACCAAGTTGACAGCGGCAGCGCGGGAGGAATTACCGTCAGCGACACCAATGCCGCCCGCACGGAAGTCAACGTCAACGGCGGCACCGGTATCAACGGCGACGTGACTAACAGCGGCAGCGGCGCGCTGACCGTGAACCTTGACCATAGCAGCCTGACCGGTGATGCCGCCAACCTCGGCGACGGCGTGCTAGTCATCACCCTCGACAACCACTCCACCGGCAGCGGCGGCTATAACGGCGGCAACCTCATCACCGGCGGTGACAGCGCGTGGACCTTCAACAAAAACAGCCACGGCCACTACGGCGAGAATAACGGCGTGTGGAACATCGGCGATTACGACGTCATCTTTGACAACCTGACCCACAGCGGCACTCTCAACATCAGCGTCAACAACGACACCGGCGAGGGCGGCTCCATTGTCGTCACCGGCACCGCTGACGGTGACGGCACCGTCCACATCGACACCACCGGCGACGGCCAAGCCGACCCGAACCAAGTCCTCCCCGGCATCGTCAGCGGCGAGGGCACCGAACACTGGC
>JAISBF010000184.1 GCA_031266335.1 Verrucomicrobiales bacterium
CAACCGCGCTACCGGATTGTTTGCGGGAAACGAATGCTGGGGTTACAAATTGTTTAAAAAAATGCGAGGATGGTTTTGCCGCTTGCCAAAAAGAACTTAGTGAAAACGCGGGTTCGTGCAGCGACTTAATAAAAGCGGATAGCGAGGCGGTGAGCGCGGACAGAAAGAGTGACCAGGAGTGCCGCCAGGCTTGTTCCACCGCGGCGCGGGAATGCGGTGAAGCGGCGACCAAGGCGCGCACCGCTTGTCGCGGAGCGGCCCGTAATGACGCGGAACGGGACGAGTGCGAAAGGAAATACCAGGAAAAAATGAAGAGTTGTGGCGAGGCGAGTACCGCGTGTATAAGGGGCTGCGATGGGGCTGCCGCCGGTTACCATGATGAGCAGCGGAGTCGCGCCGTGGAGATTAAGGAGTGCGAGGAAAAAATTTATCAGGCGTTGTCGGCCGGGTTATATGCCTGTGAAAAAACTTTATATGAGGAAGTTGCCGACTGCACGGAGCCGGACCAGTGCCGATGGGGCACTAAAATAAAGGGCCGCGTCGCCTACCGTCAATGCGAAATGGACCACATAAAGGCGGAGAGTGAGTTGCGGGTAAAATTGTTACAGTGCACCAACGGTTGTGCTTCGCGCAGCGAGCGTTGCTATGGCGATGAAGATTGTCTCAAAGCGATTGGCGAGTGCGACCGGGACTGTGGTGAAGATTACCGCCCAAAGAGCTTGGAGGCGGGGTTTAAGGTGCTGCCGTGTTACCAGCAAACTTTCGGCGAGTTGACCGGGCAAATGGCGGAGTGTTGTGAGCTGGCCGAACCGAAGTTTGAGCATGGCAAGCGCGACAGCTACGATTGCCGAAAAAAGGCGTATAATGCTATGGTGCCCGTGGCGCAGGCATACGGGAATTGTCTGGCCGCTGGAAACGCGGACTGTCAAAAAAAGACGTGGGGGCAATACGGCGTTATTTATCGGGACTGGGCCAAGTGCAGGGGGGAAAAACTGGAGTTGTATTTGCGCGAGCGCCAGGCGTTTAATCCCAGCGTGGCGCGGTGCGGAATGGAGTGTGACGGCGATTTTTTTGCCAAAGTGATGTCGTGCTTGCAGCAATTTCCCGAAGATAATTTCAATGGAATATTAAACTGTTGGTTGGCCGAGTGGCCCGCGTTGACGGAGTGCCGTTACCAGTGCGCCAAGGGCAATGATTTGCTGCCCGCCAAGGAGTCCAGGGCTGTATATAACTGTCGCTCCAAGGTGATCTTGGCGGCGCAAAAATGTTTTTACGATGAGAGGGGCGGCATGGTTGGCACTTATGCCGATTGCATGAAAACGGCGCGCGACGAAATGAAATCGTGTTGCGAGCAAATCGAACAACAATACGGCGGGCGGCAATATTCGCCAGCGACCGATTTTGCCACTGGCGCGGTTGATCGTTTTTCGGAGGTGCTGCTTTATCTGGCGTTGCCCGTAGTGTATCCTCCTTATCTCGATTTCATGGGAGCCGCCTGGCTTAAGGAACGAGAGCCTGAAATTTATAATGGGCAGGAGTTGTTCCGCGGGCCGTGGGGGTGTTTTAACTGGACGTGGATTTTCATGGGGAGTTCGCCAAAGTGGGAAGATAAAGACAACAGCGCAAGTTGACATAGCGGCGTGATATATGCGCCTCTTTATCGACTATAGCTCTAAACAACTCGTCAAAGGGGTAGGCATGGCGCAGGCCATCAACCGCGTCAATTTCAAGCGCGGTGATTCCAGTCGTATCGAGGTAATATTTTTCAACGGCCTTAATGTGCTAGAATTGCCCGCTGGCAGCACGGGGGTGTTTGGCATCAAGGCCAAGGGCCATTATGAAGACATAAATTATGTGGTGTCCGCCTTGCAATGGGAAAAGGTGGTGGATGGCACCTTGATTTATTATGTGTTCACGCCGGACTTCAACTCCATCAAACTGAATGAAGTGTTGAAAATCAACGGCGACACCAACGATGATTTGGCCAGCATAGAGTTAATGGGGGAAATTAAATGGCAGGAGCCTAATGAGGAAAACCCAACCAAACCGTTTACCAGTTCCACCAATGTTTTCGCCGCCTGGGTCAGCAACAACGTAAACCAAGGAAATGAAGGGGTGCCCGTGGATGCCGACCCGCCGGTCGCCGACCGCCTGGCCAGCCTCGACAGCGCGGTCGCGCAGGCCCAGGGCACCGCCAACGACGCGCTGGGTGACGCCGCGACCGCGCAGCAAAAGGCTGACCTGGCGCAGGACGCCGCCGATCAAGCCGTGATGGCGCTGCCCGCCAAAGCCGACCTGGGCGACGACGGCAAGGTGCTGCCGGCGCAACTGCCCGCCATCCCCGCCACGCGCACGGCGCACGTGGACGCCGGCGGTGATGACACGACCGGCACGGTCGGCAACGCGGCCAAGCCCTACCGGACCGCGCAGGCGGCCTACAACGCTGTCAAGGACTTGGCGACCAGTTCGCAGCGTTACGCCTTGCGGTGCGGTGTCGGCAGTTTCAGCATCGTGCTAGCCGCCGACTGGAACCAACATGTGTTTGTCTGCGGCACGGGGGCGCGTGTGTCCACGCTGTCCATCAACGCCAACGGCACCAGCGGCAACCCCGGCGCGGACGGCCGCAACGTCGATAGTATGTACTCATCGCCGACGGCTGGCGGCAACGGTACAGCAGGCTCCAACGGCCTCAACGTCACGCTCTTTTCTGACAAGTCGCTGACAGTGAACGTCAACAGTTACGGCGGCGCGGGTGGCTATGGCGGCGCAGGCGGCAACGGCGACATGGCCGGCAGCTATGGCCCGGCGCAGGACGGCGCGACCGGCGGCGTGGGCGCGAAGGGCGGCAACGGCGGCAACATCAACCTGACCCGGTGCGTGCTCGGCTCGGTCGTCGCCAGCGGTGGCAATGGCGGCGGCGGCGGGCAAGGGGGCGGCGACGGCTACATGATTGGTTACTTTTACAGCACCACCGGCGGCGCTGGCGCGAACGCCGGCAACGGCGGCAATATCACGCTGACGTTGTGCGACTCCGGTGGCGCGCAAAGCAACGGCGGCGGCGGCGGCGCAGGTGGTGACGGTTACAACTCAGGCTTTAACGGCAACGGCGGCAACGGCGGCAACGTCACCGTCAGCAAGTGTGTTTCGCTCAGCGGTAACAGCGGCGGCGGTCAGGACGGTTTTAACTTCTCCATGTACAACAGTAACTACAGCACCGCCGGCACGGGCAACGGCGGCAATATCACCGTCAGCGATTGCTTCGCGGTGTCGGCCACGACGGAGAGTGTGAACGCTCAAGCCGACTCCGCTTATGTTGGCTTGAGCGGCGAGTTGAACGTGCAGCGGTGTATCGGCGGCTCGTTTTCGACCGTGACGGGAGTCACTTACCAGGGACAGTCTGGCGGCTGGCGTGGCGTCACCTGTAAAGCAGTCACCGGCGCGTCGCTGACGTTCGCAACGTCAAACATGGGCTACACCTACAACGACACCAACACCGGCTACGCGATGCTCATTGAGGACAGCGCGCTGACGCTGAACTTCAACTTTTATCACGGGATGTATTTTTACGCGCCAAACAAAATCCGCCGCTCCAGCATTACGCTGAATATCGACCCAGGCGCGAACGGCACCAACAGATACTTGGTGCTATACATCAGTGCCAGCCGCCTGGCACTGGGGGCGTTTTCGGTCGGCTCTTCGGTTGACTTCCAGTTTTGGCTTGCCGGCGTGACGGTGAGCGGCCTGACGGGGGGGTTCGCGGCAATGCAGGCGCAGATTCATGACATTACCAGGGACGGCGTGGATAATGGCGCGGTTAGCAACTGGTCAACGCTCGGCACCGGCGCGAGCTCCAACGTGATAATCCCGGCGGACGATTTTTGACCGGATGAACCGGCAATAAAACCAAGGACAAAAACATGAATGACAAAGTAACCCTACCAATCGCCGAACCGGTCGCCATCAGCGCCCCCGGCAAGCAAGTCGAAGTGCAGAACGTCAACCGCTTCGCCGTGAAACAACTCACGCTGACGGTCAATGCCGAGCGGGTGTTCGGCTTACAGGCCATGCTCGCCCCGCTGGACGCGGACGACAAACCGCTGCCCTTCGCGCAGCCGGTGCGGAAGAGTTGGACGGCAGGCGAGGCCGCCGCGCTGGGGCTGGATGCTGAGGCTGGGGCGTTGTTGGGAAAAATTTTTGCGGAGTAAAATGCAAAATGAAAAAAGCAAAATTACAAATTGCAGAGCAAAATTCAAAAAGCGCTGACGCGGTAGAGACCCGCAGGTGAGACCATTTTGAATTTTAAATTGCAACTTTGCATTTTTAATTTGGCACTTTGAATTTGGCCCTATGACCCTCGAAGAAAAAGTCGATGCCCTGCAAAAGTCCGTTGACGAAATCCGGCACGCCATTGTCGGTAACGGCAATTACAAGACCGTCGGCATTGTCGGCCAGTTGGAGTGGCAGCGGCAGCGGCTCGACAAGCACTCGGCGCGGCTGAAAAGACTGGAGATTTTCAGCTATACCATTGTCGGTGGGGCCGCCGTGATTGGCGTCATCTACGCTGTGGTGCGAGATTTTTTTACCCAATAAAAAAAGGAAACTATTATGAAAAATTCAGTATTAAGTTTTATTCGGCATCTTTTTACCGCCATCGGCGCGGTGTGGGCGGTCTATGGCGGCGTGGAACATGACAAACTGGAAATGTTATGCGGCGCAGTCATGGCCTTGGTTGGCGCGGCCTGGGGCATCTATGACGAGTGGAAAGCGGAGCGCGAGCCGACCAAGCCCGCACCCAAAAACGATGAGAACAACTTCCCGCAATCCCCATTGATTGTCGCGATGTTGGCGGTGTTTGGCGTGTTATTCTCCGGCTGCGCCAGCGGTGGCGGCTTGGCCGGCAAAGACCAGCCGCTTGACCCGACGGCGACTGTTGAGAAAGCTTTACCCTACATCAAGGTCGGCGCGACGCTGGCAATGGGGGCCGGGCTAAAGTACGGTGTCAGCGACCCGGCGCAACGCGAGGCCATCGCCAACCTCAGCTGGTCGGTGAGCCACGCGGTGTGGACGCTGACCGACGGCCAGGTGCCGACCGTGGCGAGCCTGACGACTTACTTGCAGTCCTTCGACTACGAGCTACAGGGCGAGGCCGCCAACGCCTACGACGCCATGATAGGCGCGATTGCGGCGTTGTACGGCGGCTATTACGCCGACTTACGCGGCAACCCGGCGCTGACCGTCAAAGTACTCAACGCCATCGCCGAGGGCGCGGCGGCGGGTAGCGCGGCGTACGCCACAACGGGGCAACAACCATGAACTTTTTAACCGCGTTGTTTACCGCCGTCGGGTCGTTTTTCGGCTGGCGCACCAAGACCGCCAGAGCGCCGGTGCAGACCGAAACCCAACAGGCCCGCAAAGGGCGAGACGGGAACAAAGACTTTATCGACGATTGGATGAGTAAAAAAAAGGACAACAAATGAGACGCACATTATTCTTGGAAAAAGACCGCCACGGTCGCCACTGGCTCAAAGCCGCGCTGGTCGCGCTGACCGTGGCCGCGTCCGCGCTGACGCTGCTGCTGTTCCCGCTGGCCGGCTGTGTAACCCGCACCGCCAGCGTAACGCCAACGTCCAATAATCTCGCGCGCCTGACCACCTTGCCCGACGCGGAGCAAGCCCGCGATGTCGCGCCCATCTTTACGCGCGATGCGCTCAACACGGTCAACGACCTGGAAACGGAAATCAAAGAGTTGAAGGCCAAGTAAGACTTACACCTAAATAACCGTTCACGAGAATTTCCACTGACGTTATGATTGAAATCAAAAAATCTCCAACGGCTGATACCCGCACTTGTGATGTCTCACAAGTAACCAAGGAAACATTGTTGGCGTCCAGTCGCCAGCACATTGACGACGTGCAAAAGGCACTGGCCTTTTTTACCAAGTATCTAGACTGGGCGGCGAAAAGACATGACGACGACAAAATCAACGAACTGGAATGGTTTTACGAAGGTTTTGTCACCGCTTTTAAAAATACGGGCTGGTGGGACCATCACCGGAAAATCACCCGGCATCATCTGGCGCAAGCGGACGGCGTGCACGACGATGTCAACCTGCTGGACGTGCTGGAATACATCGCCGATTGCGTGATGGCGGGCCTGGCGCGGAGTGGCAGTGTTTATGACGTAAAACTGGACGACGAGGTTTTGCAACGGGCCTTCAAAAACACCGTGAAACTGCTCAAGCAACAAGTGCGGATTGCGGCGGTGGTGTGTTAAAAAATGAAAATAGCCAACCACATGAAAACCATAGCTTTAATCATCGGCCACGAACCCAATGCGCAGGGCGCGGTCGATGTCTCCGGCGTCAGCGAGTACGTGTATAACAAAGCGTTGGTGGAGAAAATCGCCAGGCGTCTCGACCACGCCAAGCCGCTGGTGGTGTACCGCGAGCACGGCTACGCCCGGCTGCCCGACGACGTCAACGCCACCGGTGCGGACCTGGCCGTGGAATGCCATTTCAACGCCGCCGACGGTCGCGCCAGCGGCACCGAGGTATTGTACTGGCACAAATCCGCGCGCGGCCAAGCGGCGGCGGCGTTGTTGCAAAAACACCTCGTGGCCGCGCTGGGGCTGCCTGACCGTGGCCCCAAGCCTCGCACCGCCGCCGACCGTGGCGGCCCGCTGCTGCGTGGCACCGCCATGCCCTGCCTCATTGCCGAGCCGTTCTTCGGCGATAATCCGCTGGACTGGCGGCGCGCCGTCGTCCGCGAGCAGGAGTTAATCAACGCCTACGCCGCCGCCATCCACGAAATCTGCGGGCAAGTGCTCTGAACACACACGACCGTATTGATATGAGAAATCCCTTGGTCAACATGATTCTTGCATGGTCAACCGTGGAACTTGTAGAATTACTTAAATTGGTTCAAGCCGAGTTGAAAAAACGTAAAAACAAAGCTGAAGACGATGCGCAATAAAACAGTTACTAAAACTGTTACTTGAAAAGTATTACTGGTAATAAATGAGTTACGAATAATTTGGTTTTAATAAAAGACCTCACCCTAACGACACAGGCGGGGAGTTTTTTTGTGCTGATTTTACCGTCAGCGTCGCTGACAATGAAGTTCAGTCGGGAGGATTGTTTAGAACGACAGCGCGAACATTTTATGTTCGCCGTTATAAACCAGCAGACATTTTTCGAGCACATCGCGTCCCAGTAAACCGTCGAGATTTTGACCGTGAAAATCGGTCGCCACCACCAGCACGGAGTTGAAAAATCGTCCACCGTCAGCGTGAGTGAGCCGCAGCGAAATATCATAAGTGTTGCGCGCCGTCGGGTTTTGCCCGGTGCTCGGCGTGCGGATGAGCGTCGCGCCGCGCGGCGGCAAGCCCAGCGGCTTGAGCGCGGCTTCGTTCACCACCGTGCAGGACGCGCCGGTATCAATGAGCAAGCTGATGCTGACCGGTGGCGGAATGGCGGCGTCAACCTTTCTCAAGGCGGTCGCGCGTTGCGCGCTCACGCCGATTTCCAACCGGATGATGGCGCCGAGCCTGGCGTCGATGGGCAAGGTCAAGTGAGGCATAAATCCCTTGAAATAAAATGCACCGGCTCCGTATCGAGAACTTGTTTGACTAAAAACGGGCGGAAGGGGCCGAATTTTTCATAACCGGCTTGCAGCGCGTCTTCGTAAGCGGTGTAGGTGCCGAGTAACGTGCCGTCACCGACCACGGCGTATTCGCGCTCATGGTCAGCGAGCAAGGCGGGAAGCATTTGCTGAAAAACCAGGTTTTCTTTTTCAATGACCGCGTTCATGGTCAAAAATCTAACCTTGATTTTCTTTTGCGTCAAATCCCGATAGTAAAGTTCAAACAACAGAACCTCGCTATGCGCTGTACGGGACGGGTTTGAAAGACCGTGCTCTAACGGCATCGGCGCGGAGTTTTTTTTCGCTGACCGTGACGCGCGCCATTTTTAAATTTGGAATCTGTCTCCCGCCACCTATAGTCGCGCCATGCGAGTGATTTTTTTGGGTGACGTGGTGGGCGAGCCGGGACGCGATACGGTCAAGGCGGCGGTGCCGCTGTTGCAGGAACGATACGCGCCCGATTTTTTCGTGGTCAACGGCGAGAACGCCGCCGGCGGTCACGGCATCACGCCGCGGTTGGTGTATGAGCTTTTGCGTTGCAAGGTGGATGTCATCACGCTCGGCGACCACGCCTGGGACCAGCGCGAGATCCTGCCGTTCTTCGAGCAGGAACCGCGCCTGATTCGCCCGTTTAACTTCCCCGCCGGCAATCCGGGCGTGGGCTGGGTCACCGTCAGCGGCAACGGCAAGAAGCTCGGCGTGGTCAGCGCGTTGGGCCGCACCTTCATGCCCGCGCCGGTGGATAATCCGGTGCTGGGGATGCCCGCGATTCTGGCGCAGGTGCAAAAGGAAACCCGCTGTATCCTGGTGGATTTTCACGCCGAGGCGACCTCGGAAAAAATCGCCTTCGGCCTCGCGCTCGACGGGCAAGTGTCGGCGGTGATCGGCACGCATACGCACGTCCAGACGGCGGACGACAAGATTTTACCCGGCGGCACGGCCTACCTCACCGACGCCGGTTTCTGCGGCGGCCACGACTCGGTCATCGGGCGGCACAAGGAGCCGATACTGGAACGATACAAGACATTGCTGCCGGTGAAGATGACCGTCAGCGGCGACTACCCGCAAGCGGACGGTATTTTCGTGGAAATTGATGAAGAAACGGGAAAGGCGACGCGCCTGGAGCGGATTCAACAAGCGGTTGAGTTCGTGAAATAAAAACTCGCGCAGAGACGCGGAGCCGCGGAGTTTTTTTTAATTAAATTTTTCTCTGCGTCTCCGCGTCTCTGCGCGAGATAAAAAATATGCCGGACCAAACGCTGACAGTGAGTGAGTTGAACGCCGCCGTACGGGATTTGCTGGAGGGGCAAATCGGCACGGTCAGCGTGCGCGGGGAGCTTTCCAACCTGCGGCGGCAGACGTCGGGGCACTTGTATTTCACGCTGAAGGACGCCGCCAGCCAAATCCGCGCGGTGATGTTTCGCGGACTGGCGGCGTATCTGAAATTCGCGCCCGCCGACGGCCAGAGTGTCACTGTCAGCGGCGAACTCTCGGTGTACGAGCCGCGCGGCGAGTATCAAATCAAGGTGACGAGCATGGCGCCGCTGGGCCGGGGCGATTTGCAGGAGCGCTTCGAGGCGCTGAAACGCCGGTTGCAGGCCGAGGGCTTGTTCGACGCGGAGCGCAAGCGGCCGCTGCCGCTGTTCCCGCGCAAAATCGCCGTGGTCACGTCGCCGACCGGCGCGGCGTTGCGCGACTTTTTGCAAATCATCCGCCGCCGCTGCCCGCGACTGGCGGTGCAGGTGTTCGGCGCGCGCGTGCAGGGCGAGGGGGCGGCGGCGGAAGTGGCCGCTGCCATTGAGGCGGCCAATGGGCTTGCCGAGGCCGACCTCATTGTTGTCGCGCGCGGCGGCGGGAGCCTGGAGGATTTGTGGGCGTTCAACGAGGAAGTGGTCGCGCGCGCGGTGGCGGCGTCGGCGCTGCCGGTCATCAGCGGCGTCGGGCACGAGATTGATTTCACCATCTGCGATTTCGCCGCCGACCTGCGCGCGCCGACCCCGTCAGCGGCGGCGGAATTGGTCGGTGCCGCTGACAGTGAGTGGTGGGAAAAACTGACCACTGCCGGTGATGATTTGCATCGGGCGGCGGCGGATTTTTTGACGCAATGCCGCTGGCAGCTGACGGCGTGGCGCGACCATTACGTATTCCGCGAGCCGGCGCGGACGGTCGAGCAATTGTCGCAACGGTTGGACGACCACGAGCTGGCGCTGCGCCGCAATCTGGCACACTCAACGGCGCGCGCGAAAGAGCGCTGGTCGGCGTTGCATCAACGCTGGTCACTGGCAGCGCCCGCCCGCCGTTTCGCCGAACTGAACAAATTATTACAAGCCAAGGCCGACCAGCTGCGCCTGCTATCCCCGCAACGGACGCTGCAACGCGGCTATGCCCTGGTGTTTGACTCCGACGGCAAAGTATTACGCGACCGGGCGTCACTGGCAGCGGCCGGTAAAATCAAAATTCGCGTCACTGACGGCGAAGTGGGTGCCAGGGTAAAATAACTGGGTTGGCTGGGACTCGAACCCAGAACCAATACCTTAAAAGGGTACTGCTCTACCATTGAGCTACCAACCCGTGTGATGCTCCGTTCTTGATGAACAAGGAGGGATAATTTCCTAAAGAATCGACGTTTTGTCAATGCCGGTCTTGTTAAAAAAAATTCTTCACCACAAAGACACGAAGGCACAAAGGATTTTTTTTAGTAAAACTTCGTGTCTTCGTGGTGAAAAAAATTCATCCCGTTTTGCGCTTTGCATTTCACGGGCGGTTCCGCATAATCATCGGCTATGCAATTGACTGATTATCGTTTATTTGGGCGCACCGGCGTGAAAGTTTCGCCGCTGACGCTGGGCTGCATGATGTTCGGCGGCAAGACCGACCTGGCTGAATCCTGCCGCATCATTGATCGCGCGCTGGACGCCGGCATTAACGTGCTCGACACCGCCAATGTCTATTCGCGCGGGCGCAGCGAGGAGGTCACCGGCGAGGCGTTGCAGCGCAACGGCCGGCGCGACCGCGTGTTCCTCGCCACCAAAGTTCACGGTAACATGGACGACCTCGACCCCAACGCGCAGGGCAACTCCCGCCGGCACATTATCCAGCAGTGCGAGGCCAGTTTGCGCCGGCTGCGCACGGATTATATTGATTTGTACCAAATCCACCGCCCGCAGTCGGACCTGGCGATTGACGAGACCCTGCGCGCGCTGAACGACCTCATCGTCAGCGGCAAGGTGCGTTACATCGGCGCCAGCACGTTCGGCGCGTGGCAGATTGTCGAGTCGCTGTGGGTGAGCAAGGAGCACGGCCTGCACCGTTTCGTCTGCGAGCAGCCGCCTTATAATCTGCTCGACCGCCGCATCGAGCGCGAGTTGATTCCCGTCGCCCGCACCTACGGGCTGGCGCTGATCCCGTGGAGTCCGCTTGGCGGCGGCCTGCTGACCGGCAAATACCGGCGCAACCAGCCCGCCCCCGCCGACGCGCGTTACGCCAACCCCGCGCCGTTCCAGCAGCGGCGGCTGAATGAAAGAATCCACGACCTCATCGAGCCGCTGGCGGTGATGGCCGCTAACAAGGGCGTGACGCTGTCGCAACTCGCGCTGGCGTGGACCATGCAACAACCGGGCATCACCTCGCCGATTATCGGCCCGCGCACGCTGGCGCAACTGGAGGACAACCTCGGCGCCGTCAGCGTCGAATTCATCGCCGACGACCTGAAAAAAATCGACGAACTTATTCCGCCCGGCGACTACATCGCGCCGTTCTACGAAGCAGACTTCGGTCCGAGTCAGTACCGTTAAAAACTCAAAGCGCAAAACGCATATCTCAAAACTGCAAGGCAAAACACGCTTGCACCTGGCGTCACGGGTGCGGCGGGCTTTGCATTGTACAGTTGTGGTTTTGAGATATGAGATTTGAACTTTGAGATTTTTCTTCTTCCCAAAAAATCCCTTGACAGTTTTGGGTCGAAGCACAAAATTACGCCATGAATGCGAAAATGATTATTAACTCGTTTGTGGTCGGCGCGGTTGATGAAACCCGTTTATTTCCAATAGGGAATGGGGGGGGGGGGTAGCTAGAAGCGTATTCATTGCATTAGTGCTTATTTTAACGCCGCTGACGGTGTGCGCGCAGTGGAGCGGGACGGACAACAACCTGAGTTACACCGACGAGGCCAACTGGTCCGGCGGTGAAATCAACGACACCTTCAGCGGTAACAACTGGTTCAGTAATCAGCAAATCACCACCAACCAGTTCAATAATAAGTACCTCCTCACCGCTGGCAGTGACATTGTCTATACCGTGCCCAACGCCTACGCGGTTCAGGTGCTGGTGGGACAGAGCATCAGCGGCGACGGCATTCCCGTCGGCACAGTCGTCAAGGAAATCCTCGACAATGGCTCGTTCACCATCAGCAACGCCGCCACGCGCACGTCATACATCACCGGCACCACTACCACCGATGTCTATCTTTCCTTCAACGCCAATTCCACCACGGTTAACGCCCTCAACAGCTCCGGGAAGGGAGTGTTCACCGTCGGTCAAACACTCAACGGCTATGTCGGCATCGCTGACGGTACCAAAATCACCGCCATTAACGGCAACACCCTGACCCTCGACAAAGCGACCACCACCAGCGACAGCCTGATACTGTCGCAGACGAACAATGCCTGGAACATCAACCTCAACGCCCACACCTTCACCAATAATTTCACCTACATCAGCCCCGATGTTGCCAACGTTAATTTAACTCCTAACAACAACACGGTCTGGACTTTCACCGCGCCGAACCCGCGCATCACCGTCAGCATGGGGGACGGGAAAACCAATGTCTCGCGCTTTTTAAATTTCGGTTCCGCCAACCGCACCGGGGTGATCATGGACTTCTCCGGCGGCAACCCGGTGTTTGACATCAATCCCAACATGGACGGTGACGGCGTGGATACTTTCTATCTGCACGCCGCCGTCACCAACGCCGCCTCGCTGACCAGAGCTGGCAGCGGCGTGATGTATTTCTATCGCCCGGTCGAGGTGGATGGCACCGTCACCATCGGCGGCATGGAATATTACAAGTACAAAAGCACGACGGTACTGGAAGGCAACGCCAACGGTTTTGGCACCATTGACGCCGACCGGTTGCACGTCGTCGGCGCCCGCCACATCCTGACCTTGCAGCCCCGGAATGCCCTCAGCGGCACGAATATGCTCGCCGATGACATGCCGGTCAGCATTTACGCCGGCGCGCTGGATGTGCGTCCGCAGGAACAAGTCACCGGGCAACAGGTCGGCCCGGTGTCCGTCTATGGCCGCGCCGGCATCGGGATGACCACCGGCACGCTGACGCTGACTTCACTCTACCGCGATTACGGTACCGTCAACCTCAGCAGCAGCGGCGGCCCCGGCGTCAACGGCTTCATCAAAATCTCCGGCAACGACAAAAACATCCGGGACAGCTTGGTTGGCGGCGGCGGCGCGGCCGGCACCACCACCATCAGCATCATCCCGTGGGCCACCGCGCAAAACCTCAGCGGCGGCTTCGGCAACGCTGACGGCGGCTCATGGGCCGGCAGCGACCTGGTGACTTACACCACGGCGGGCGGCTTCCGCGCGCTGACGGCGAGCGAGTATTTCGACGGCAACGGCGCCGGCATCATGGGCGCGGGTGACACCGACAATGTCAGGGTCAACGACGGCAACGGCGCCACCGTCAGCGCCGACCAGACCATCAACGCCCTGCTCGTCAACAACGGCAACATCACCATCGCCGATAACGTGACGCTGACGGTGACTTCCGGCTTCCTCGGCGCCACCAATTACATCGGCAACAACAGCACCATTAACACCGGCGCCAACGCCGCGATTTTCCACGGCCGCCGCAGCGGGGTGACCATCAACGGCGACCTCACCAACAGCATCACCGACCGGAACCAAGCCGGCCTCATCGCCGCCAACGTGGACGGCTTTGTCACTTTGAACGGCACGCAAAAGAGCTACACCGGCGTGACCGTGGTGCAAACCGGCCTGAACGCCGCCGCCGCCTATGTGCTGCCGGCCGACACGGAACTGCGCATCGACCGCGACGGCGAGGCGCGCATTACCGCCAACAACGCCGTCCGCAAACTCTCCGGCGTCGGCTGGCTGACCATGACCAGCAACATCGTCCTGCACGTCACCGACGGCGGCAGCACCATCCAGCCGGGGGTCCGCGAAGTGCGGGTCGCCAATGGCGGCATCCTCGCGCCGGGCGATCTCTCCGGCGACTACCGCGCCGGCACGCTGCTGCTGGGCGCCCGGCAGACGGGGAACACGGACGTGTCCATGCTGACGCTGGGCGTCGGCTCGATTTTCGAGGTGGACATCTCCGCCACCGCCAACGACATGGTGGAAAGCGACAACCCGACGCTGGCCTCCACGCTGAACCTGCTCGGCGGCACTATCCAACTGAATTACCTGGACGACTACACCCCCGCCGCCGGCGAGAGCGACACGCTCTTCAGTTGGACGCTGGCCAAGGGCTTCGACTCGGTCAGCGGCAGCGTGAGCAACCTCGTCATCAGCGACGCGCTGCATCCCGAATGGTTAATCAATGATGACGGCTACGGCTACAGCCTGCTGCTCGACGGCAACGACCTGCTGCTGAACCTGAACCTCGCGGCCATCCCCGAACCTTCGACCTGGGCGCTGCTGGTGACCGGCGCCGCGCTGCTCGCCATCCGCCGCCGCCGGCGCTGATACGGTCACGGAGCGACACGGAGCAGGCACAGAGGAACACTGAGTTAATTTAATTGTTTAAAAAAAACTCCGTGACTCTCTGTGCCTGCTCCGTGTCTTCTCTGTGGCGCTCCGTGACCAACCGGTTTAAACTGCCCCCTTATGACTAAAAAACTCCTGCTATTGTTGGGCGCGCTGGCTGTCACCGTCAGCGGGCGGGCGGAATTGAAACTCGCGCCGGTGTTTTCCGATCACCTGGTGTTGCAACGCGAAATGCCGGCGCCGGTCTGGGGCACGGCGGACGCCGGCGCCACGGTCAGCGTCAGCTTCGCCGGGCACACGGTCAGCGGCACGGCGGACGACGCCGGCCAGTGGTCGGTCAAGCTGCCCGCGCTGGCCGCTGACAGTGCCGGCCAACAGCTCACCGTCAGCGACGGCCGGCAGACGCGCACCGTCAGCGACGTGCTGGTCGGCGAGGTGTGGCTGTGCTCCGGCCAGTCGAACATGGATTTCCCCATGCGCGGCGTCAGCAACACGAAGGACGAAATCGCCGCCGCCGACCGCCCGCTCATCCGCCTGTTGCAGGTGAAAAAAAACACCGGCCCGGTGCCGCTGACCGACCCCGGCGCGGTATGGCAGGTTTGCACGCCGGCGACGGTGGCGGATTTCTCCGCCGTCGGCTACTTCTTCGCGCGCGAGTTGCAACAGGCCCTCGGCGTGCCGCTCGGCGTCATCAACTCCTCCTGGGGCGGCACCGCCATCCAGCCGTGGATTCGCGCCGCGCTATTCCGCGACAGTGACAACGAGGATTTCAAACGCTACTACCGCTGGCGCGCCGACCGTATCAAGGACACCGTCGCCGAGGACAACGCGCTGCTCGCTGACGTTGCGGCGAAACTCGACGCCTGGCAGGCAAAAATCGCCGCCCTCATCGCCAAGCACGGCGACTACCCGCTGACGCTGCCCGCCGACGGCTGGACGAAAGTCACCGCGCCCGGCAACCTCGAGGCCGCCGCCCCGCAGCGCGCCGACGGCGTGTGGTTGCTGCGCAAAACCTTCCACCTCGACCCCGACCTGGTCGGCGCCGGCACGTTGCAGCTGGGGCAAATCTGGGACTACGATATCGCGTGGCTCAACGGCACCCGCGTCGGCGCGACCCTGGACCCGGACCAGCGCGACGCGCGCAACCAGCGGCGCAAATACGCCGTGCCCGCCGGCGTGCTGCGGCCGGGCGACAACGAATTACTCATCCGCGTCTTCAACCGCCGCGGCGACGTACATATCGGCCACGGCGAGCCGACCTTCGGCATCACCCTCACCGGCGGCGCCCCGGTGCTGCTCAACGGCGGCGACTGGCAGCTCCGGCTGGAAGAGCCGCTGGACGGCCAGTGCCCGCCCGACCACGGCGAGAACCGGCAGAGCAACGTCGGCGTGCTGTACGACAACATGATCGCGCCGCTGGTACCGTTCGCCTTGCGCGGCGCGATTTGGTACCAGGGCGAGAGCAACGCCGGCCGGCCGGAAGAATACGGCGTGCTGCTGCCGCTGCTGATTGACAACTGGCGGCAGGACTGGCACCGGCCGGCGCTGTCATTCTATATCGTGCAACTGGCGAACTTCATGGCCCGCGCCGAGCAGCCGACCGATACCAACTGGGCGCGCCTGCGCGAGGCGCAACTGCGCACCGCGCTGACCGTGCCGCACACCGGGCTGGCCGTGACCATCGACATCGGCGACGCCGGGGACATCCACCCGCGCAACAAGCAGGACGTGGGCCGGCGGCTGGCGCTGAACGCGCTGGCGAAGGACTACGGGCGGCCCGTCGAGTACAGTGGCCCGTCGTACCGCGACTTGAAGATTGACGGCAATAAAATCGTGCTGCGCTTCGACCACCTTGGCCAGGGATTAGTCAACCATAACCCCGACGGCGCCCTGCGCGGCTTCGCCATCGCCGGCGCGGACAAAAAATTCGTCTGGGCGACCGCGACCATCAGCGGCGACACCGTCATCCTCAGCGCCGACAGCGTGGCGTCACCCGTCGCGGCGCGCTACGCCTGGGCGGACAACCCCGCGGCGGACTTGTACAACGCCGACGGCCTCCCCGCCAGCCCCTTCCGCACGGATGATTGGGAACGCTAACTGCCGGGACGCGGAGTTTTTTTAGTTAGCTTCATTAACGCAAAGGCGCAAAGGGACAAAGAATTTTTTACAGGGAGATCATGGAGAACATTGAGATTGTTGTTTTTTTTAATCTCCATGAACTCCATGATCTCCCTGTAAAAAAAATTCTTTGCTCCTTGCCTCCTGCTTCGCAGGGGAATTTGAAGCGGCGTGTAATTGCCGCTTTTGCCTTTGTTCCTTTGTCCCTTTGCGTTAATGTAGCTAACTAAAGCCACGGGAGCGCCGGCTGGAAGCCGGCGCTCCCAGTACCTCGCCGTCGCGCACCGGTTAGTCAACGTTACCAGTGCGCGGAATCGCATTTTCAACGCACGGAACATCGTTACCAGTGCACTGAGTATCATTACCAGTGAACTGAAAATCATCACCAGTGCACTGCACGGCGTTTTCAGTGCACTGAAATTCATTATCAGTGCACTGCATATCGTTTTAAGCTCACAGAAAATCGTTACCAGTGCACTGAAATTCATTTCCCGTGCACTGGTGATGATTTTCAGTGCACTGATTACGCTTACCAGTGCGCTGGTTATGAGATTCAGTGCACTGGTTATGACGTGCAGTGCACTGGTTATGACGTTCAGTGCACTGGTTATGATATTCAGTTCACTGGTTATGACGTTCAGTGCACTAAAAATGCTGTCCCGCGCACCGAAAACCAGCTCTCGCGCACTGGTTACGCCTTCCCGCGCACTGTTTGGCTTGGAAAATTCACTTCTTTTATTCGCCAGTGCACTTGACGCGCCAGTCAGGAGGCAAGGCACGAAGAAGTTTTTACAGGGAGACCATGGAGTTCATGGAGATTAAAAAAACAACCTCAATGTTCTCCATGATCTCCCTGTAAAAAAAATTCTTCGCGCCTTGCCTCCTGCTTCGCAGGGGAATTTGAAGCGGCGTGTAATTGCCGCTTTTGCCTTTGTTCCTTTGTCCCTTTGCGTTAATGTGGCTAACTAAAGCCCCGGGAGCGTCGGCAGCTTGCCGGTGCTGAAGCGGGCGGGACGCCCGCGCTCCATAGGCCGACCGCCCATCCCAACCCGATTGATATATCCTACCACCTATGGAGCGCGGGCGTCCCGCCCGCTCCGGAGCAGCATTAGCCCTGTAAAAAAACTCCGCGCCTCCGCGTCTCCGCGGTTAGATCAGAATTGGTACCGATAGCCCGCGGTCACGCCCCAGGGTTGGTCGAACTTTTCGCCGAACTCGGCTTCGTAGTCGAGGTGGAGTTGGTTCCGGTCGTCCAGTTGCCAGATGAAGCCGGCGCCGAGTTGGGCGCGGAGGCCGTCGTAGTTGGGCCGCCAATGGTCGCGGTCGGACGTGATGGTGCCGCCGCTGCTGACTTGCTTGAGGCCCATTACTTTGACGTAGGGTTGCAACAGGCCGCCGTTGCTTAACTTGACGGTGCGGCCGAAGAGGGCGCCGAAGCGCAGTTGCAGGAGGTCGGCGTCGCTCTGGCTGACGCCGGTCGGGTTGGCGCCGGTGCTTTGGTAGTCCGCGCCGAAGAGGTGCGCGTAGCTGGCCTGCGCTTGCGGCTCGACGAACCAGCCGTCCTGGAACTGGAATTTGCGGCCCAGTTCCAGGCTGCCGCCGGCTTGCCAGTTGTGGTATTGGGCGCGGGATTGGCCGCCGTTTTCCCACACGTCGAAGCGGCTGTCCACGTAGGCGGCGCGGCCGACCAGGTCGGCGTACCAACCGGTGTCGTGCAGCCAGGTGGCGTACAGTCCGCCCTGGTAGCCGTCGCTCTCCGCGCTGGCGGTGAGGGTGCGGAAGTCCAGGGTGCTCTGCTGGTAGCCGCCGAACGCGCCAGTGTACAATACGCTGCGCTCGTTGAGGCGCCAGAGTTTGTCGGCGCCAATGTCAGTGCCCCAGATCAGGTCGCGGAACGGCGCGCCGCTGACCTGGCTGCCGGTGTTGATTTGCTGGCCGTAGCCGCGCACCCAGACGTCGCCCTCGGCGTGCTTGGCGAAGTTCACGCGGTCGTCCAGTTGCTCGTAGTCCAGCCGCAGGTCGCCCATGCGCTTCAACAGCGTGCGGTCGCTGGCGAACCAGCCGAGGCTGGCGGCGGCGGCGTGGCTGAGCACGACCTCGCCCTGGGAGCTGATTTTGCCGGTCAGCCACCAGTTGTTCGGGTTATTGTCAATGCCGCCGCTGGCGCCGTCCAGCACGTGGTACTGGAGCATCCCGTCCATGACGACATCGCTGACGAAGGCGCCGGCGCTGCTGTCGGTGCTTTCCACCAGCAGGATCCGCTCCCGGCCGGTGACGTTGCCGGGGCTGTCCACGCGGTTGAGGATGAGGCGGTGGGTGCCGACGACGCTGTCGGTGACGAGGAGGTCGCCCTGCTCGGCGGTGAGGTTGATGTTCATGGCGATGCTGCCGCCGTCGCCGGTCAAGTCGCCGATGGTGACGGTCTTGAAGCCACCGTCAGCGGCGAAGTTGAGCAGGCCGCGGTTGTTGACGTTGCCCATGCTCGCGCCGTCGCGGAGGAAGTCCACCCGGCTGGCGGGGTCCACGGCGACGTTGCGGCCGAAGGTGTTGGTCGTGTCCAGCGCCACGGTGCCGGTGGTCAGGTTGATTTGCCCCACGTTGACCGTCACGCTGTCGGTGGCGGTCAGGGCGGCGTCGCGGATTTCGAGGGTGCCGTCGCCGCTGACGCTGTTTTGCAGGACGCCGCTGACGCCGGTGAACACGGCCACGGCGTCGGCGGCCACGGCGATGCCGGCGGTACCGACGGCGGCGAGGTTGGTCAGCGTCAGCGCGCCGTCGTTGACCTGGGCGCTGCCGGTGAAGCCGACATTGGCCCGCGCGATGAAGACATCCTGGGCGCTGTCCTTGACCAGCATACCGTCGCCGTCCAGCGCGTTGGCGAAGGTGCCGCTGACGTTGTCCTTCAACACCAGGGTGCCGCTGACGGTGATGTCGCCGGTGCCGAGGCCGAGCGTGTCGTTGATGACGATGGCCGCGCCGCTGTCAATGGTGGTGGCCACGGTCAGCGTGGCGTTGGCGCCGGTGATGGTCAGCGTGTCGCCTTGCACCGTCAGCGCGCCGACGCCGGTCAACGTGCCGCTGACGGTGCTGGGGCCGTTGCCGCCGGTGATGGTCAGCGTGCCGCTGTTGAAGTCCAGCACGCCGTCGTGCTCCAGGCCGCCGATGGTCTGCGCCTTGCCGTTCAGGTCAACGGTCGTGGTGTTTGAGGTGACCAGCCGCGTGGTGTCGCCGCTGCCGAAGACGTTGTCCGCGCCGGCGCGCAGGTTGGCGATTTCGACCTTGGTGGTGCCGGTGTGGGTGTTGGTCACGCCCAGCGTCAGCGCGTTGGTGCCGCTGATGATCAGGTTGCCGGCGCCGCTGACCGTGGCCAGCAGCAGGTCGTTGATGGCGCCGTTGGTGGTCAAGTCGAAGGTGCTGCCGGTGGCGATGGCCAGTTCGACCAGATTGTAGTCGATGAACAGACCGGCGACTCCGGCGGCGTTGGTGCCAGCCAGACCGGTGTGCTCGTAGTAGGCGGTAACGGTGTCTGCAAATCGCTTCTCCGACGTGCCGCTGGTCGGCGAGTTGCCGTCCTGGTCAATCAACACGAGCTGGCCGGCACTGGTGACGGTGTCGCTGGCGATGAGCAGGAGGCCGTCGTCGCTGATGCCGCTGCTTTCGTCGATGAAGTTCAGCGCCGGGTTCAGCGTGCCGGTGGTCAGGGACCAGTCGAGGTCTTGCAACGTGCCGCTGGTGACGGTGATGCTGCCCGCGCTGCCGGTGAAGGTCGCTTCCGCGCTGTCGTCGGTGTCCACCGCCAGCTTGCCGCCGTCGATGGCGAGGGCGCCGAAGTTGATGTTACCGGTGCCGCTGATGGTGCCGCTGCCGCCGGCGGCCAACTGGAGCGTCGCGTCCGCCAATACCGCCGCGTTGGTGCTGTCCGCCGTTATCAATAACCCGCTGCCGGTGCCCGCGTCGCCGGCCTCCAGCCGCACCGTACCGGCGAAATCCCCGGCCGCGTTGCTGGCGGTGAAGGTGAAGACGCCCTTGTCGCGCAAGGTCAGCGTCCCGCTGCCGCTGAGGGCGCTGTCGGCCAGATAACCGTCCTCGGTCAGCACCAGCACGCCATCCGCCACGGTGGTGGTGCCGGTGTAGCTTTGCGCCTTGGTCACAATCAGCGTGCCGTCGCCGATCTTGGTCAGCGACTGGCCGTCCCAGTTGTCGTTCGCGTCGGTGTCGGCCAAGATTTCGTCCAGGATAAATTCATCCAGCATATATCCATCACCGAGGGAGAAGTTGCCGGTGCTGAAGGTCGTGCCGCTGTTCCACGACAAGCGGTAGCCGGCCAGATAATCGGTGCCGCTGCTGCTGGTGGTGCCGCCGGCGTGGATGAAGTCGGGGGTCGGCACCGCCGTGCCGCCGTTCAGCACGGTCACCGCGGCGAAGTCGCCGTCGATGGCGTTGTGCGAGCGGATAATCAGCAGGTCGGCCTGGCTGAGGCCGCTGGCGCTGCCGCTGATGGCGCCGGCGTAATTGCGCACCGTCAGCGTGCCGCCCAGCGTGGCGCTGTCCGTCAGCACAAAGGCGTCGCCCGCGCCGCGCTCGGCCAAGTCCACCGTCAGCGCGCCGTTCGCGCCCTGCGTGTAGGTGCCGCCGACTTCCACCAAGCCGCTGCCGGTGACGGTCAGCGCGCCGCTGCCGGTGACGCCGACGGTGAGGTTGCTGGTGTTGTGCCAGTAGCCGGTGTCGCTGACGGTGACCGCGCCGTAACCGGCGTCAGCGTAACCGAGGACACCGGTGCCGCTTTGCACGAAGCCACTGCCGTTGAGATTGAGAGTGCCGGCGCCGGTGCCGCCGATGTAGAGTTCGTCGTCGATCACCCAGGCGCCGTTGCCGCTGACGGTGACGACGCCGGTGCCGGTGTCGGCGTAGCCGATGGCGGCGCTGTTGTTTTGCACGGTGCCGCTGTCGGTGATGTCGAGGAAGCCGACGCCGGCCTGTCCGATGAAGATGGTGCTGTTGTTGCTCAACCTGCCGGTGTCGCTGACGGTGACGCGGCCGTAGCCGGTGACGGAGTTGCCGATTTGCACCGTGGTGCCGATTTGCACCTGGCCGTTGCCCTTGATGAGCAACTCGCCGGTGCCGTTGGCACCGACAAAGAGGGTCTCGCGGTTATCCCAGAAAGCGTTGTCGCTGACGGTGACGGTGCCGCTGGCGCCGTCCATGCGGCCAACGTAGCCTTGGGCGTTTTGCACGGTGCCGCTGCCGTTGATGTTGAGCGTGCCGGTACCGGAGTGACCGACGTAGAGGTTGCCGGTACTGCTAAAAAAGCCGGTGTCGCTGACCGTGACACTGCCGTAGCCGGTGTCGGCGTTGCCGATGAAGGAGGTGCCGCCGACGATGACGGAGCCGCTGGCGGTGATGTCGAGGGTGCCGACGCCGCTGCCGCCGACGGTGAGGTTGTTGGTGATGTTAATCAGGCTGGTGCCGCTGACGTTGACGCTGCCGCTGGCGGTGGTTTCGTTGCCGATAATCATGCTGGAGCCGCTCACCGTGCCGTTACCGCTGACGTTGAGCGCGCCGCGGGCGGAAGCGCCGACCTCGATGTTCCCGGTCACGTCCAGCAAGCCGCCGGTGATGTCCACGAGGCCGGTGGCGTTGGTGTCATCACCGCTGTAGTTCGACTCGCCGCCGATGAAGAGGCTGCCACCGACGGTCATGCTGCCGCTGTCGCTGATGCTCACAAAGCCGTCACCCTCCACCCCGACGGTGACGTGTTTAAGCTCCTGATACCAGCCGCTGTCGCGGATGATGACCGTGCCGGAGGTGCCGACGTTGTTGGCGATGTTGGTCCACGCGTTACTGTTGGCGCTGGTGTGGGACAGCACGGCGTGGCCCTCAATGGTGAGGGTGGCGGCGTTGGTGGCGCCGCGGCCGACATGCACATATCGGCCCAAGACCTCCCATTTGGCGTTGTCCTGGAGGGTGGCGGTGACGTTGCTGCCGGGAGTGTCGCCACTACCGCCGAGGTTCGCCGAGTGATTGCCGTCAGGGCCGTTGCGCAGGAGGGAGTCGCCCGCGAGCACGAGGCTGCTGGTGCCGGTCAGTTGCACCTCCCCGCTGGAATGCCAGGTGCCGGTGAGCCGGATGGCGGCGGTGTTGCTGACGAGGATGCTGGCGGTGGTGCCGGTGTAGTCGGTGACGTTGAGGGTGCCGCCGCCGACGCTGACGGTGCCGCTGAAGGTGTTGCTGCCGCTGAGGGTGAGGGTGCCGGGGCCGGTTTTGGTGAGGTTGGAGTCGGCGCCGGTGATGCTGCCGGCGAAGGTGCCGCTGGCGGTGCCGTTGACGATGAGGCTGTTGCCGTTGAGGGCGACGGTGCCGGTGTTGGCGCCGTCGAGGGAGGCGACGGTGAGGGTGCTGCCGCTGATGGTGCTGAGGAGGTCGAGGAGGCCGTCGGCGCGGAGGCGGGCGCCGGTGGCGCTGACGACGGTGGCGGCGGCGGCATCGACGCTGAGGGTGCCGGTGTGTTCAATCCAGAGGCCGCCGCCGGCGGTGTCGAGGGCACCGTTGATGACGCCGTGGCCGTCGGGGCCGACGCGGAGGAACCAACTGTCGGCGCCGAGTTGGCTGGCGGCGTAGGCGCTGAGGGCGACGCGGTTGAGGGTGAGGGTGCCGCCGCCGGCGACGTGGAGGACGGCGGAGTCGCTGCCGGTGACGGCGATGTTGTTGGGGAGGACGGTGCTGAGGCCGGTGCCGAGGGTGAGGGCGGCGCTGCCGGTGACGGAGATGGCGTGGGCGTTGGCGCCGGTGGAGCTGAGTTGGGTGCTGGCGTCGAGTTGGCGGAGGGTGGAGCCTTGGCCGTTGAGGGAGATGGCGTGGGCGCCGCTGCCGGTGGTGGTGAAGACGCTGGTGTTGGTGACGCTGGCGGTGGCGGAGTTGTCGATGCGCAGACTGTGGGCGGCGCTGCCTTCGGTATGGATGTTGAGGTTGTCTGCGCCGAGGGTGGATGAGGTGGTGACCTGGACGCCGTAAGCGCCGCTGCCGCTGGTGTAGATGTAGGTGTCGGTCAGGTTGGCGGTGGAGGTAGTGGCGATGTGGAGGCCGTAGGCGTTGCGGGTGCCGGTGTCGCCGATATAAATGCCGGTGCCGGTGAGGGTGGAGTGGTCTTCGACGCGGATGCCCCAGGCGTCAACGCCGGTGGTGTGGATATATAGGTCGCTGACGTTGGCGGTGCCGTTGGCGGCGACGGAGAAGCCGTGGGCGCCGCTGCCGGTGGTGCCGATGACGACATTGCTGCCGGTGAAGGTGGAATGTTCCTCGACCTGGATGCCGCGGGCGCCGGCGCCTTCGGTGGTGATGCTGCTGCCGTACCCGGTGGCGCTAAGGAGGGTGCCGCTGGCGTAGTTGGTGAGGAAGATGCCGAAGGCGTTGAAGGTGGTGTTGCTGACGGTGATGGCGCTGCCGCTGGTGTGGATGAACAGGTCGGTGCCGGTGAAGGTGGCGTAGTTTTCCAGGAAGAGGCCGCGGGCACCGCGACCTTCGGTGCTGATGGTGCCACCGCTGAGGATGGCGTGGGCGTTGTTGCCGTAGAGGTGGATGCCGTGGCCGAGGGTGTTGGAGGTGGTGACGGTGCCGCCGGTGAGGGCGAGGCCGGCGTTGGCGCCGACTTCGGCGCCGTATTGGTTGTACTGGGTGCTGTCCAGGGTGATGTCGGTGCCGCGGTACAAGGTTTGGTTGCCGGTGACGGTCAGGGCGGAGAAGGTGCTGCTAGTGGCGTTGTCGTAGGACTGGCCGGTTTCCGTTACGGTGCCGCTGTTGACGACTTTGTTGGCGGCCTGCGCGGTGGCGGTCAGGGTGGTGACGAGGGCCGCGAGGAGGATGAGGGTGGGGGTTTTCATGGAGGTTTTGGTTTTTATGGGTTTGCTTGGTTGTTTAAATCCTGGGCAGGTTACGCGGGTTCGCGGAAATTTAACAGCTAAAAGTTAACTAAAATGAGCTGCATTAACGCGGAGGGGTTGTTTCGTTAGCTACATTAACGCAAAGACGCAAAGGAACAAAGGCGCGAAGGATTTTTTACAGGGAGATCATGGAGAACATGGAGGTTGTTGTTTTTTTAATCTCCATGAACTCCATGCTCTCCCTGTAAAAAAAATTCTTTGCTCCTTTGTTCCTTTGCGTTAATGTGGCTTGGTGTTAATGCAGCTCATCACCGGCGGTGACGGCGCGTAAGCCGAATGCCCGCGCGGCGTTGGCTTGGTGGCGGTCAAAGGTGTGGATTTCGTCGAAGCCGTGCTGCAAGGCCGTCGCCAGGTGCAGGCAGTCGGCGGCGCGGAGGAAGATGGTTTTGGGCAGGGTTTCATAACGCCGGACGGCCTCGGCGATAATGCCCGCGGTCAACGGGTAGAGTTGCCACAAACCGCCGGCGAGGTCCCGTTGGAATTGCCGCGCGGAGGCTTGAAAGGTCGCCTGGCTCCACCAATTTTCGCGCCACAAGCGGTGGAACACGCTCAGTACTTCCACCTGAAACAGCGCGGAGACGCTGACGGCGTCATGTTGCTCGATAATTTGCCGGATGGTGTCCGAGTCCTGTTCGGGAACGTACAATCTGGCGCCAAACGAGGTGTCGCAAAACATCATACCTCTCCCCGCACGGCGTCCAGGGCGGACATGAGCAAGCCGCGCCGCCCCGTGGCCATGTGCTTGGCAAACTCCGGCAACAGGATGCGCGGACGGCGCTTGGGGGGGACGAGCGCGGGGTTGGTCAGCACGGCGACGATTTCGCCGCGGTCGGTGATGTAGGTGGGGGTGCGCCCCTTGCCGGCTTGCCGGACGATTTCGCCGGTGGCGCCGTGCAGTTCCTTGAGGGTGACGGTGGTCATGGGGTAACTGTGCCACCGTCAGCGGGGATGTCAATCAAGCTGCCTTAACGCGAAGGGGTTGTTTCGTTAGCTACATTAACGCAAAGGCGCAAAGGAACAAAGGCAAAAGCGGCAATTACACGCCGCTTCAAATTTCCCTGCGCAGCAGGAGGCAAGGCGCGAAGAATTTTTTTTACAAAGAGGACATGGAGTTATTGGAGCAAGGTTAGCTACAATTAACAGCCCCCTCCAATTCCTCCAGGTGCTCCTTGTAAAAAGTTCTTTGTTCCGTTGTTCCTTTGCGTTAGGCGGGGTTAATTACCATTTCAAGCTTCCTTACAACGGTTTTAAGCTTCCTTACAATGATTTTAAGGGAGCTTGCAATGATTTTAAGCATGCTGGTAACGGTTTTAAGGGCGCTTACAACGATTTTAAGAGGGCTTAAAATGGTTTTAAGGAGGCTTAATTCCGTCAGGTTCTCCTTGGTAAACAAATGTTTTTCGGCTAAGCTCCACGTCAGGGTTTAGGTTGTTATGGGTGGATATTTGGACAGGGTGTTGCAACACGCGGAGCAGGCGCTGCTGGCGCGCGCCAAGACTAATTTGCAGGATTTGCCGGGGTTGTACCGCAAGTTTTTAAAGCTGGAGGAACACCGTATTTTGCTCGGGCACAATTCCGGCGACGGCGGTTTGCTGTCCGCCGGCAAACGGGCCGATTTATATACGGTGGTGCTGGGGCATTTGTTCCAGGCCGCGCTGGCGGACGCGGAGCTAAAACACGGCGCCGCCGGCGGCGGCGGTTCGGCGCGGTTGGCGATGGTGGCGGTGGGCGGGTTCGGGCGCGGGCAGCTGGCGCCGTTCAGTGATATTGATGTGTTGTTTCTTTATGAAACAGCGACGCGCTCGCCCAGGCACCGCCGCTTTGCCGAGGAGGCTATCCAGCAGGTGTTGTATCTGCTCTGGGACCTCGGCGCCAAGGTCGGGCACGCCAGCCGCACGGTTGATGAGGCGATTAAGCAGGGGTTGGCGGATTTTCAAACCCGCACGAGTTATCTGGAGACGCGGTTGCTGGCGGGCAACGGGGAGTTGTATGACGGGTTTCTCAAGCGGCTGCGCAAGAGTTGCCTCCGGGGGCGCGAGCGTGAGTATGCCGAGTGGCGTCTTGACGATCAGCGGAAGCGGCATGAAAAATTCGGCAACACGGTGTTTTTGCAGGAGCCGAATGTCAAGACCGGCTGCGGCGGTCTGCGCGATTATCATAATCTGCTCTGGGTGGCCAAGGTGTTGCTGGGGCTGGATTCCACCGCCGCGTTGCAAGCCAAGGGGTTGTTGCTGGCGAGTGAGCAGCGTCAGCTGGATCACGCCTACGATTTCCTGCTGCGGATTCGCAATGAGTTGCATTATATCCAGGGCCGCGCGGGTGATCAGTTGACGCTGCGCTTGCAAGGGGAGGTGGCGAACCGCCTGCGTTATCCGCAGCGTTCGGTGTTGCGCCGCACGGAGGCGCTGATGCGGGAGTATTATCATCACACCCGCGATATTTTTCTCACGACCAATATCCTGTTCCGCCGCATGAGCGAGCGGCGCGGCAAGCGCGAGTATTTCCTGAAAATCCTGCCGCTGCCCGCCGCCATCCGGGGGGAGCAGAAGCTCAATCAGCAGTTTATTTTGCGCGGCGGACGGTTGTACGCGCGGGATGGCGCGGTGTTTGGCGATGACCCGCTGGCGATGGTGCGGGTGTTCCAGCTCATGCAGCAGCACAAGGCGGGGTTGAGTCCCGAATTGGAGGCCATGATTCGGCGCAAGCTGGGCGTGGTGAACGGCAAGTTTCTGTGGTTGCCGGAGGTGCGCGATATGCTGCTGGATATTGTGCGCAAAAAGGGCGAGGTCGGGCGCATCATCCGCGGTATGCACGAGTGCGGGGTGCTGGGGAAACTGATTCCCGAATTCGCCCCGCTGGATTGCCTGGTGCAGCATGAGTTTTACCACCGGTACACCGCTGACGAGCATACCATTCAGTGTCTTGAGCAACTGGACCAGGTGATGGTGAAAAAAAGCGCGCCGCACGCCAAGTATCGGGATTTGCTGGCCGCCTGTCCGTGCCCTGAGATTTTGTATCTGGCGCTGATTTTGCACGACACCGGCAAGGCCGCCAACGGTCGCCAGCATCATGAAATCAGCACCCAGAACGCGGTGCGTTTTGCCCGGCGGATGAAAATCACCGGGCGGCAGTTACAGTTGATGGGGTTTTTGGTGGACCACCACATGACCATCACTGAGTATGCGTTGCGCCGCAACTTGGACGACCCGCAGACTATCCGTTCGTTCGCGCGCATGGTGCAGGACGCGGAGAAGCTCGATTTGCTCATGCTGATGACTTTTGCCGACGTGCAGGGGCTGGGCAACGCCGTCTGGTCGAACTGGAAGGAGGGCTTGGTCTGGCAGCTTTATCACAGCACGCGGGACATGCTGGCAGGCGAGGAGGAGTTCTTGAAAAAGGCGGCGCAACGGGGGGTTGAGTTGCGGGAGCGGTTGCTGAAATCGTTGCAACACGAGGTTGACAGCGCGGAGTGCGCGGCGCATTTCCTGGCCATGCCGGAGCATTATTTCAAGGAGGCTGACGAGGAGCGCATTGCCGCCGATATCCGGCAGGTACACACTTTTTTCGTGCAGCAATTGGGCGAGGAGGAACATCCGCTGTGGCCGGTGATCCGCTGGCACGACAAGCCGACCGAGGGGCATTCCGAGGTGACGGTGGTGACTTGGGACCGCGACAAGCTGTTTTCCAAGATTGCCGGCGCGTTCGCGGTGGCCGGGCTGAATATTTTGAGTGCCGATATCTGGACGCGGGACGACCACATTGTCATCGACCGATTCCGGGTTTGCACGGAAAAATACGAGGCCATCAGCCATGAATTCGACCGGAAGGCTTTCCGGGAGACGCTGAACAAGGCCCTGTTGAGTCCGACCTATGATCTTGGCAAGGAAATCATCAAGGCGCGCGGCCGGGCGAACAAAGCCATTTTCGATGAGGAAGTGGTGGAACTGGCCATGTGGACGGACAATGAGAACTCCGATGCTTATACCATGCTGCATTTGATTTCGCCCGACCGCCTCGGCCTGTTGCATCGGATTTCCAAAGTGCTCGCTGACCGTGATGTGTCGTTGGCGCACGCGCGGATCACCACGGAAAACGGCGCGGCGCAGGATACGTTTTACCTGACCGGGGCCGATGGTAAAAAACTGGCCGCTGACGAGGACACCCGTCAGCTGGTGCGCGCCTTGCGGCGGGCGCTGGAACCGGCCCCGGTCAAGTGACGGGCGCAAGCCTGGTGATTATTTACCGAGAGTTGTTCTAAAAGCGGATGCTTTGTTGCAAGGTGGTGTGACCGTCCTCGCTGCGAATTTCCCGGCCCGCGTCGCGGACCCGGCCATTGTCAGCGGTCGCGCAAGCGGCCAGCAGACAGGCGGTCAGCAACATGGCCAACACTGACAGTGATGTTTTCATAAAGCTCGCGGAATCGGCTGGCTGCGGCCGTTTTTCAGGTTGACCATCACGGCGGCAGTGCGGAACACCTCGACGTTTTTGCGCGCGTCCACCGACCAGACCTCAACTTTGCAGGAGGTGTTGCCCACCTGGGTGACTTGGCTGATGATCTTGATGACATCGCCGCTGACGATGGGGGCTTTGAAATTGAATTGCTCGAACAGCTTGGTGACGAAGGAGCCGGCGGGGAACGCCAGGGTGGCGGCGTTGTAGGCCATGTCATCGGCCCATTTCATCATATAGCCGCCGAATACGTTGCCGGAGTGATTGAGAAATTCCGGGCGGATGAGCAGGGTTTTTTCATGCCGCTGATACGGCTGGGGCGGCGGCTCGATGGCGGCGAGGTGGCGGGCATGATCGCCTTCGAACGGGGTGTTGAGCCAGATATCAACGATTTTGCTGACCAGGTCCGCGGCGACCACTTTTTGGCCGATGCTCAGGACGTTGGAGTCATTGTGCCGGCGCGACAGGGCGGTGACTTCCGGCGACCAGCAGGTGACGCAGCGGATGCCGGACCATTTGTTGGCGATGATGGCCGCGCCGTTGCCGGATTGGCTGAATAAGATGGCGCGGTCAACTTGGCGGCTGGCCACGGCCTCGACCGCCGGGCGGATGAACAGCGGATAATCAACCGGAGTTTCATCGAAGGTGCCAAAATCCGACAAATCGTGGCTGGGATTGTCGAGATGTTCCTTCACCATCTCCTTGTATTTGAACCCGGCATGGTCAGCGCCAAGAGCGATACGCATAAGTTACCCGTAATAATTAAGATTAACCGGGCCAAATGGCAAGTCAAAGCCGTCAGCGGAGAGTATTATGCGAATGTCACTGATTTGTAAATTGACTGACCATAAGACATCTTTATAATCATCCCCGTGACTAACTCTACCGTACAATTCAACAACACCATCCTGCGCGACGGCCACCAATCCCTCGCCGCCACGCGCATGCAAACCGAGCAAATGCTCCCCATCCTCGCAACCCTCGACAGCATCGGCTACGGCGCCC